>JAOBWO010000245.1 GCA_025463415.1 Acidimicrobiales bacterium | reverse complement strand
CCCGTGCGCGACGTGCGATCTTGTCGGTGACCGTTCGCACCGACTCCGGCAGGGCGTGTGCGTATGTCTTCATCAACATGTCGGGGCTGTGCCCGAGCACGTCGGCAGCGGCGCGGATCTCGCCGATGTCGGAGGCGTGACGGACCATGTGCGTTGCCGCTGTGTGGCGGAGACCGTGCGACGTCAGTCGCGGGACGCCGGCGTTGCTGACGATGCGCTCGAGCGACTGGTCGAAGTTGCGCGGCGACACGTGCCGGCCGTCGCGGGTCGCGACGACCAAGTCGTTGTCCTCCCACTCACTGCCGGCGGCGAGGCGCTCCTCCATCTGGAACCGCCGGTGTGCTGTGAGCTCCTTCGCCATCGAGGTGTCGATAGGGATAACGCGACGTGATCGCGCGTTCTTGCCGTCGCTCCACTTCGGTCCATTGCTGACGGCGACGAGCCCACGCTCGATGCGCACGGTCTTCTTCGCGAGATCGATGTCGCCCCACTGGAGTCCGATCAGCTCACTGCGTCGGAGACCGTAGAGCGCGGCGAGTCGCAGCGGCGGCCCCCAGCGATGTTGCTTGGCGACGGCGAGGAACTTGCGGAGGTCGGCTTCGTCCCATGCGTCGACGTCCTTGACCCGGTCCTTTTTGGCGACCTGCCGGGGCATGCCGACTCGTGCTGCTGGGCTCCGGTTGATGTCGCCGACGTCCACCGCTTCGTCGAGCGCAGCTCGGAGGACGGTGCGGAAGATCTGGATGCTGCGGCGCGACTTCTCGCCGGTCGAGGCGAGATCGTCGAGCCACCGGGCGATGTCCTCGCGCTCGAGGCGATCGAGGCGGATCGCGCCGATGCCGGCTGCGATGTGGCCAGCCGCCCACTCGTACTGCTCGCGGGTGTTTGGCGCGACATCGACGCGACCGGCCGCCCACTGCTTCACGTACGCGCCGACGGTCTGACGGTCGCCGCCGGTGTCGCGCTTGGCCGCGAACTCGCTGGCGGCCTTGGTCGCTGCTCGTTTGGACGGATACGTGCCGAGCTGTCTCGGACGGTCGTTCCCTGTGATGGTGTCGATCCCGTCGATACGCACGACCCACTTGTCGCGCTGCTGGCGGACCTTCGGTTGGCCTGAGGGCTTCCACGCCATGGTGGTGCCTCCTTCGAACTGATACATCTCCGATACATGGGGCGAAAACGCCCGAGGACCCGACCTCATCGGCCGGGTCCTCGCATCGTATCATCGCTGGTCAGAGACCGTATTTTTTTGGCGCGCTCGAAGGGACTCGAACCCCTAACCGCTTGATCCGTAGTCAAGTGCTCTATCCATTGAGCTACGAGCGCAGATGTCGGTTGTTGAGTGTAGTCGTTGACGTTGCCAACCGACACCCGCAAATCCGAGGCTCGGCGAGCCTGCCGGAGCGACGGTGTGAGATCCGGGTCGATCGGGTATCCCACCTGCATGTTCGGCCCTCGCACGCTCTCTCGTCCACTGCTCGCCGCGGCGTTCATCGCCGGCGGCATCCAGACCCTTCGCGCCCCGAAGCGGGTCATTCCAGCTGCAGAACAGGTCGGCGTGCCGATCGCCGAGAAGGTCGGGTTGCCGACCGACCCGGAGCAGCTGATCAAGATCAACGCCGGTGTGCAGGTCGGTGCCGGCGCCCTGTTGGCCCTCGGGTTGTTCCCACGGGCCGCATCGCTGGCGCTGGCCACGTCGCTCGTGCCCACCAGCATTGCTGGTCACCCGTTCTGGAAGGAGAAGGATGCCGAGCTTCGCGCCGGTCAGCGGATGCAGTTCTTGAAGAACGCATCGATGCTCGGCGGCCTGTTCGCCAGCGCGCTCGACACCGGTGGGCGCCCCTCGGTGTTCTGGGCCAGCCGCAAGGCAGCCGGACGCGCAGCGGGATCGATCTCCAGCGCGGCGCAGTCGGTGGCGGGCAGCGTCGGCAACGCAGTCCACTCACTGCCTCACTGAGCGAACGCGACTACAGCGCCCAGGGGCCCCAGCCGCCGGCGCGGAGGTACATCGCGTACGCGGCGTAGGCGTTCACCTGCGGGTCGTAGAGCCTCGATGCAGACGTGATGCCCCACGAGACCAATGACGACTTGTTGGCCGTGAAGTAGATCTGGAACAGCCCGTAGCAGCAGTAGTTGCGCACGGTCGGCACGAGGTTGCTCTCACGCGTGGCGATGCGCACGGCTTCGTCTTCCAGATCATCTGGCCACACGTTGCGGATGATCTGCTCGACCTCGGCGCGGGTGTAGTTGTTCGCCGGCGGAGCGGCAGTTGTGGATGGTGCAGCGGTGGTCGGCGCAGCGGTGGTCGGAGCCGACGTCGTCGACGGGGGCTTCGGCTTCGTGGTCGTCGGAGTCGTTCTCGCCGTCGGCTTCGGCGTGGTCGTCGTGGGGGGCTTTGCTGTTGTCGGCGTGGTCTTGGTGGTCGTCGGCGTGGTCTTTGCCGCCGGCGTCGCGGATGACGTCGATGGTTTTGCGGTGGTCGCCGTGACGGTCGAGGTCGGCTGCTGGGCACCGGCCGGCAAGCAGATGTGGCGGCCGGGGTAGAGCGGAGTCGACGCTGTGGCGCCGTTGGCGGTCAGCAGCACGGCCAACTTCACGCTCCAGTTGCGTGCGATCGATATCCAGTAGTCACCGGCCACGACCGTGTAGTCGATGTCGCACACACGCCGCCTCTCGGCGGTGGCCACCGCCGGCGTGGCGACTCCGACCGGGCGTGCGGTGTCCAATGGCTCGACCCGGGCGACCGTGATCTCGGCTGCTGCCGCGGCTTCGGTCGGCACGGACAGCGGGATCGTTGTGACGGTCGGCGCCGCAACTGTGGCGGCCGCTTCGGCTGCGTTGATGGTCGCGTCGTTGTTCGAGCCGCGCAGGACGAATGCGACGGGCACCGCCAGCAGACCCACGGCGCACAGCGCGCCGAGCCGACGTGCCACGGGATTGGGCTGACCGGACCGGCGCGCGACCGGTCGCACCTCGACCGGGTGCGACTCGGCTTGGTCGAGGTGCTGGCGGGTGGCCCTCGCGGGTGCGGAGGCCGTCGAGGGTGTCGCCCGCTTCAGGCGCTGGATGGGTCCGGTCGACGAGTGTCGGCGGTCTCCGTCCCAGAACCCAAAATCGTCTTCGGACATTCGCTGTTCCCTTTCACGACCGACCGCGGCACCGAGGTGCTGCGGCGGACGATGAGGGGGCGAGTGTCCGCCCCCCACACGAGCAATCGCATGGCTTCTTAGCGAACTGTTTACACGTTCCGTCATGAGATTGCAACATTGTTGGCCAGGACCAGGGGAGACGCTGACGCAACGTTCCGAAAACGTGACGAACCCCGGACAGCCGAAGCCGTGCCGGGGTTCGATCAACTGGCGGAGAGCGTGGGATTTGAACCCACGGATGGCCGAAACCATCAACACCTTAGCAGGGTGCCCCATTCGGCCGCTCTGGCAGCTCTCCGCCGAGCATGCTATCCGCGACCGATCCCGTGATCCATCAGCAAATGCGGCGGATTCAGGCTCGTCAGGTGGCGGGCAGGATCTCGAAGTGGGCTTCGGTGGGCGCTTGGCTGTTGATCGTCAGGATGTCCTGCGGGCACGCCGACATCACGGCCACGCAGTCGAGCACGGCGCGGAACACGACGAAGTCGCCTGGCTTGCTGAGCGCCGGTTCGAAGGCCAGCCCACCGTCTTCGGACCACGGGATGTTCATGAACACGTTCAGCGACCCCGGCGTGTACGGCACCAGGATGCCGAGCTCGGCCAACGCGGCGTGCATGTTGTCGCGGCAGTTGTCGTGGTAGTCGGTGCATCCGAGCAGGCCGTAGCGATCGTTGTCGCACGGCGCCATCAGGGTGTCGTGACGACCCGGCGAGGTGTCCTCCTCGAGGATCAACAACGGCCGACGGTGGTTCGTGTACAGCGGGTCGCCGAGACGGGGATAGAGGTGCGTCCACGTCGCACGGCTCTGCTCCATGCCGACGAACTCGGTCTGCATGTTCCCCACGAACGCCCAGAAGTCGACGACCTGGGTGCCGTGGGTGTTGATGATCTTGATCGCCTCGCCGGCGGCCAGCCGCACGGCCTTGCCACGACGGGCGGGAATGGTCTGGAGCATCGACACCTCTGATGAGACTCGGCGCGCCCGATCGCGGCCGACGCGCCGAGACTAGCAAGCGCTGCTCCCCCGGCCAATGGCCGGCCTGCGCCCTGTCATGCGCTGCGCCACCTCGACGCGCAAGCGCGTGGGCGTGTCGTGATCCGCCACTGCTTCGAGGAGACGAGCGATCTCGAGCTCGGTGCGCTTGGCGCGACGACGACCGCTGAGCGCCACGCCCACCCCGCCGGCGACCACGAACGGCGCGGCCAGCAACACGAACGGGCCGGCCACTGCGGCCGCGACCACGCCACCGGCACCACCGGCGATCACCACCGCGCCACCCGCTGCTGCCAAGGTGCGATCGGTCTGCCGATCGACGGTGACGCGAACGGCGGACGAGCCCGTGCCGATGTCTTCCGCCGTCGCGCCGACGTGCCGGTAGTCGCCGAGCCTGCCCTCGCCGGTCGCCTTGCGCATCCGCCGCATCGTGCCGCCGACCAGACCCGACCGCTTGCTCCACTCCCCCGTGCCGCTGCGCAGACGATCGCGTCGTCGATGGTGGCCGTCCACCAACCAGTGGTCGATGCGCGCCAGGACGTCGTCCGGCGTACCCGCGATCTCGTCGTCGACCGCGATGACGGCGGCCCCGACGATGCGGTCACCGACCCGCGGTGCAGGCAACTGGCCGAGGTGCTCGACCGCGATGGAACGCAGCACCGCCACGACCGGCAGGCCGACCTCGTCGGCGGCAGCGATCAGTGCATCTCGCCGGACGCCGGTGGGCGCCGAGTCGTCGATGGTGACCGGGCCGCTGAGCTCCAGTGCCCGGCGGATCACGCGCGAGACGACCTCCCGGTCCAGGTGCTCGTCGTCCATCCGCTCAGACTAGGCCGAGTCCGGCGGACGAGATTCGCCAGCCGAGGTTCGTTCTCCACTGCGATATGGTCGTCGGCGGAACGATGGCAGAGCGGCCAAATGCATCCGCCTTGAAAGCGGAAGGGTTCACGCCCCGGGGGTTCAAATCCCTCTCGTTCCGCTCGCTGTCACCAAATGTCCGCCGTGGCGCGGACATTGGGTGACAGCGCTCGTCGCGGGAGTGATCAGGTCGTGGTCGGGCGGCGCCGGCGGGCGATGAGCGCCAACGCGCCGCCGATCGCGATCGCGTACAGGCCGTAGACCAGTGGTGA
>JAOBWO010000241.1 GCA_025463415.1 Acidimicrobiales bacterium | reverse complement strand
AGCGCGAACCAGTCGATCGATGGGGCGACGAAATCTGCGCCGATCACGGCTGGGGCTCCTCTGCGCTGGCACCGGCTTGCGGCCCGGCATCGGTGGACCCGGCGTCGATGTAGCCGCCGTGGGTCAGAAGCGTCTTCACGCTCGGCTCGATGCGATCGAGCATCGGCTTGGGATAGACACCGACGAACACGATGGCTGCGATGAACGGCAGCAGCACCATGCCTTCCTTCCACCGCAGCTCGGCGAAGGTCGCGTTGTCCTCGTCCGGCTCACCGTGGAACACCCGCTGGTACGCCCACAGCAGGTACAGCGCGGCCAGGATCACGCCCGAGGCGGCCACGACCGTCCACCACCTCGCGGTCAGGAACGAGCCGATGAGGATGAGGAACTCGCCGACGAAGCCGTTGAGGCCCGGAACACCGATCGAGGACAGCATCACGAGCGTGAACGCAGCGGCGAAGACCGGCGCAACCTTCTGGAGGCCCTTCAAAGCCTTGATCTCACGGGTGTGGCGGCGCTCGTAGATCATCCCGACGAGGAGGAACAACGCGCCGGTGGACACACCGTGGTTGATCATCTGCAGCACGCTGCCGCTCACGGACTGCGACGTGAACGCGAAGGTGCCGAGCACGATGAACCCGAGGTGGGCCACGGACGAGTAGGCGACCAGCCGTTTGAGGTCCTTCTGCATCGCCGCGGCGATCGCGCCGTAGAGGATGCCGATCACCGCCAGCGTGAGGAACACGGCTCGGCTGTGCCGCGCCGCGCCGGGGAACAGGTAGATGCCGAACCGCAAGAACCCATACGTGCCGAGCTTCAGCATGACGCCGGCGAGCACCACCGAACCGGCAGTCGGTGACTGGGTGTGCGCGTCCGGCAACCAGGTGTGCAACGGGAACAACGGCACCTTCACCGCGAACGCGATCGCGAAAGCGAAGAACAGCCATCGGCCCGTGGAGGCTGCGAAGCCACCCTTGTCGGCCAGCTCGACGAGGTCGAAGGTGATGTGGCCGATGTGGTTCTTGGCGATGAACACCGTGGCGATGATGCCGACGAGCATGAACGCCGAGCCGAACATCGTGTACAGGAAGAACTTCGTCGCCGCGTAGACCCGCTTGTCGTAGCCCCAGCCGCCGATGAGGAAGTACATCGGCACGAGCACGATCTCGAAGAAGACGAAGAACAAGAACAGGTCGAGGCTGAGGAAGCTGCCCATCACGCCGGCCTCGAGCAGCAGCAGCCACGCGAGGTATGGCTTCTCGTCGTGGTGCGGATCGACGCCGATGATCGCCAGCGGGAACAGCACGCCGGTGAGGACGATCAGGAACAGCGAGATGCCGTCCACGCCGAGGTGCCAGCTGATGCCCCAGGCGTTGATCCACTCGTGCTTGGTGGTGAACTGGAAGTCGGCCGTGCCGGTCTTGAACGAGGCCAGCATCCACACCGTGAGCGCCCCGGTGAACGCGCTGAACAGGATCGCGATCAGCTTGACGAACTCGGGACGGCGCTTGGTGGTGGCGGCGACGAGCACGGCACCGATGACGGGCACCAGGATGATCGCGGTGAGGATCGGGAAGTGTCCGCCGATGACCGCGGACTCGGCCAGGAGCGCGCTCATTGCTGCACGCCCCGGATGAAGAACCACGCGAGGAGCAGCACGACACCGACACCGATCAGGGCGGCGTAGGTGCGCACGAGTCCGCTCTGGCCCTTGCGGATGATGCCCGCCGACGCCTGGACCAGCTTGCCGGTGCCGTTGACCGCGCCGTCGACGACGTTGGCGTCGAACCAGGCAACGCCCTCGAAGCTGTCCCGACCAGGGCCGCCCATGAAGCTGCTGATCGCCTGGTCGTAGTACCAGGCGTTGGCCAGCACGGTGGGCTCCACCGCCATGATCTTCTGCTTGGAGTAGACGAGGTAGGCGATCGCGATGCCGACGAGCGCGCCCAGCGTGGCGACGCCGGCGAGGACCCACTTGATGTCCTCGGTGCCACTCTTCAGGCTGCGCTCACCGACCTCCACCACCGGGGCCAACCAGCTGGACAGCTTCTTGGTCGAGCCGTTGAACGGAAGGTTCAGGCCACCACCGACGATCGCGAGCCCGGCCAGGACGACGAGGGGTGCGTACATCGTCCACGGGCTCTCGTGCGGGTGGATCTCCTCGTGGTGGGTTTCGGCGTGGGCCTCGTCGCCGCCGTCGGCGGCGACCGGCTCTTCGGCGGGGTGCGGGCGAGCATCGTTCCAGTGCGCCTTGCCGTAGAACACCATGATCACCTGGCGGGTCATGTAGTACGCGGTGAGCAGCGCCGTCACGAGACCGAGGGCCCACAGGATCGGGCTCTTGTCGAAGGCGTAGAGCAGGATCTCGTCCTTGCTCCAGAACCCGGCGAACGGCGGAACGCCGGCGATGGCCAACCAGCCGACGATGAAGGTCGCCGCAGTGATCGGCATCAGCTTGCGGAGCGCGCCCATGTAGCGCATGTCCTGTTCGTCGTGCATGCCGTGGATGACCGAGCCCGAACCGAGGAACAGCAGCGCCTTGAAGAAGGCATGGGTGATCATGTGGAAGATCGCGGCGACATAGGCATGCGACCCGATCGCCAAGAACATGTAGCCGAGCTGGCTCACCGTCGAGTACGCCAGCACCCGCTTGATGTCGTTCTGGGCGAGGGCCACGGTGGCGGCGAACAGCGCAGTGGCAACGCCGATCACCGCGATCAAGGTCGATGCCCACGGCGTCGCGTAGCCGATGACCGGGCTGATCCGGGTCATCAGGAACACACCGCTGGTGACCATCGTCGCGGCATGGATCAGTGCCGAGACGGGCGTGGGGCCGGCCATCGCGTCCGGCAGCCAGATGAACAGCGGCAGCTGGGCGCTCTTGCCGCAGGCGCCCACGAAGAGCATCAGCACGATGACCGTCGCGACGGTTCCCGTGATCGTCTTGGCCTGGGCCGCATGGTTGATGCTGGAGTAGTCGAGCGAGCCGATGAACTTGAACGCGACGAACATCGCGATCATGAAGCCGAAGTCGCCGACGCGGTTGGTGATGAACGCCTTCTTGCCGGCGGTCGCCGCAGAGTCACGGGTCTGCCAGAAGCTGATCAGCAGGTACGAGCACGTGCCCACGCCCTCCCACCCGAGGAACGTCACGAGCAGGTTGCTGCCGAGGACCAGCATCAACATGCTGAACACGAACAGGTTCAGGTACAGGAAGAACTTGCTGAACTTCGGGTCACCGTGCATGTACCCGATCGAGTACAGGTGGATCAGCGAGCCGACGCCGGTGATGAACAGCGCCATCGTGATCGACAGCGGGTCGACGAGGAACGCCAGGTCGACGTGCAGGCTTCCGACCGGCAGCCAGCTGAACAGCGTCTTGATGTGGTGCCGCTCCTCGGCCGTCTTCGACATCAGGTCGAAGAAGACCCCGACGGTGACGGCGAACGCCCCGGCCGTCATCAGCGTCGCGAAGATGCCCGCTTTCGGCTCACCGAGGCG
>JAOBWO010000171.1 GCA_025463415.1 Acidimicrobiales bacterium | reverse complement strand
TGGCGCCTTTGCAGATGTCGACCAGATCGGCGTTGCTCCCCGAATGATCCGACCCCAACGCGGGCAACAACGCCGATGCCGTGTCCGGGGAGATGTCACCGGCGTCGACCGCGTCCGCCAGATCTTTCGATTTGTTCAGTGCTTCGCCGAGCTGCTTCTGCTTGGACGCCGCAGTCTTCGTGGTCTTGCCTTTGGCAGCGAGCCAGTCCTCGATCGAGCGGTGCCCGGACAGCTTCCAGATCCGGTGCCGGTCCGCTTCCAGCAACAGCCGAGATTGAGCGATCCGGATCCGGTCCATCTCGAGCTGCATCGACAACACGTGCGGTCCGATGTCGTCGACCGGGACGAGCGCGATGTCCGCACCGAGCACGGCGGTGGTGCCCTGGTGGAGGAGATCGAGTGCCGCTCTCATGCCAACCATGTTATCGAACGGGTGTTCGATCAGCAACGACAATTGGAGGAAGTTCAGGACCGGACGCCCCGTTGGCAGGTAACGCACGAGCTTTCTCCGCCGATCCTGTCGAGATCCGGGATTCGGCTCGGACACACTGGTGTCGACCCACTCGGGGGCGACGAACTGACAGGCCAGGAGGCCAATGATGCCGTCCATCACACCATTTCTCTGGTTCGACACAGATCTCGCCGAACCGGTCGCCTACTACACGTCCATCTTCCCGGGCGCGTCGTCGGACCACGTCGGCGCGTCGGAGGGACCGATCTACAGCGCCACGATCGAGCTCTGCGGCCGGCAGCTGATGCTGCTCAACGGAGGCCCCGCCCACGCCGGGTTCAGCGAGGCGATCTCGATGTTCGTCAGCGTCGACACTCAGGAGGAGATCGACGAACTGTGGCGGCGCCTCACCGCCGACGGTGGCGAACCCGGTCAATGCGGCTGGCTGAAGGACCGCTACGGCCTCTCGTGGCAGATCGTTCCCAGCGTGCTCGGCACGTTGTTCGGCTCGCCCGACCGTGTCCGGGCACAACAGGCGATCGACGCGATGATGACGATGGAGAAGCTCGACATCGCCGTCCTCCAAGCCGCGTTCGATCGCTGAGCGGCGGCTGCTGATGCGCTTCATGCTCCTCCAGAACTACGGCCCGGCCGAGTCCGGCATGGCCCCGATCAACGAGTGGTCCCAGGCCGACATCCAGACCCACATCGAGTTCCAGATCGCGCTCAACGCGGAGTTGAGCGCGCTGGGCGAGCTCGTCGATGCGCAGGGTCTGGCGGGTCCGGATCAGGCGCGCGTCGTCACGTCTGATGGGCAGCATCCACCGGTGGTGTCCGATGGGCCGTTTCCCGAGACCAAGGAGCTCGTCGCCGGCTACCGATTGGTCGAGGTCAGGTCGTTCGATCGCGCCGTCGAGATCGCGGCCCGGATCTCGGCGGCTCCGGGCATCGGCGGCGCGCCGATCCGCCAGCCGATCGAGGTTCGCCAGATCCTGGGCGCCCCGGATCCGTCGTAGGAAGTCGGGTGGATCCCGCCGGAACGGTCGATGTCCAGCAGCTGCTCCGCGACGCAGGCCCGGCCGCGTTGGGCGTGTTGCTGCGGCGCGGTGAACGCTTCGCCGACGCCGAGGATGCAGTGCAAGATGCCCTGCTCGTCGCGCTCGAGTCGTGGACGGCGCGCGGCGTGCCTGACCGGCCGATCGGTTGGTTGGTTCGTGTCGCCGGGCGTCGGCTGATCGATCGGCATCACCAGGACAGTGCGCGTCGGCGGCGCGAGTCACTCGTCGCTTCGTGGTCGACCATGCCGGTCGAGCCGGCGGTGTCAGACGATGACTCGCTGGCCCTGCTGTTCCTGTGCTGTCACGACGGACTCGACCCGAGCTCCGCCATTCCGCTGACCCTGCGCGCGGTCGGCGGTCTGACGACCCGCGAGATCGCCGACGCGTTGCTCCAATCCGAATCCACGGTTGCCCAGCGGATCAGCCGGGCCAAGGCAGTGATCTCCAGAGCCGGCGAACCATTCCGCCGGCCACCCGCCGACCTCGTCGACGCACGGCTCCCCACGGTGATGCAGATCATCTACCTGATCTTCAACGAGGGTCATGCGGCGACCAGCGGAGAGCGCCTCACTCGCGCCGATCTGGCCGACGAAGGGATCCGCCTTGCCCGCCAGCTGCACGCTCGCCTCGTCGATCATCCAGAGACCAGCGGGTTGCTGGCGCTGCTGCTGTTGACCGACGCCCGCCGTTCCGCGCGCGTCACGCACGGCGGCGATCTCGTCCCGCTGGACCAGCAGGACCGGCGACGGTGGGATCGACGGATGATCAACGAAGGACTCCATCTGCTGACCGCTGCGCTCGCGCAGCATTCGACGGGCGACTACCAACTGCAGGCGGCGATCGCAGGCGTGCACGATCAGGCGCCCAGCCACTCCACCACCGACTGGGTCCAGCTGCGTGCGCTCTACAACCTGCTGGTGCAACGCCGAGACAATCCGCTCGTGCGGCTGAACCGCGCCGTTGCCGTCGCTCACACCGATGGTCCCGAGGCAGCGTTGCGCGAGCTGGACACCCTCGCAGTCAGGTTGAGCGGCCACCATCGATTCCACGCGACGATCGGCTACGTGCACGACATGAACGGCGATCGAGCGGCGGCGCAACGTGCGTACCTGGAGGCGGCGCAGTTGGCGACCAACGAACCGGAACGCCGCTACCTCCGGGCCAAAGCCGAATCGTGAATGAGCTCGACGGGCGCGGCGCAGAGCAGCGCACGTCAGGAGCGGGAGAGCCCGGTCTCGCGAACGGTGATGCTCAACCTGCCTGCGGGTAGGCCGAGGCCTTCCGGAGCAGTGCCCGCCGCGACCTTGGTCACGCCGTGGAAGATCCGCCGGCTCACGCCGCCGAACACGAGCAGGTCGCCCGATCTCAGCTCGATGTCGACGAACGGACCGGTGCGCCGATCGACGCCTGCCATCCGGAACGTGCAGCTGTCGCCCAAGCTGATCGTCACGACCGGAGCGTCCGATGGTTCCTCGCCGTCCTGGTGGAGGCCGAGTCGAGCACCGGGCTCGTAGAAGTTGACGATCGCGGCATCCGGATCGAACTCGCGGCGGGCATCGACCCCGGCGTGGATCACCGCCCGACGAGCGAGGGCGACAACGTGGCTGGGCATGGGCTTGACCGGCGACCCGTCGGTGTCATCCGCAGTGAGCGAGTAGAGGTACGGCTGCCAGTGCCACCCGAGGCACACCGATTGCACGCTCATCAGGTGCCCAGTCGGAACCCGCGGATGGCGCAGGCCCGCCGGTGGCACTGCCCAGACCCGGAACTGCTCGACGAGCGCGCGCTGCTCGTCGATGGTGAGCCACGCCTCGATGTGCGCGACGTCGGGCAGCGGGCGACTCGTCCGCTGGGGGAGTGGTCGGTTCTCCGCACCGGTTCCACCGAGTGCATCGAGACTGAACGCGAGCTGCGCAGCATGGGCAGGAGCGGCATCGCCGAGCCGGGTCGGCACACCACCGAGCCGGCTGGTCGGCATGCGGCTGCGGGCTGATGGCAAGGTGGTCACGCGATGTCAGTCTCTCGGGTCAATCGACCATGCGCTCCATGCAGATGCTGAAGTCCTTGCCGATGAACGCGCCCCACGGTGCGCACCGGACATAGCCCGAACGCTCGAACAGCCCCAGCGCCTCCGGCTGGCGGGGCCCTGTCTCCAACGCGAAGCGCGTGACACCGAGTGATCGGGCGCGATGCTCGACCTCCTCCAGCAGCGCCGCGCCGATCTTGTTCCCTCGGGCCGACGGGGCGACGAACATCCGCTTGATCTCCGCGGACCCGGGGTAGTCGTCAATGACGCGGAACGCCGCGCAGCCGATGGGACGACCGCCGAGCTCGGCCAGCAGCAGCGTTCCGACGCCCTCGAGGATGTCGGCGGGATCCAGGCTGAACACCAGGGCTCCCGGTTCGGGGTAGCGAGCGTAGAGATCGGCGTTCAGCTGCGCGATCAGCAGTTGCACATCGGCGTCGTCGAGCCAGACCCGATCGATGGACAGCGGGCGATCAGCAGCTGCTGGGTCGAACGCATACGGCGACGACTGGTGGGCGCGCAGGAACGCAAGCCGGCGTTCCGCCTCCGCGGCCGTGGGTTGGTGCCGATCCCCGATCCACCACGCGACGCCTTCGCAGCCCACTTGACGGTCCGCCGATTCGAGAGCGACCAAGTTGTCCCAGACCGAGAGCTGAGCGTCGCCCGTGGAATCGACGGTGCAGGACGCGATCTTCACGAGTGAACGACCTGTCCCTGCTCCACCCGGCGACGCATCAGGAGACTGTAGGAGATGCTCGTCTGACGGGATGCCATTTTCCATCGATTCCGACGCGTCGTGCCGAAGCGCCTTGGCGCCTCAGGCTTCCTTGCGCAGCACCTCGCCGGTCGAGTTGAGCGCTCCGGCGTTGAGGGCACGAAGGCGCGACGCCGACGATGCATCGCGCGGAGCGAGCCAGGGGAGTGGCGCCAGCACGTGGCGGTGGAACGCGAGGTAGCCGCTGAACGCGTTCTCCTCGTACGGCGCGGTGATCTCGTTCATCCGCCGCAGCGCCGGGCCGGGCACGCGAGGAAGGAGATGGTGGACCGTGTGGAAGTTGATGTTGAAGATCGCGAACCGCATGACCGGGTTGGAGGTCAGCGTGTAGGTGTTCTTCAGGGTGCCGTCCTCGGCGCGCCCTGCGTAGTGCTCGCCGCACAGCACGAAGGCGAGGACGGGCACCATCACGAACAGCCACGGGCCGAGCCAGATGTGGCGGAACGTGTTCGACATCACGGCGAGCGTGATCAGGCCGGCGAAGGAGAGGATGCCGGGGAACCAGCCGTAGCGAAGCACCTTCTGGCTGCTCTCCGTGCGCGCCCACTTCGGCGGCCGGTGGAGTGCCCCACCGAGCGAGCTGAGCCAGATGAAGACGATGAACCCCGGTCCGAGGGCGACGTGGAACAACCCGTACTGGGCGCGGCTCTTGAAGTTCTGGCCGGGGCCCTCCGGATCGAACTCGCCGAGGGTGTCGGCGTGATGGAGGAGGTGGTACTGCCGGTAGTTGGTGAACGGCACCCCGAGGCCCAAGAACGCGATGTGGCCGAGGACGCTGTTGGCCAGCTTCGACGTGAACACCGTTCCGTGCACGCAGTCGTGGGCCACGCCACCGAAGCCGACGATGATGAACGCGACGAGGATCCACACCGGAACCCAGACCCACAACGTGTCCGCTGCGAAGCCGATGCTGACGAGCGCCGCCCACGATGCGATCAACCCGCCGAAGTGCAACAGGCTGCGGGCTCCGCCGGGCTGGAGGAGGCCCTCCTTGACGGCGGCTTGACGCAGTTCAGGAAGGATGGCGGTCGTACTCGTCGCTGTCTCCATGACCCTCCCACCAGTCCTTGGCCTGCGTTTGCAGTCGTAGGCTACTCCTTCTGGCATTTGTTGACCAGAGTCGGGCTCGACGCAGACCTGGATCACACCTCGATCGGTGGTGGTCGATCACGCGCTGTGGTGACCACTCAAGTTCAGCGGGGCTCGGCGGCGAGGGCTTTCTCGATGTCCGCGGCGATCTTCTCGGGTTTGGTGGTCGAGCTGTACCGCTTGAGGACGTTGCCGTTCCGGTCGACGAGGAACTTGGTGAAGTTCCACTTGATCCGGCTTCCGAGCAGACCCTTCTTCACCGAGCGCAGCCAGGTGTAGAGCGGATGGGCCTTGTCTCCGTTCACCTCGATCTTGGCGAACATCGGGAACGTGACGCCGTAGTTCAGCTCGCAGAACGACTCGATCTCCGTCTCGGTGCCGGGCTCCTGGTGGCCGAACTGGTCGCAGGGGAAGCCGAGTACGACGAGACCCTTGTCGGCGTAGTCCTCGTACAACTTCTCGAGGCCCTTGTACTGCGGCGTGAACCCGCACTTCGACGCGGTGTTGACGACGAGCATCGCCTTGCCGCGGTACGTGCCGAGATCGGTCTCCTGACCGTTGATCGCCTTGGCCGAGAAGTCGTAGATGCTGGTCACGTGGTTCGCCTTGGATCGGGGTGCGGCGCACGCTATCCGGCGCCGTGCGCGTCGCCGCCAGCGAAGGGGCCCCCGTAGTACGTTGAACCCGTGAGTCGTTTGTGTGAACGCCCTGGATGCTCAGCTCCAGCAGCGGTCGTCTACGGCATGGAGAGCGAGCGACTGCTCGTGTGGCTGGCTCTGCCGGGCAGCGTGATGCCGATCCGCAGCGGCCTCCTGTGCCGTCGCCACGCCGACGCGATGATCGTTCCACGCGGCTGGACGCTCGACGACCGGCGCGAGGCGATGCCCCGGCTGTTCAAGGTCGCCGACGCACCCGCACCGGCCGCGAGTGCGAACCATCCGAGTCGAGTCCGCAACAGGACCCGGCTCGCGGCAGTCGACGAACCGAACGCGCCGCGTCAACTCGAGCTGGGCGATCCGCAGGAAGCCGGTCCGGAGGAGGTCGTGCTGGAGCCGACGCCGGAGATGCCCTTGCCCGCCGGGTTGACCGTGGCCGAGCTGCATCCGCATGACGACGCGGTCGCAACGCAGACGGACGAGACCAAGGCGCTGCCGTGGCGGCCGCTCTTCGACGACAGTGACGACCTGGGCGGCCTGCTCAAGGCCAGCAGCCCGCTGCTGTCGCGGGCCTTCAGGGGCCGTCACGCGCCACCGCCGGAACCCACGGAGCCGTAGCAGCGCGGGTCCCGGCGGTCCGGTCGGATGGATGGGCCGAGATCAGATCACGCAGCGGGGCAGTTGGCGGCGATCCACGCCGGCGCCTTCTCGAGGCGGGTGCTGACCTTGTCGAGGCGGTCCTGCAACGTGGCGATGCGCTGCTCGAGGCGTGCTGCAACCTTTGTGTGGCCGGCCGCCGTGGCCTTCGTGTCGAGTTCGGTGAGCACGGCGATCCGCTTGGTCAGCTCCGTCTGACGCTTGGTGAGGGTCGGGACGATCTCGTCCTTGTGTGCGCACAACACGGCGATCTTGTCCGCCTTGCCGGTGCCGCCGCTGCCATCGCCTGCGGCGAACGCTGCGGTGGTGCCGCCGACGACGACGGCTGCGGACAGTGCTGCTGCGGCGATCTTCTGGGAAACCTTCATGGTGTTGCTCCTGTCTTGGGGAATGACCACATCATCGGACTCACGTGTGAACGAATTGTGAGCTGCCGATCATCGAACGGCGATACTGCACGGGTGGATCTCTCCGCCGACATGACGGCACCGTGCGCGCCGGTCGAACTGTTCGGTTGGATCGACGACCTGGCCGTGTACACGAGCTGGATGGGTCTCGTCCACCGGGCCGATCCGGTCGAGCCGCGCGACGGCCGGTTGCGTTGGGACGTCGAGCTGCGCGCCAAGGTCGGCCCGTTCGCTCGCTCGAAGCGGCTCGTCATGGCGCGCACGGTCTGCACGCCCGAAGAGGAGCTCCTCGCCAACGGTGCCGGCGACGTCGTGTTCGAACGCGACGAGACCGACGGTCGTCGGCACAGCGCGTGGCGTCTCGCCGCCCGGGTGACCGCACTCGACACGAGTTCGAGCACGCTCGTGATGGAGCTGCACTACGGCGGCGCGCTGTGGACCGGTGGCCTGGCCGAGCGGGTGCTGCACGAGGAGATCGTGCGCAGCCGCGACCGACTCGTCAGCCGGATCGGCGAGACCAAGCCGTGAGCCGGCCGTCGCCGCGCCGTTCGAGCACGAGCGACATCGCGAAGCAATCGCTGAGCGAGTCTGCGGTGAGAACGTCGTCCAACGCGCCGGCCACCAGGACCTTGCCTTCACGCAGCAATAGCGCATGGGTCATGCCGGGTGGCACTTCGTCGACGTGATGGGTGACCAGCACCAGGGGCGGCGACGCGGGATCGGCGGTCAGCTCGGCGAGCGCTTGCACGAGTTGCTCGCGACCGCCGAGATCGAGGCGCGCGCTCGGCTCGTCCAGCACGACGATGCCCGGTTCGTTCATCAGCGCGCGGGCCAGCAGAACCCGCTGCTGCTCGCCGGACGACAACGTGCCGAGGCTGCGGTGCGCGTAGTGCCCGACACCCATTCGCTCCAGGCAGGAATCGGCGTGGGCGTTGTCCTCGTCGGTGTAGGTGTGCCACCACGGCTCCAGCGCGGCGAACTTCGCCGTCACCACGACCTCACGCGCGGTCAGCGCGGGGCGGAGTTGGGCGCCGATCGCTGCTGACATCACGCCGATCCTTCGCCGCAGAATGCGCACGTCGGTGCTGCCGAGGGTCTCGCCGAGCACACGAACGGTGCCCTTCGAGGGATGCTCGTACATCGAGGCGATGCGCACCATGGTGGTCTTGCCCGAACCGTTCGCGCCGAGGATCAGCCATCGTTCGTCGGGCTGCACCGACCACGTCACGTCGTCGAGGATGCGGCGGTCGTCGCGGATGAACGAGACGTGGTCGAGCTCGAGGGTGGGGGTGCTCGGTGCATCCGACATCGTCCGA
The DNA here is from genome assembly GCA_025463415.1 of Acidimicrobiales bacterium. Classification (GTDB taxonomy): domain Bacteria; phylum Actinomycetota; class Acidimicrobiia; order Acidimicrobiales; family Ilumatobacteraceae; genus WLMZ01. Next base: position 4,651 of record JAOBWO010000171.1, on the reverse strand, counting down.
GGAGGGTAACCCGTGCGCCGCGGTTCCAGCCCGTTCGCATCGTGCCCGGGCGCCGGGGCGGGCGTCGGGATGACCGGACGGGTTCAGGGCGCGCTGGTAGGTTGGCGCGGCCATGGTCAAACACCGCGGAATCGGTCTCGTCCTCGCGTTGATCATCGGCCTGCTGCCGGTCGTGAGCTTCGGGCCCGCCCGCGCCGACGACGGCACCGGAACCGCAGAGGACGCTGCCCGCCAGATCGCTGCGGCGCGGGCGAGGGCCAACGCAGCAGCCGATGCGTACTTCGAGGCGGAGTCCAAGGTGGAGCTGCTCGGCGACCAGCGCGACCAACTCGATCGAGAAGCGGCGGATCTGCAGAAGCGAGTGGACGCGTTGCAGCAGTCGGTGGAAGCCGTCGTCGTCGACCGCTACATCGGGGCGGGCACGACGGGGATCGCGCTGTTGAGCGGCACCGTCGGACCGACCGAACAGGCCCAGACCGACGTGCTGCTCGGCGTCGTCAACGATGCGTCGTCGACCAGCTTCGACGACTACACGGAGCTGCTCCGCCAGCTCGCCGACAAGCAGGCCAAGGCGGATCAGGCCACCAAGGCGTACCAGGACGCCGAAGCGGACTTCAAGAACAAGGAGAAGATCGCCAACGACCAGATCGAGCAGCTGAAGGTCGTCGAGAAGGACAGGCTCAACGACGAGGCGGTCCAGCGCGCGCTGGAGGCGCAACGGCAGAAGGACGCCGAGGCCGCGGCGGCCGCCGAAGCGGCCAAGGCACGCGCGGATCGCGCCGCCGCTGCGGCCGCCGCGATCGCCGCCGAGGGCAGCGGGTCCGACGGTGGCGATGACGGCGAAGGACTCAGCAACGCCAACGTCGCCTCCGGGTCCGATGCCGGTGGCACGACCGGTGGCGGCGGCTCCGGTGGTCATCCCGCTGCCGGCAGCGGGATCTACGGCCAGGGCGAGGCCTGGGTCTGTCCGCTTCAGCCGCAGGGCTCCTACGCGTTCAGCGACACGTTCGGTGCGCCCCGATCCGGGGGGCGGCTGCACCAGGGAGTCGACATGATCAGTGCACGCGGCACGACCATCGTCGCGATCGTGGATGGGGTCGCGATCGACAAGCAGAACACGCTCGGCGGCAACACCGTCTCCTTCAACGGCAACGACGGCAACCACTACTACTACGCCCACCTCGACAGCTACGCGGCCTCGGGCCCGGTGCTCAAGGGCACCGTCATCGGTTACGTCGGTGACACCGGCAACGCCAAGTTCTCGACGCCGCACCTGCACTTCGAGATCCACCCGGGCGGCGGCCCGGCGGTGGATCCGACCCCCACGGTGGCCGCCAACTGCTGACCCGCCGCATGCCGAGCCGGGCTTCGAGGCCGAGCTGCCCGGGCGGTGTGTGCCAGCCTGTCGCGATGAGCGACGTCGACCGTTCGAGCGCGCTGACGGCAGCGCTGTCGGACGTCCTCGGCGGAGCCACGATCGCCGGTCTCCAACGGCTGTCCGGTGGTGCGTCGCGCGAGACGTGGAAGTTCGTCGCGGACGGACGAGCGTTGATCCTGCAACGCCAGCGCGAGGGCGACGTCCGAGACATGGGAGTGGAAGCGGCCGTGCTCCGTGCGGCTCGCATCGGTGGCGTCGCCGTACCGGAACTGATCGCGACCTCCGCGGACGAACCGCTCGAAAGCGGGCTGCAGAACCCGGTCGGCGCCGCCTTCATGATCCTCGGCCACGTCGACGGTGAGACGATCGCGCGGAAGATCCTGCGTGACGACACCTACGCCGTCGCTCGGCAGCGCCTCACGGCCGACTGCGCGATGGCGCTCGGACGACTGCACGCGATCGACCCCGCCGCGGCACCCGGCTTGCCGGCGATCGATCAGGTCGAGCAGTACCGAGCGGTGCTCGACACGCTCGACCAGCCACATCCCACGTTCGAGCTCGCGTTCCGTTGGCTGGAGGCGCACCGCACCGAACCCGGACCGATGCGCATCGTCCACGGCGACTTCCGGCTGGGCAACCTGATGGTCGGCCCGGACGGCCTCCGCGCCGTGCTCGATTGGGAGCTGGCGCACATCGGCGATCCCCTGGAGGACCTCGGCTGGCTGTGCGTGCGCGCGTGGCGCTTCGGCTCGGCCAAACCCGTAGCGGGCGTCGGTGAGTACGACGAGCTGATCGAGGCGTATCGGGAAGCCTCGTGCGCTGCGGTGGACGTGGAGGCCGTGCGCTGGTGGGAGGTCCTCGGCACGTTGAAGTGGGGGATCATGTGCATCATCCAGCTCCAGGCGCACCAGAGCGGCGCGTCGCGCAGCCACGAGCTGGCCGCGATCGGGCGACGAGTGTGCGAGACCGAGTACGACCTGTTCCTGGCGCTGGAGGGACGCTGGTGATTCCGCACGACGCGCCGAGCGCGCAGGAGATGCTCGCTGCGGTTCGGGAGTGGATGGAGAACGACGTGTTGGCGAGCACGGAGGGCCGGCTCAACTTCCACACGCGCGTTGCGATCAACGTGCTCGCCATGGTGGAACGCGAGCTCGAGCTCGGTCCGGAGCAGGCCGCCGCCCACGCCGAACGGCTTGCCGCGCTCGGCTTCGAGGACGACCGGGCCCTGGCTGCGGCGATTCGTTCCGGGGCGATCGACGACGACCCGACACTGGCCGTTCAGGTGCGCGCCGAGGTGCTGGCGAGCGTGATCGACAAGCTCAGGGTTGCGAACCCGAAGTACCTGAGCGACGGCCGAGGGTGACGGGCTGCACCGGTTGCCCGGCAGCCAACTGACCGCACGCGGCGTCGATGTCGGTGCCGCGGTTGCGTCGCACGGTGGCGTTCACACCGAGTGATTCGAGCTGGTCGCGGAACTCGTGCACGCGGGCCAGCGTCGTGCCGCGCGTGAGATAGCCGGGCGTCGGGTTGAGCGGGATGATGTTGACGTGCGCCGCCAGCGGCAGGTTGCGACACAACGCAGCGAGCTCGCGCGCGTCGCTGTCGCGATCGTTGACTCCGTCGATCAGCGCCCACTCGAAGCTCAGCCGGCGGCCTTTGGCGAGGAGGTAGTCGGCGCACGTCTCCATCAGCATCGGCAGCGGGTAGCGACGGTTGATCGGGACCAGCTCGTTGCGGAGCTCGTCGTTCGCAGCGTGCAACGAGACGGCGAGGTTGACCTGCATCGGCCAGGTGGTGAGCCGCTTGATGCCCGGGACCAGGCCGACGGTGGACACCGTGAGGTGGCGCGCGCCGAGACCGATGTCGTTGTTGATCCGCTCGACTGCGGCCCAGACCGCTGGCTCGTTCGCCAGCGGTTCGCCCATGCCCATGAACACCACGTTGGCCAGCCGGCGGTCCATCTCGCGCGCCCTGCGCGCCGCACGCACGATCTGCTCCACGATCTCGCCCGTCGTCAGTTGCCGGGTGAAGCCCGCCTGCCCGGTGGCACAAAACCCGCATCCCATCGCGCAGCCCGCCTGGCTGCTGACGCACACGGTCACCCGGTCTGGGTACAGCATCAGCACGGTTTCGATCCGGCTGCCGCCCTCCAGCTCGAACAGGTACTTGACGGTGTCGCCGTCGTCGCTGACCCGTTCGACGACCGTGGTGAGCGCGGTCGGCAACTCGTGCTCGAGCTGGGCGCGCAGCGACTTCGGCAGCGTCGTCAGGTCGGCCGGATCGGCGAGCTGTTCGTACAGCCCCTTCCACAACTGGTCCACTCGGAACCGCGGTTGGTCGCCGAGAAGGTCACCGAGCTCCGCGCGCGTCGCGTCGTACCGTGTGCGGCGCGGCGTAGCGGATGGCGACGGATCAGACATGTCAGCCCGTGAGCTCGGATGCGAGACGGGTGTACTCGGCGATGCGCGCACGGAGGACGTCGACGCTGGCCGTCCAGAACGCCTCGTCCGTCACGTCGAGGCCGAACGCTGCGCCCAGCTCCTCGGCGCTGTTCATGCCGACGCGAGAGAGCACGTCGTCGTAGCTGTGCCGGAAGTGCTCCGGGTCCGCCTGGTAGCGGGCGAACAACCCCAGCCCGAACAGCAGGCCGTAGGTGTACGGCCAGTTGTAGAAGTGCGAGCCGTAGTAGTGCCCCTTGACCACCCACATGTACGGATGCGCGGTCGACTGGTCGAGGCCGTCGCCGTATGCGGTCGCCTGGGCAGCCAGCATCATCTCGTTCAGCTCGCTGACCCCGAGCGTGCGGCGTTGCCGTCGCGCGAACAGTTCGGTCTCGAAGAGGAAGCGGCTGCGGATGTCGACGACGACCTGGTTCGAGCCCTGCAGATCCACGTCGAGCAGAGCGAGCCGCTCAGCGCCCTCCAATCGGCGCAGGCCCTCCTCGACGACGAGGGTCTCGCAGAAGATGCTGGCCGTCTCGGCGAGCGCCATCGGGAGACGGCGTTGCAGGGGAGTGCGGTGGGCGAGCTGGGTGTTGTGGTAGGCGTGGCCCAGCTCGTGCGCCGTCGTCTGCGCCGCGTCGACGCTGCCGTTCCAGTTGAGGAACACCAGCGAACGATCGTTGACGAACGACATGCAGAACGCGCCGCCACGCTTCCCGTCGCGAGGCTCTGCGTCGATCCACCGCTCGCCGATCGCCCGGTCGACGAGACCTCCCAGCGAGCCGCCGTATGACGCGAACGCCTCGCGGACGATCTCCAACCCGCGATCCCA
>JAOBWO010000147.1 GCA_025463415.1 Acidimicrobiales bacterium | reverse complement strand
GAGTTGGCCGAGCTGGACCGCGAGCCCGATTAGCGAAGCGGCCGCTTATTCAATCCGTTAGACTCGGCCCCGATGGCAGATCTGTCCGACGCCAAGCGACGCATCATCGAGATGCTCAAGCGCGCCGACTCCGCCACGGCCCAGGAGCTCGCCGAGCAGTTCAACACGACCACCACGGCCGTGCGACAGCACCTCGACGCGCTGGAGCACTCAGGACTCGTCGAGCGGTTCGAGGGACCCATCGTCGGCCGTGGGCGACCGGCGATCCGTTGGCGAACGACATCGCTGAGCCAGGAGCTGTTCCCCGATCGCCATGGTGAGCTGACCGTCGAACTGCTCGGATCGATCCGCGCCACCCTGGGCGACGATGCGCTCCAACAGGTGATCGACCGGCGCGCCGCAGACCAGCTCGCCGGCTACAGCGCGGCGCTCGTCGGCCAACCCGTCTCGGTGCGGGTCCGGATGCTCGCCGATCGGCGCAGCGAGGAGGGCTACCTCGCCGAGGTCGTCGTCGATGAGGAGGACCTGGTGCTGATCGAGCACCACTGCCCGATCTGCGTGGCCGCAACGGCCTGCCAGGGCCTCTGCCGGTCCGAGCTGGAGGTCTTCCGAGCAGTGCTCGGGCCGGAGGTCGTCGTGACACGCGAGCAACACGTGCTGAGCGGCGACACCCGCTGCTCGTACCGGATCAGCCCCGTCGCGGCTACCGCTTAGCGGCGCCCGAACTCCGACGGCGGCAGCGTGCTCGGCCCGACGTTGGCGTCGAGCCAGGCATCGATGTCCGCCGCTTCAGCCCACGCGTCGCGCACCCGCTTCACCACGGCCTTGGTGTGCACCCAGGGCTCGACGTCCCACGTGCGCATCGCGGCGATGCCCTTGCGGCGCAGCAGCGCGATCCGAGGGTGGTCCTTCGGATAGCCGCGCGGTGCGGTCTTCAGTTCCTCGATCGCCGTGATCGTGGCGCCGCGCTTGTCGATCGTGGCGACGAGCCGCTCCAGCTGGGATCCCGACGTGTCGTGGTCGACCGCGACCCGAAAGCGCTCGAGCTGATCCGATGCCATGTGGAAGATGCCGGTGCCGACGCGCAGACCTGACGCGGACAGCTGCACGTAGAAGAAGCAGCCACCTTCGCCTTCACCGAGCCCGCCGATCTGCTCCTTGTAGGGAGGACGCCCCTTGGCGAAGCGGGCGTCGTTGTACGGACGGAAGAGGTGGAACGTCGCGAACTCGGCGAGGTCGTCGAGCAGTGCCAGCATCGGCGCCTTCACGTCGTGGTCGTACACCGACTTGTGCGCGGCCCAGAACGCCTTCGAGTTGTCCGCCGCGAGGCCCTCGAAGAAGTCGAGAGCGGTGGGCGGGAAGCCCGTGAACGGCATCGGTCCGGCCGGGCCGGCTCAGACGACTTCGCTGATCTGCATCACCGGCGTGATGTTCGTGTAGTTGGCGACGTCGGCCATGATCTCGGCCGTTCCCGGCGCGCCGAGCGCTGACTGCATCTGCTCCATCGACTCGAAAAAGAAGTGCACGGCCGCGACGTTCGGACCGCTGATGCCCTTGTCGATCTCGCCGGCGACGTTCCACGTCGAGCACGCCAACGGGACGTGGTTGTTCTTGTAGTAGTCGTGGTCGAAGGTGGAGTCATCGCCACTCGGGTACAGGACGCTCATGCGGATCATGGCGCGAACATACCCTGCCGCGGACGGGCGATGCATAGTGTGGGCCGATGGCCGACTTCCTCATTGGCGGGCAGATCGACCCAGCCAAGCACGAGCGCGTGGGCACGACCACATCGATCGCATCGGGCGACCTCACCACGCACGGCGTCATCGTCGGCATGACGGGCTCGGGCAAGACTGGCCTCGGCATCGTGCTGATCGAGGACGCGCTGCGCGCCGGCGTGCCGACGCTGTTGATCGACCCCAAGGGTGATCTCACCAACCTGTGCCTGACGTTCCCGAACCTCGCCGCGGCCGACTTCGAACCGTGGGTGAACGAGGGCGACGCACAGAAGGCGGGGCAGACCGTCGCCGACTTCGCAGCCGCGCAGGCCAAAGCTTGGACGGACGGTCTGGCGGGATGGAGCCTGGGTGCGGCCGACATCGCCGCGCTGCGCACCAACGTCGAGCTCACCATCTACACGCCGGGCTCGTCCGCCGGCGTCGGCGTGAACATCGTCGGCTCGCTGCGGGCGCCCACTGATGCGAGCGATCCCGAGATCGTCGGGGACGAGATCGACGGGTTCGTCAGCGGACTGCTCGGTCTGGTCGGCATCGATGCCGATCCGCTGACCAGTCGCGAGCACATCCTGCTGTCGAACCTGATCCTCAATGAGTGGACGGCCGGGCGCAGCCTGGACATCGCGGCGTTGATCGGGCTGGTGCAGACGCCGACCATCCGCAAACTCGGCGTGTTCGAGCTCGACTCGTTCTTCCCGCCGAAGGATCGCACCGAGTTCGCGCTCCGGCTGAACGGTCTGCTCGCGTCGCCGAGCTTCGGTGCGTGGTTGACCGGGGCCCCGCTCGACATCGCCTCGATGTTGCACACGGCGGACGGCAGGCCGCGCTGCGCGATCGTGTCGATCGCACACCTCGACGACCAGGAACGACAGTTCGTCACCACCCTCGTGCTCTCCAAGCTGGTGACCTGGATGCGGCGCCAGAGCGGCACCACCGACCTGCGCGCGCTCGTCTACATGGACGAGGTCGCCGGTTATCTGCCGCCGACCGCGATGCCGCCCACGAAAAAGCCGATCATGACGCTGATGAAGCAGGCACGGGCCTTCGGGGTCGGCGTCGTGCTGTCGACGCAGAACCCGGTCGATATCGACTACAAGGCGATCTCGAACGCCGGCACGTGGATGATCGGCCGGCTGCAGACCGACCGCGACAAGCAGCGGCTGCTCGATGGGATGAGTGCCGCGGCTGGCGGGGTGGACGTCGGCGCGGTGGGCGACACCATTGGCGGCCTCGCCAAGCGCGAGTTCGTCCTGCGTCGCGCCGGCAAGGACCAGCCGGAGGTGTTCACGACGCGTTGGGCGATGAGCTACCTGCGCGGGCCGTTGACCCGCGACCAGATCTCCACGCTCATGGCGGACCAGCGGGGTGCCGCTGCTGCCACATCGGCGGCCGCAGCGCCGGCGAACGCAGAACCGACGGTCGCAGGAGCGGCGACCGCAGCACCGGCGGTCGTGCCGACTCCGACCGCGACTGCGCCGCCCGCGCTCGGCGCCGGTGAGCTGGGCGCGATGCCGACCATCGCCGGCGGCGTCGCCGTCCGCTGGGCAGATCCGGCCGCGCCGTGGCTGTCGACGGTCGGCGGCGATCCCCGAGGCGTGCGCAGCGCCGCTGCGATCGTCGCCCGGGTCACGCTGCGCTACGACGACACCAAAGCCGACCTCGTGCACGACGACGAGTACGAGACGGTGCTGCATCCGCTCGGCAGCCAGGTCGACGTGACGAAGGCGATCGGCGTCGACTACGACGATCGCGACCTGCACGACGTCGCACCGGTCTCGTGCGTGTATCGCCTTCCCGACGCGCCGGTCGACAGCAAGGCGTTCTGGACCAACGTGCAGCGCGACCTCGTCGACTTCCTCGTGCGGAGCAAGTCGATGGAGCTGCTCACCAACGCAGCGCTGAAGCTGTACAGCCGTCCCGGCGAGACGGCCGCCGACTTCGCCGCGCGTTGCACCCAGGCAGCAGATGCCAAGGCTGATGCCGAGACCGCGGCCCTGCGCGGCAAGTACCAGACCAAGGTCACGTCCATCCAGAACCAGATCCAGACCGCACAGCAGCGGGCCGAGACGCTCCACTCACAGGCCGAGAGCAAGCGCAACGAGGAGCTGCTGTCCACTGCCGGATCGATCCTGGGCGGGTTGTTCTCCGGCCGGAAGTCGCGCGGCGGGCTGCTCGGGTCGGTGCTCGGCAAGGCCGGCACTGCGGCGGGCCGGATGTCGACGGCGGGCGCGGCCGGCGATCGCGCCGACGCTGCGTCGAACAAGGTCGGCACCCTCAACGATCAGCTCCAGGAACTCGAGTCGGAGCTGGCGCGCGAAGTGACCGAGATCGACGCGCGGTGGCGCTCCGCCGCGGAGAACGTGACGACGACGACGATCCCGCTCGAACGTGCCGACGTGAAGGTCACGCAGCTGACGTTGGCGTGGTTGCCGGTGGCCGCGACCTGACCGCAGGCTTGCGGATCCGTGGGAATCCCGGCAGGCTTGGCTCGTCACGCGGGCGTGGCGGAATTGGCAGACGCGCAGGGTTTAGGTCCCTGTATCGAAAGATGTGAGGGTTCGATTCCCTCCGCCCGCACTCGTGGGAACGGGTCCGAAGTCCGAGCCGGCACGGCTGTTGTCAGAGGCGCACGTCGTCAGCACTGGGAAACGCGGCTGAGCCGAGTGGGCCGCGGACCTCGACCAGCAGTGTCTCGGGTCCACGCATGATCCCCATCGAGATGCCGAGCGCGTCGAGATGGCTCTCCAGCAGCTCCGGATGCGGATGCCGGGCGCGCAGTTCACTCAGCACCAAGCCAGGCGCAGCCGTGGCTGCAGGATGGTGCGGCGTCTCCCACTCGATCAGGAACGGAGTCGTCGCGCTCAGGTTGGCGGTGAGCTTCCAGCTGAGCGTGACTCCGTCGGGCCGCACGCGCTGCATCGGCGACGCGGGACCGGGGTCGTATCCTGCGCGGCGTGCCTGATCGAGGACCGTCTCCATGTCGGACACGGCAACTGCCCAGGTGACCATCCGGGCCTCGGTGAGATCGTCGATGCCGAATGGCCGCGGCGACGCCGGCGTCGGCTGCTCAGGGTCTGGGCCGACGATCTCCAAGTAGCTCGTCGGGCCGAACGAGCACAGCATGTTGCGGGTGCCCTTCCCGGTGTGCTGCCCGCCGGCCGACGGGGTCACGCCGGTCTGCTCCGTCAGCCATGCCGCCGTGGCGTTGATGTCAGGCGTGGCGAGGACGAGGTGGTCGAGGGCGGCGATGCTGGTACGCATCTCAGGAATTCTACGGATCTGATCCATCGCCGGCCCGCAGCGTTGCCAAACGAGCGGACTGTGGGTGAGACTCCGGCGATGCCCGATGATGCGCTTGGTGCGATCGATCCGGCGGAGGAACTGCTCGACGTGCTGGACGACGACGGTACCTTCGTCGGCACCCTGCCTCGATCCGTGGTGCACGCGGAGGGACTCTGGCACGCGGTCTTCCACTGCCTCGTGATCCGCTCCGATGCACCGCCACGGGTGCTGCTGCAGCGACGCCGACGCGCAGCGCGCGCGTTCCCGAACCTGCTCGACGTCTCGGTCGCCGGCCACCTCACTGCCGGTGAACGACCGCTCGACGGGGTGCGTGAGATTCGCGAGGAGCTCGGGCTCGACATCGACCCAGCGCGGCTCATCCCGGTCGCGCGGCGCAAACTGATCGACGATGGTGGTGAGGGCCGGAACCGCGAGATCACCCACGTGCACCTGCTGATCGACGACACCCCGCTCGACCAGTTGACGCTGGATCCCGACGAGGTCGAGGGCTTCGTCGAGCTGAGCGTGGCGTCGCTCCAGCTGATCATCACCGATGTCGCGGCGCGAGAGCCCGCCCGCGAGGTCGACACGCTCGGCGCGGTTCGCGACGTGACGCTCGGCAACGACGACCTCGTGCCCGACGCCGACGGTTACTGGAGCGAACTGGCTGCTGCGGCCGCACGTTGGGTCGCCGACGCCGGCGGCTGACGGCTCAGAGGCCCGTGTCAGCGACCGAGGAGGGTCAGCGCCTCTCCACGTGTTGCCGGGTTCGACTTGAGGATGCCGCGCACCGCCGATGTCGTCGTCGAGGATCCCGGCTTCATCGCGCCACGGATCGACATGCACATGTGCTCGGCCTCCATCACCACGAGGACGCCGGCGGCATCCAGACGATGCATGATCGCATCAGCG
>JAOBWO010000045.1 GCA_025463415.1 Acidimicrobiales bacterium | reverse complement strand
GCGTGTCCGCCTTCGGCTGGGCCATCGGCACGTCGATGGCCGGGCTCGCCGGAATCCTCATGGCGCCAACGCTGCGCCTCGTCCCGTACGGCTTCACCCTGGTCATGCTGGAGACGATGGCGGTCGTCGTCATCGGCCGGCTCACCGATCCGACGCGGGCCATCGTCTCCGGGCTGCTGATCGGCATCGTCCAGTCCGAGCTCGCCCAGGTGCACCTGTCCGGACGTCCGCAGGCGTGGATCCAGGCGGCCAACGCCAACCTGTTCGTGGTCGCGCTCCTCGTCGCCGTGCTGCTCATCTCCCGCCTCCGCGAGCCTCGCGACGCGGGCGGTGTCGCCCGGCTGACAACGCGCGGCGAGCTCCCGCCCATCCGGGCATGGTGGGCCGTTCCGGCGATGGCGCTCGGTGCGCCCTTGCTGTTCGGACCAAGCGACAAGCACCTCGCCCTCGCGGTCCCGGCGCTGGCGATCGTCCTCGTGTCGATCGTGGTCGTCAGTGGTTACAGCGGACAGATATCGCTGGGCCAGGCCGGCTTCGCCGGCCTCGGCGCGCTGGTCGCCGCTCGCCTCGCCGACGGCACACTGCCGTTCCTGCCGCGCATGCCCGGGGTGCTCGCACTCGCGATCACCCCGATCCTGGTCGCCCCGTTCGGCGCGCTGAGTGGATGGCCGGCGATCCGCCGTCGGGGCCTGTTCCTCGCCCTCACCACGTTCGCGCTCAGCGTTGCGATGAGCCGGTTCGTCTTCGAGCAAGCGGCTGTCACCCGTGGCCTCGACGTTCACCCTCCGAGCACGTTCGCGTCCGACGACAACTTCTACGTCCTCGAGATCCTGTGCCTCGGTGTCGCGCTCGTGCTCGTCAGCCGGCTGCACCACGGCCGGCTCGGCCGCACCCTGACCGCGATGCGCGACGACGAGTTGGGCGGGCAGGCCAGCGGTGTCGACGTCCGGACCCTCAAGGTGTTCGTCTTCGGCGCGAGCTCGGCACTGGCCGCGCTCGGCGGTGCGCTCATGGCCATGGGTGCGCGATCGTTCGACTCGACGGCGTTCGATCCGGTCCAGGGCCTCATCTGGTTCGCCGCCGTCGTGGTCTTCGGGGTCGACAGTGCCACCGGCGCGGTGATCGGCGCGGGCTTGCTCGTCGCGCTGGACAGCACGCTGCCGACCGGCTCGTCCACGATCGCGATCGGCCTCTGCGCGATCCTCCTCGGCACGCTGCCGGGAGGGATCCTGTACTCGGCCCGGCTGTTGTTCGAGGGGTTGTTCGGTTCGTCCGTCACCAGCGGTCGTGTCACTCGCGGCGCTCCGCGCACCGTTCGGCTGACACCAGCGGGGCGACGCGTCGCGGCTCGTCACGCCGTCCCCACGATCCGGCTCGGTGAGCGATGAGCCGCGAGCCGACGAGCGGCCCGTCGCCTCAGCCGACCATCACGGCAACCGGCATCGTCAAACGTCACGGGTCCACGATGGTCGTCGACGATGTCGACATCGCCGTGCGTCCCGGGCGCATCACCGTCGTGGTGGGACCGAACGGTGCGGGCAAGACATCACTGTTGGACTGCCTCTCCGGCGTGGACCCCGGCGACGCCGGAACGGTGCGCCACCACGACCACGACGTGACCGGTTGGTCGCTGGACCGGCTGGCACGGGACGGCGTCGCCCGAACGTTCCAGCACAGCTCCGTGTTCTCCTCGCTGAGCGTGACGGAGAACCTTCTGGTGGCGACCGACCCCCGGCGTTCGTCGACGAGACGCGTACGAGCCATCGCACCGGCGATCGTCGGCAGCCGGCGGAGCACGGAATTGGCAAACGCCGCGGTCATCCGACAGACGCTGACCGATCTGGAGCTGCTCGGTGTGGCCGACGTCCGCGCCGGCGTCCTGCCGTCGGGCACGAAGCGCCTCGTCGAGATCGCGCGAGCGCTGTGCACCCAGCCGGACACGCTGCTGCTCGACGAGCCCGCCAGCGGTCTCGACGACGGCGAGACCCGCCGCCTCCACGACCTGCTCCATCGTCTCAGCGACGACGGCATCGCGCTGCTCATGGTGGAGCACGATCTCGAGCTCGTCACGCGAACCGCAGACGAGGTGCACGTGATGGCATCGGGACGGATCATCGCCTCGGGGGCTGCATCCGAGGTGTTGGCTCGGTCCGACGTGCGCGACCTCCTGGTTGGCATGCGGTGAGCAGCGGTCTCGACTTCATCGGCGTGCGCGCCGGCTACGGGTCGGTGGAGGCGCTCCACGACGTCACCGTGAGCTTCCCGCTCGGCACGGTCGTGGCCGTCCTCGGTCACAACGGTGCGGGCAAGTCCACGTTGATGCGGATCGCCGCAGGAACATCGTCTCCGATGAGCGGCCGGGTGCGGTGGCGCGGTGCGGACATCACCAGCTGGACAGCGCACGAACGTGCGGTCTCCGGCATCACCTCGATCCCCGACGAGCCGAACGTTTTCGCCGACATGACCGTCGCCGAGAACCTTGATCTGGTCGCCGGCGATGCGAGCCAGAGCGTCGTGTTCGAGGCGTTCCCGACCCTCGCCCGGCGCGGCCCGCAACTGGCCGGCACGCTCTCCGGTGGGGAGCGTCAGCAGCTCGCCCTCGGCTGCATGCTGCTCCGGCCGGGCTCGGCGATCCTCGTCGACGAGCTCAGCCCTGGCCTCTCCGCTGCAGCGCTGGACCGCGCTGTGGCGGTGCTGACCGACCTGGCCGGGCCGGATCGGGTCATCGTCGTCGTCGAGCCAGGACATCCCGAAGCACTGCGCCGCGTCGACCTCGTCTACGTCTTGTCGCGTGGTCGCGTGACATGGGCCGGCGAGCCGAGCGAGCTCGGACGAGACGGTCTCCGGTCCGCGTCAGGGTGAGTAGGAGATCTGCGGAGCGTCGTAGCAGTACGGGTCCTTGCCGGTGGTGGTGACCCATCCGCCGGTGCCGCCGTAGGCATCGTCCTGCCAGTGCGCGGCGAAGATGCAGGACTCCCGGGTCGTTGGCATCGGCGTCACGATGAAGTCGCGCGGCGCCAGCACACCGTGGCCGTCGTACGGCGTGGGGCGGGCGAGGTACGCCTCGACGCATGCCCGGGTGATCGAACGGCCGCACGACTGCACGGCGTCGTCGAGCCACTGCGCACTGGCCCAGCCCTCGAGCTCCCACATCGAGACCTTGGCGTCGCGGTCGGGGAACGAGGCCGTCATGTCGTCGCGGAACCGCTTCACCGTTGCGTTGTCGGTGTCCATGTAGTTGCGCGTCGTCGCAGCGGCGTACAGCGAGTTCCGGCACGTTGTCGCACCCTGGTAGTCGGTTCGCACCGTGTCGGTCCACGACTGCACGGTCACCACCTTCGCCTTCACCCGCAGACCGGCGGCGTCCATGGCTCGGCACAGAGAGACGTTCCCGGCGGCATCCAGCGCGTCGAACAGGATGTCGACATGATGCGACTGGAGGTCGATCGCTGCCGAGTCCCACGAGGGCACGGCGAAGTCCAACTGTTCGCGCACGACCGTGTAGCCCTCGCGTTGCAGCGCCCTCGCGGTGAGGTCGGCGAAACGCTGGGAGTCGGCCTGGTTGTACGCCACGATGCCTGCCGTGCGTGCGCCGAGGGTCGATGCGAAGTAGTGGTAGATCTCGGTGCCACCGGACAGCATCCCGTCCCAGCCGACCACACCGTCACGGGGCGACTGGGTTCCGTAGATCGACCAGAGGTGGCTGTACTGGTCGTAGGCGTTGGTGATCGGCTGGCCACCCACGTCCGGCACACCGTGCTGGTCGACGTAGGCCGCTCCCGCGTAGTTGAAGATGCTGTTGCCGACGAAGGCGAAGACGTGGTCGCCGTCGATCAGCTGACGCACGCACTCGGTGTTCCCGGCGCCCGTGGCGCCGTCGTCGCACACGTCGAGATCGACGTGGTGACCGGCCAGGCCTCCTGCGGCGTTGAGCGCGTTCACATACGCCTGCGCGCCGTACATCGGCCCGCTGAAGGTCTCCTGGCCGAGTGGACTCGTCTTGCTGACGATCAGCCCGAGCGTGATCGTGGTGGCCGTGATGCCGACATCTGTCGCTCCGGAACTCGGCCCGACCGTCGTGGTCGGGGTCGCCTCGTCAAGACCCGTCGACGCCGTCGTGAACGCACTCGGTGCCAGCCTGGTGCCGCAGCTCGCAGCGAGGAGCCCGGCAGCCACGACGGAGAGGGCCGCTACGACCCTCGGACCGATCAGGGCGCGACCGGCGATCACGTCACTCCGCGAAGAGCGCTTCGATGAACTCGGTGGGGTCGAACGCGACCAGGTCGTCGATGGTCTCACCCAGGCCGACCAGCTTGACCGGCAGGCCGAGCTCGGTCTCGATCGCGAACACGATGCCACCCTTGGCGGAGCCGTCCAGCTTGGTCAGCACGACACCCGTGACATCGGTCGTTCCGCCGAACTCGCGGGCCTGGGCCAGGCCGTTCTGACCCGTGGTGGCGTCGATGACGAGCAGCGTCTCGGTGACCCGGCCGCTGCCCTTGGCGGCGACGCGGCGGACCTTGCGCAGCTCTTCCATGAGGTTCGACTTGTTGTGCAGCCGCCCGGCCGTGTCGGCCAGGACGAGGTCGATCTTGCGCGCGCTGGCGGCCTCGACACCGTCGAAGATCACCGCGCTGGGGTCGCCGCCCTCGCTGCCGCGTACGAGATCGCTGCCCGAACGCTCGGCCCACATGCCGAGCTGCTCGGCCGCCGCGGCACGGAAGGTGTCACCGGCGGCCATCAGGACGGTGCGGCCGAGCGCGCGCTGGGCCGCACCGACCTTGCCGATCGTGGTGGTCTTGCCGACACCGTTGACGCCGACGAACAACCACACGTTCGGGGAGCCGGGCTCACCCGGCTCGAAGCGCAGGTCCCGGTCGGCGCCGGCGAGGCGGGCGATCATCTCGGCCTGGAGCGCATCGAGCAGCGCGTCAGGGGCGACGATCTCCTTCGACTTCACCCGCGTGCGCAATCCGTCGAGCAGCTCGGTGGTGACACGCACGCCGACATCAGCGCGTAGCAACGCCTCTTCGAGGTCGTCCCACGTCTCCTCGGTGATCCCGGCCCGACCCCGGACCCCTGCGAACACACCGACCAGCGCGGCGCGTGACTTCGCCATGCGGTCACGGAACCGGGGCTTCTCGGTGACCGCCGGCTCGACCTCGGGAGGTGCGACGGGTTCCGGCTCGAGGACGTCGGTCCCCGTCGCGCTCGGCCCGCTGATCGCCGGCGCAGCGGTGGGCGCGGCCTTGGTCGGCTTCGGGGTGCGTGCGATCGACGGCTGCGGGGTCGGCGCAGCGGGCGGCAGCGCCTTCGACGAGCGGCGGCTCAGCGCGACGACGCCGAGACCGAGAACGAGGACGACGACCGCGAGGACGAGATAGATCACGCTGAAACGCTACCGGCGACCGGCAATGCTCTCCGTGCTGTCGCTGAGCCGCTGGGCCAGCCAGGCCAGCGGTATCGACAGCGCCATCACGACCGTGGCCATGACGTTGGTGACGGGCACGCCCTTGCTGCGCCCGAAGCTGTTCAGGATCCACTGCGGCAGGGTCTGGTCCCCCGGGCCGGCCGTGAACGAGGTGACCACGATCTCGTCGAAGCTGAGTGCGAACGCCAAGATGCCGCCGGCGACGAGCGCGGAGCGCACCAATGGGAACGTGACCGACCAGAACGTGCGCAGCCCGTGCGCACCCAGGTCGGCGGAGGCCTCGAGCAGGTTCGGTGAGGAGCGGCGCAGGCGGGCCACGACGTTGTTGTAGGTCACCACGATGCAAAAGGTGGAGTGGGCGATGATGATCGAGTGCACCCCGAACCCGACCTTGAACGACACGAAGCCGAGGTCGATCCGGCGCAGGAACGTGTTCTTCAGCGCCACTGCGGTGACGATGCCCGGCAGCGCGATGGGCAGCACGAGCAGGTACGAGATCGCGCTCTTGCCGAAGAACGAGAACCGCGACATCGCGAAGGCGGCCAGCGTGCCGAGGAGCAGGGCGATGGCCGTCGCCGCCGAGGCGATCTGGACGCTCTGCACGAACGCGTTCTTCGGCGCGGAGGTGTGCCACGCCTGGCGCCACCAGTCGAGCGTCCATCCCGTCGGCGGCCAGAGCGTCGAGTCGGCCCTGTTGAACGCGAGGATGACCACCACGATCAGTGGCACGTACAAGAACACGAGCCCGATGATCGTGACGCCACGGAGTCCGAGGCGGGACAGCAACGAGAGACGCATCAGACGCTCTCGAACGCGTGCAGCCGGCTCATGCCGAGCAGGTAGACGACGATGATCGCGATCGGCCAGAGGGTCAGCGCCGCGGAGAGTGCTTGGTTCTGCTGCTGCAGCTGGTCGATCAGGTTGCCGATCATCTGCTCTTTGCCGCCGGAGATGATGCGTGGCGTGATGTAGTCACCGAGCGACAGCGAGAACGTGAAGATCGACCCGGCCGCGATCGAGGGTACGAGGATCGGCATGATCACGGACCGGAATGTGCGGAACGGCCGCGCGCCGAGATCGCCGGCTGCGTCGAGGTACGACGGCGGCAGCCGTTCGAGACCGGCGTAGATCGGGAGGACCATGTACGGCAGCCACAGGTAGGCAAGGGTGATGACGATCGCGAGGGTGCCGAAGCCGGGGGTCCAACCGAGCGTGGCCTCGAGGAAGCCGCCGCCCTTGTGGGCCGCGAACTTGCCCGCATCCGGCGTGAAGATCGACTTCCACGCATAGCCCTTGACGAGGTAGCCCGCCCACAGCGGCAAGAGCACGGCCACGATCAGGCTTCGTCGCCATCTCGGCTTGGCCACCTTGGCGATGTAGAACGCCATCGGCAACGCGATCGCGAAGCACAACGCCGTGACGGCGAGCGCGATGAGCACGCTGCGGACGACTGCGTCGACGAAGCTGCCCGTGGTGAACGCGGCCCGCACGTTGGCCGTCGTGAGGCTCGTGGTGACCTTGCTGTTCGAGTCGATCTTGAAGAACGCCGCAGCCACCAAGACCACGAGCGAACCGATGTAGACCAGCAGCATCCACGCCACCGGGCCACCGAGCGTCGCGAACAACGACGCCCCGCGGTGACGGCGGAAGAAGCGGCTGGCCCGTGCCGGCGCGCCGCGTCCTCCGACCGTCACCACATCCATGTGCGTGCTTAGGCCCGGAGCTCGGTCCAGGCGTTGACCCATTCGCTGTACGGCACGCACTTCACGTCGGTGCGACCGTCGAGGCACTTCTCCGTGGCCGTGGTCCAGTACCAGACGTCGTTCCAGTACTTGTCGTCCGCCGCGTGGTAGTCGTCGCAGAACCCCGCCGCTGCGAGCGCGCACGACTTGGAGTTGCTCGGGGCCTCACCGAACCACTGCGCGACGGCGGCATTGGCCTCCGGCGAGA
>JAOBWO010000044.1 GCA_025463415.1 Acidimicrobiales bacterium | reverse complement strand
CGGGCCGAACACCAACAACGGCTCGATCCTCACGATGATCGAGTACCAGGTCGAGCACGTCCTCCAACACGTTCACCGGCTCGGTGGCGGCGACATCGCGTGGGTGGACGTCCGCCCGGAGGCAATGGAGCGGCACAACGCCGAGGTGCAGCGCGGCATGGCCGGCGTCGCCGTCTGGAACGGGGGCTGCAACGGCTACTACCGCACGGCCAGCGGCAGGGTCGTGACCCAATGGCCGTTCTCGATGACGGCGTTCAGGGATCTCACCGCCGAGATCGATCCGGCCGCGTTCGAGGTGGCGGCGAGGCTCAGCCCGGCCTCGTGAACCAGCGCAGCCGCACCGACATGATGCACCTGGTCGCGTTCTTGATGATGCCGACCAGCCACCATCACGGCGCTTGGCGGCATCCGGAATCCGAGCTCGACTTCGACGGCACCGAGTACTACCGCACGACCGCGAGGATCCTCGAGGACGCGAAGTGGGACATGCTGTTCATGCCCGACGTGCTGACCGTCTACGGCAACTACCGCGGCGGGTTCGAGACGACGGTGCGCCACGGTGGGCAGGGCGCGCTGTCGATGGATCCGGTGGTGATCGCCTCGTGCGTCGCGGCCGTCACGCAGCGCATCGGGTTGGGCGTGACCCAGTCGGCGTCGTTCATCCCGCCCTACCTGCTGGCGCGGTCGCTGGCGACGCTCGACCTCGTCAGCGGTGGCCGTGCGGCGTGGAACGTGGTGATGTCGGTGAGCGATGCGGAGGCGCAGAACTTCGGGATGGAGACGATGCAGGACCGCCAGCTGCGCTACGACCGCGGCGACGAGGTCGTCGAGCTGGTGCAGCGTCTGTGGGCGAGCTGGGAGCCGGACGCGATCGTGCGCGACAAGGCCGCCGGTGTGTTCGCCGACCCCGCGAAGGTGCACTACACGAACTTCGACGGCACATGGGTGAAGTCGCGCGGCCCGCTCGGCGTACCTCGTTCGAAGCAGGGCAGTCCCGTGATCATGCAGGCCGGCTCGTCGGCGCGCGGCAAGCAGTTTGCGGCGCGCTGGGGCGAGGTCGTTTTCACCTTGCAGCACACGGTGGAGGACATGCAGCGCTACTACGCGGAGATGAAGGCCGCAGCGACCGATGCAGGTCGCGACCCCGACCACTGTCGAGTCCTGCCGGCCGTGCAGTGCATCGTCGGGTCCAGCGAAGCCGAGGCTCGCGAGAAGCTGGAGCTGCTCGACTCATTGATCGACCCGGAAGTTGCACTTGCAACGATGAGCCTGCACGTCGGTCAGGACCTGTCGTTCGCCGATCCGAACGCCCCGGTCGAGGACATCGAGATCGCTCAAGGTTCACGCGGTTCGTTCGACGTGATCCTGCAGGGCACCAAGGCGCACGGCCTGACCCTCCGCGAGGCAGCCGTGCGCTTCGCCTCGAGCGAGCTGACACCGCAGCTGGTCGGAACCGGCGCGCAGATCGCCGATGAGATGGAGGCGATGTTCGCCGACCGAGCCTGCGACGGGTTCGTGATCACGCCCACGCACGTGCCGGGCTGCTGGCGCGAGACGTCGGCCGAGGTGATCCCGGAGCTGCAGCGGCGCCAGCTGTTCCGCACGGACTACGCGGGATCGACGCTGCGCAGCCACTTCGGCCTGCCCTACTGAACCGGGGCCGGGGTCGGGCCGCAGGGGCAGCCGGCTGAGCCGAGATCTTCAGCTCGCGCGCAGGCGGCGCAGCAGGGCACCGATCATCGCCAGCGGGGCACCGGACGGCTGCTTGCCACTCAGCTGGTGCTCGAGGTCGTGGATGTCGCAGTCACCGGTGATCAGGAACACGTCCTCCGCCGTCCCGTCGACCGTGGAGACCGATGCTGCCTCGATCGACACTCCGGCATCGGCGAACCAACGGCAGATGGCGGACAGCAGGCCCAGGCGATCGGGTGCGGTGACGCGCACCACCGACGAGGCCACGCCCGCGCCGGCGCCGCTGCGCGTGACGGTGGCGTGATCCGAGGGCTCGAAGGGATAGTGCGGCGTCTCGTCGGTGGCCATCGCGCGCAGCCGGCTGCCGATCACCGCCCATCGCTGTGCGTCGAATGCGGTCGCGGATCGAACGGTGACCGAGTGGAGCGCGAGGCGCTGCTCCGGCCAGGTCGTGGCCGACGCGGCGACGATCGACACACCTTCGGATGCGAGCGTGGCCGCGGTGTCGGCCAACAAGCCCGGCCGATCGGCGGCGACCACGGTCAGCCGGAAGGTGTTCGACGACTCGATCGCGCGAGCGACGGCGCGCACCTCACCGGGGCGCAGCCGTGGATGGCACAGGGCGAGATCGGCGGCCAGCACCGATGGCGCCTCGCTCAACACCCACAGCGGTGAGACGCCGGCGAGGAGTCGAGAGGCAATCTTGCGCGGCACCGTGGAGCCTGCCAACAGCTCTCGGAGATGCGCCACGTTGTCCGCTGCGACCCGACGCCCCTCGTGCACGTTCTCGAGGTGGACGAGGTTGTCGAGCACCTCGCCGAAGACGTCCGGGTTGGTGAGCAGCCACGAGTGCCCGCCGTGCACGACCTGCCCGTCGGTGCGGAACGTGGAGCAGAACGTGTCGAACGCCGACAGCGGGATGACGCCGTCGTGGTCACTCCACAGCACGAGCACAGGAAGCTCGCGCTCCGCCAGCGCCGCCATCTCGGTGGAGAGGTCGGCGGAGAGCGCCAACCACCCGGCTTGCAGCACGGCCAACGGATGACGGGCGATGTTCTCGATCGCGAGCCGATTGACCATCACGGTGGTGGCCAAGCCTTCGGGTGACGGACGCAGCGCATCGACGAAGGGCTTGACCAACGTGCCCCACCCCAGCGTCGTGATCTTCCGGCGCGCGTTGGCGAGCAGCCACCTCGGATCGCCCACCGAGTTCAGCAGGACGAGGTAGCGCACTCGCTCGGGGTGCTCGTAGGCGAGCTTGGCGGCAACACCTCCGCCGAAGCTGTGACCGAGGACGAGCGCCGGCTGGTCCACGCCGACGGCTCGGAGGAACTGCTCGACCCAAGCCGCGTAGCCGTCGATCGTGCGGAGGTGCCATGGCAGCTCCGCGGTTCCGCCGAACCCGGGCAGCGACGGTGCGAGCACGCGGCATCCCCGAGACGTGAGCCGACGCAGCGATCGCCGATAGGCGCGGTGGTCGAGTCCCCAGCCGTGCAGGAACAGCACCGGCAGGCCGCTGCCGCCGGTGGCGTACGAGGCCGGCCGGCCGCCGACGATGATCTCGCGGGAGTCCAAGATCTGGACCGTACCGAACTGGGCGATGTCGCGCACGTGTTGCCGTGCCGGCCCGTTGCAGGCTCGTCTGGTCAGATGAACATCTGAATATGACGGTTTGATGACCAAACCTCACCAGCGTGTCGGCTATGTGATCTTTTACACCTGGTCAACCCCACTCGAATCGCGTGCAGCAAACATTGCAGTTGGGTTACGGTTCCCCGACGTCGAACGGTGACGTCGCCCGCCAGACCATCTGTCCGACCCAGGACCCGAGCCCACACTCCCCGCCTTGCGGTCAGGCGATCCGAGCCCGGCGCTTGCCAAACGCTCGCCTGCCGAACACCCGACCTACGAGGAGCCGTTGCATGTCACTGGACATCGTGATTCCCGCCCATGACGAAGAGGCCCGGATCGAGCGCACCCTGCGTGCGTATCGGATCGGCTTCCCCCAGGACGACGTCCGCTTCCACATCGCGCTGGACGGCTGCGTCGACACCACAGCGGACATCGTGCGCCAGCACTCGGCCGTCGACTCACGCGTCGTGCTCCACGAGTTCCCCAAGCTGGGCAAGGGCGGGGTGTTGATGGAGACCTTTCGTCGCTGCGACGCCGACCTCGTCGGCTTCGTCGATGCGGACTGCGCGACACCGCCGGGCGAACTGGCCCGGATGACCGTCCGCGCCGGCGAGGTCGATGGCGTGATCGCCAGCCGCAGGCTCCAGGCGTCGTTCACGCCGTGTGCTCGTGGAGGCGGTCGCGGGTTGACGTCAGCCGGGTTCGCGTGGGGGGTGCGCCGCCTCTTCCGGTTGCCGTACGCCGACACGCAGTGCGGCGCCAAGGTGCTGCACCGCCGGGTCACCGAGCGTGTTGTGCCGCTGATGTCGTCGCGCGACTTCCTGTTCGACGTCGACCTGCTCGTTGTCGCCAGGCGGCTCGGGTTCGACGTGGTCGAGGTGCCGACGGTGTGGATCGACCAGGCCGGCTCGAAGCTGCGCGCGTGGAGCGACTCGACCCGGATGCTGACCAGCGCGGTCAGGCTCTGGGTCCACCACCACACGATGCCGATTCGGGACGACCGATGAGCCGTCGTCGGATCGCGCTCGTCGCGCCGTATCCGCCGGCCGGCGAGCGTCATGGTGGCCACAGCGGGGTTGCGTCGTACACCGCCAACCTCGCCCAAGGACTCGTCGAGCACGGTCTCGATGTCACGGTGGTCGCGCCGCACCTCGACGGTGATCCTCCGTCGTTCGCCGATGGCGAGGTGATGGTGCGTCGCGCGTATGAGCTGGGGCGTCGTGCGCTCCCCGGTGCCGCGCGCACGTTGGCGTGCGTGGGCGCCGACATCGTCCACCTCCAGTGGGAGCTGTTCCTCTACGGCGGACCGCGATCGATCCCCGGATTGTTCCCGGCGCTGATGTCGATGGGTCGAAGCGCGACACCGCTCGTGACGACGATGCATCAGGTCGTCGATCCCGCCGACATCGATCGCGCCTACACCCGGTTGCACCGAATCGCGGCGCCCCCGACCGTTGCCAAGGCCGGGATCTCGAGCCTGCAGTGCGCGATCGGGATGGCATCCGCCGCCATCGTCGTGCACGAGGTGGCGTTCACCGATGTCGTGCCGTCGGCGAGGGTGATCCCCCACGGCATCGAGCACGCCGTGCCCGTCGACCGTGAGGAGGCGAGGCGCGCGCTCGGCTTGGACGACCGGTTCGTCGTGCTGTGCTTCGGCTTCCTCGCCCCATACAAGGGTTTGGAGACCGTGCTCGAGGCGGCGTCGATCGGCACCCGATCGGTCCAGGTGGTGGTGGCCGGTGGTGAGCACCCGCGAATGACCGGGTCGACTGGCTTCGGCGAGGTGCTGCGTGCCCGGTACGGCAGCGCCGCGAGGTTCACGGGCTGGGTGCCGGACGACGACGTCGGACGATGGTTCGCCGCGGCCGATGTTGCGGTTTTCCCTTACCCGAAGCCGTTCTCGTCGAGCGGTGTCCTGGCGCTGGCCCTCGCCCACGGCACGCCGGTGCTGCTGTCACCGGGACTTGCCCGCTGTGCGGGTGCCCCGAGCGTGCTCGTCGCCGAGATGGAACCCGCACGTCTCGCCGAGCAGTTCGAACTGCTCGCTCGCAAACCGGCGGCGCTCGACGAGCTCCGCCGCTGGACGCAGATCCTTGCGTCCGGGCGCCGGTGGACGTCGATCGCCGACCGCCATGCCGATCTGTACCAGGAGGTACTCGATGTCGAACGTCATCCTCGTTGGAGCCTTCGGGCAGGGTAATCCGGGCGACGAAGCCCTCTGCGCCGCCTTCTGCGCGGCGCT
>JAOBWO010000029.1 GCA_025463415.1 Acidimicrobiales bacterium | reverse complement strand
ATCCTCGAACGTCGGCCCGATGTCGCAGTCGTCGATGTCCACCTTCCCGACGGCGGTGGTCGTGCGATCATCACCCGCGTCCTGGCCGAGTGGCCGGAGGCGATCTTCCTCGCGCTGTCGGTCTCCGACGCTGCCGAGGATGTCGTCGCCGTCATCCGCGCGGGTGCACGCGGTTACGTCACGAAGACCATCGACGCCGGCCAGCTCGCCGACGCCGTTCGACGGGTGCACGGCGGCGATGCGGTGTTCTCGCCGCGCCTCGCCGGCTTCGTGCTCGACGCCTTCTCGGCGACTTCGGTCGTGCCCAACGACCCCGAGCTCGATCAGCTCTCGGCGCGTGAGCAGGAGGTGATGCGCCTGATCGCGAGGGGCTACACGTACCGCGAGGTCGCGACGCAGTTGCACCTGTCGATCAAGACCGTCGAGACGCACGTCTCCGCAGTGCTGCGCAAGCTCCAGCTGTCGAACCGGCGCGAGCTCACCGCCTGGGCGACGGACCGACGCCTGCTCTGACGCTGGCGCGGATGGTGTCAGCGGATGGTGTCAGAGGAGCGCGATCATCGCGTCCAGGTCCGTGCCATACGAACGGTCGCCGTTGTACGGCGCGACGACGGCGCGCACTCGTCGGCGAAGTGCCTCGACGTCCCGACCGACGGACTGACCACGCACATCGATCGCGACGAGGGCGACGTAGGCCTCGTGGCTCAGTAACACGTGGGTCAGCCCGAGCGCGTCGCGCAACCGTTCCAGCGCTGGGAAGACCATCGTCATCGCGTCCTCCTGCCCGAAGGAGCTGTCGCCCTGCATCACGCTCGCCGGCGCGGCCAGCATGCGCAACGCGGCGACGTGCGCCAGGGCCGCTTTGTGCACGGTGATCAGACCGGCGTCGAGGCCGGGGTCGGCGGCGAGTTGGCGGGGCAGCCCGCTGGCCCGGTCGTCGAGCATCCGGTAGAGCCGCTTCTCGGACAGCATGCCGAGCTGCACGACCGCCGAAGTCATCGTCTCGACCCGTGCCGCCAGTGCGGCACCGTGGAAGTTGCCACTGTTGATCAGCTGTCCGAACGGCGCTTCGTCCGCCGCGAAGAATGCCGGGTTGTCGCCATTGGCACGCACGTCGGCGAGCGCGGTGAGACGCAGGCGGTCGAGGGCGTCGAGCGCCACGGCATGCACCTGCGGGATGACGCGAGAGGACACGGGCGCCTGCCGCGTCTGGCGGACGACGGCTGAGTCGGCGAGGTGGGTGCGGATCGCGGCAGCGATCGCGGCGACGGCGGGGTCGGGGTTGAGCCCGGCGGCCAGCTCACCGTACGGCTCGAGTGGCGCTGCCAGTCCCTCGATGCTCGCAGCGGCGACGAGGTTCGCGGTGGCCAACAGACGTGCGGTGTCGTCGGCGAGGTGCAGTGCCCATGCGGGTCCCACGCCCGTACCGCTGATCAGCGAGAGGCCTTCCTTCGACTGCGGCTCGTACGGCGCGATGCCGGACGTCGAGTGCCATGCCCGACTCGGCTGCACCGAGCCGTCGGCGGCGAACACCGAGCCCTCGCCGATCAGCGGCTGCGCGGCGTGGGAGAGCGGGATGATCTCCCCGGCCATCCCGAAGCCGTGCCCCGGAACGACGGGACGGATGCCGAGGTTGAGCCGCTCGGCGATCGCGATGCACAGCTCAGCCGACACGGCCGAGTGACCGTCGAGGAACTGGACGAGCTTGGCCAGCAGGGCGCCGCGCCCGACGGAGGGCGGCAGCGGGGCACCGGTGCCGGAGGCCCTGCCGAGCAGCGTCTGGCGAGGCAGCGCGGCGCGTTGTTCGGGCGTCAGATCGACGGTGGACATCGCGCCGAGACCGGTCGTGACTCCGTAGCAGATCACGCCCGTGTCGAGGTGGGCGAGGAACTGGCGCCGGCTGTGCCTGACACGATCGAGTGCTGCAGCTGAGATCGCGACGTGCTCGCCGTCGCGCACGATCGCGTCGTACGCAGCGAGGTCGAGGTCGGCTGCGGTGCCGAGCTCGATCACGCCCGGTAGCCGTTCGTCGATACAGTCCCCGCCAGCAACCGCAGCACGGAGACCAGTATGACCGAACCCGCGCAGCCCGTCCTGATGACGTTCCTCAACGGTTCGGACATCGTACGGTGCGCGTTGACCGACGACGAGATCCTCGTCGCGATCACCGAGTCGTTGCGCGCCCAGGGCAACGGTGAGACCGTGATCGAGCCGCGCGTGCACCTGATCCCGCGCAGCTCTGCGCACGGTCACTTCAACGTGTTGCGTGGGGTCGTGCACCCGCTCGGGCTGGCGGGAGTGAAGGTGGTCGGCGACTTCGTCGACAACTTCCAGCGCGGCTTGCCGTCGGAGATGGCGCTGCTGGACCTGTTCGATCCGGAGACGGGCATGCCGATCGCGATCCTCAATGCCACGGCCATCACCGACATGCGCACCGGCGCGGTCACCGCGATCGGTGCGCAGCACCTCGCCCGTCCCGGGTCGAAGGTGCTCGGCCACATCGGTGCGCGGGGCACGGCCTACTGGAACGTGCGGCTGCTCGACCGGCTGTTCGACTTCGACGAGATCCGCGTGCACTCCAGGCGGCCGGAGAGCCGTCACGCCTTCGCGGAACGACTCACGAGGGATCTCGGAAAGCCGGTGACGGTGACCGACGACTGGGAGTCCTGCGTGCGCGGAGCGGACATCGTGGTCGAGGCGTCCCGCCTGACCGAACCGGCTCCGCTGCTGAAGAGGGAGTGGATCGCGCCCGGTGCGCTGGTGGTTCCGTACGGCACGATGAGCGCGGTCGAGCTGAGCCTCACCGACATCATGGACAAGATCGTGGTGGACGACTGGAGCCAGTGCCGCAAAGGGCTGCCCTTCGGCGCGCTGCGCGCCCACGTCGACACTGACCGGCTGACCGAGCAGAACCTGCACGCCGAGCTCGGCCAGATCGTCGCCGGGCTTCGCCCGGGCCGTGAGCGTGCCGATGAGTCGATCCTGCTCTGGCACCGTGGACTGAGCCTCAGCGACATCGCCCTCGGCCACGCGTTGTTGGCGAAAGCGGCCGCCATCGGCGTCGGCCGCACGCTGGAGTTCTGATCGTTTCGCAGGCTCTGGAGGGTCGCCGGTACGAGCGTTCCGATAACAGTTCGTTGACGGAACGTTTGATTTCTCCTCGCGAAGGGTCTCGTTAAGGTCCGCGAACGGGTTGCGAAGGGTTGGCCTCGCAGCGCACCACAAGGAGCTTCCATGACCCCCTTCAGCAGGCAGCACCGGACGCGGATGTTCGGTCTCGTCGCAGCCGCGGCGCTCGCGATGGCCGTGCCCACGAGCCCGGCTGTGCACGCCGGATCGTCGACCACGGACCCGACCGCGTTCACTGCCTCCGGACTCAGTCCCTCGTCCACGGCCGTCGGCGCGAAGTCGACCACCGGCCGGCTTGCCGAGACCGATCCGACGCTGCTCGGTCGCACCGACGCGACACCCGTCAACGTGGTGGTCAAGCTCGACTACGACGCGACGGCGAGCTACACCGGCGATGTCGAGGGTCTCGCGGCGACGAGCCCGCGCGTGACCGGTCGCAAGCTGACCGGGCACAGCCCGGCCGAGGTGAGCTACGAGAGCTACACGGCCGGCATCGACCGTCAGTTCCGCGGCAACGTCGCAGCACAGATCCCCGGCGCGACGGCCGGCAGGAGCCTGCAGCGCGTCTACGGCGGCGTCGCGCTGACCGTGCCCGCGAACCAGGTCGGCGCGCTCTTGGCGCTGCCCGACGTCGCAGCGGTGCAGGTCGACCAGCTCAATCACGTCGACACCGACTCGAGCACGTCGTTCATCGGGGCGCCGACGATCTGGGCACAAGACGGCGGTCAGGCGTTGGCCGGTCACGGCGTCATCTTCGGCGACCTCGACACCGGGTTGTGGCCCGAGCACCCGTCGTTCGCCGACAACCCGGCGCTGGGCAACCCGCCGGCCAAGGCTGATGGCACGGCGCGCGAGTGCAACTTCGGTGACAACCCGCTGACGCCGGCGGTCGATCCTTTCGTGTGCAACCACAAGTTGATCGGCGGTGAGAACTTCCTCACCACCTACAACGCAGTCGTCGGTGCCGAGACCTACGCCGACAGCGCACGTGACAGCGACGGCCATGGCACGCACACGAGTTCCACAGCGGCCGGCGACATCGTCGCCTCCGCACCGATCTTCGGCATCGATCGTGGCCCGATCAGCGGGGTCGCTCCGGGCGCATGGGTGATCGAGTACAAGGTCTGCGGCCTGCAGGGTTGCTTCGGGTCCGACTCCGCAGCGGCGGTCGAACAGGCCATCGTCGATGGCGTCAACGTGATCAACTTCTCGATCGGCGGTGGCTCGCACCCGTACTCCGATCCGGTGGAGCTCGCCTTCCTCGACGCCTACGACGCGGGAGTGCTCGTGTCGGCGTCGGCCGGCAACAGCGGTCCGGCCGCGGGAACCACCGAGCACGTCGGGCCCTGGGTGATCACCGTCGCCGCATCGACCCAGTCTCGTGAGTTCGATTCGACGCTGACGGTCACCAGCGGCACCGATTCGGCGACGTTCGTCGGCGCCTCGATCGGCACCGGGGTCAGCGCTTCCACGCCTATCGTGCTCGCCCAGAACATCCCCGGCTACGACGCGCTGTGCTCGGCCCCGCTGCCTCCGGGCACTGCGTCGAACACGATCGTCGCGTGCCAACGCGGTGGCAACGGGCGGGTCGAGAAGGGCTTCAACGTCGCTCAGGGCGGTGCAGCGGGGATGATCCTCTACAACCTGCCGCTCGCGGACGTGGAGACGGACAACCACTTCCTGCCGACGGTCCACCTGGCCGACGGCACCGCGTTCCTCGCGTTCATGACGGCGCATGCGAGCGCCCCTGTCGCCGGCTCGTTCACACCCGGAGCAAAGGCCAGCGGACAGGGCGACGTCATGGCGGCGTTCTCCTCGCGGGGCCCCGGTGGTCAGTTCCTCAAGCCGGACATCACTGCCCCCGGCGTGCAGATCCTCGGCGGCAACACGCCGGTGCCGGACGACATCGCCGCCGGTCCGGCGGGCCAGTACTACCAGGCGATCGCCGGTACCTCGATGTCGTCGCCGCACGTCGCCGGCTCGGCGCTCCTGCTCGCATCGCTGCACCCCGACTGGTCGCCCGGCGCGATCAAGTCGGCGCTGATGACGACGGCCACGACCAAGGTGGTCAAGGAGGACCTTGTCACACCCGCCGACCCGTTCGATGACGGCGCAGGCCGGGTGGACCTCACCCAGGCCGGCGCAGCACCCGTCGTGTTCGATGAATCGGCACTGCGGATGTACGAGCTCGGCAACAACCCGGTCACGGCGCTGGATGTCAACACCCCGTCGGTGAACGTGCCGACGATGCCGGGCACGGTGCGCGTCGTGCGCACCGCGACGAACGTCACCGGCAAGACGTACGACTTCAAGATCAGCACGGTGGCGCCCGCGGGCTCCAAGATCCGGGTCGTGCCCGACCGAGGCACGATCAAGCCGGGCAAGAGCCAGACGTTCCAGATCTTCATCACGTCGAACGCGCCGAGCGGCCAGTACTTCGGGTCGATCACGCTCGACGGCGGCAAGAAGGTGCCGACGCTCCACCTGCCCGTGGCGTTCTTCAACCAGCAGGGCAGCGTGACGCTGCAGCAGGCCTGTTCGCCCACGTCGGTGAAGGAGCGTCAGACCACGACGTGCACGGTCACCGCCGCCAACCAGTCCTTCGGTGACGCGACGGTGAGTGCGGCGTCGATCGTCAACGACAAGCTGAAGATCGTCGGCGCCACCGGCGCCACGGTGGATCGGCGCGGCACCGCAGCGGCTGCTGGCCCGGTGACGCTGACCGGGCAGAAGGACGCAGTGCCCGCGATCGCATCGACGACGGACTCGCCCGCCGGCGGGTTCCTCGACCTGGCCGACCCCGCCTTCGGCGTGCCGCCGACCCCGATCGGCGACGAGGACGTGGAGAACTTCAACGTCGTCTCCGGTTTCAGCTTCGGCGGGAAGACCTACACCTCGATCGGCGTCGATTCGAACGGCTATGTGGTGCTTGGTGGCGGTGATGCAGGTGACAACGATCCCGTGCCGCAGACGTTCCCGAACCCCGACCGTCCCAACGGTGTCCTCGCGCCGTACTGGACGGACCTCGACGGCACGGATGCTCCCGGCGTTCGCGTCGCCGAGTTGGCGGACACCACCAGCAGCTTCCTGGTCGTGCAGTGGAACGTCCACATCTTCGGCCACGATGACCAGACGCGCAGCATGCAGGTCTGGCTGGGCACCGGGGCGACAGTGGGCGCCTGGTTCGAATACGGGGACGACACGGACAACGTCGCGGCCCCCGCCGATCCGGGTCTCACCGTCGGTGCCGAAAACGCGTCGGGCACGGCCGGTGCTCAGCTCGCCGGCCTGCCCACGGGCAGCTACGCCGTCACCACGACGCCTGGCGCGCCGGGAGGCACGCTGACGTACACACTCACCGTGCGCGGTGACAACAAGGGACACGGCCTGTTGACCACATCGTCGGTGTCGGACATCGTGGCCGGGCTCACCACCGTCTCGACCAACATCGACGTCACCAAACGCTGAGGTCCGCCTCAGCCGGGGCGGGCGTCAGAGGTCGCCGCTCACATGAAGTGGGCGCCGACCACGTCGCGGAACCGCTCGATCGCCTCGCGCCGCTGAGGGGTAGAGTCGCCCACCGTGAAGTCGGGCAGGGCGAACTCGTCGACGCCGGCTGCGGCATACTCGCCGACCAAATCGACGAGCCGCGCGCTGCTGCCGACCAGCGAGCGCCCGGCCGGCACGGCAGCCGTGAGCTTGGCGCGC
>JAOBWO010000008.1 GCA_025463415.1 Acidimicrobiales bacterium | reverse complement strand
CGGGCGCTACCGCTTCTACCGTGATCCCGCCGTGCTGAACAGCCCGTTCGGCACGCGCTACGTCGGCGACATGGACCGCATGTACGACGCGTACAGCCTGCTGATCAGCAAGGTCACCGACCACATCCGCGCAAGCGTGCCCCGATTGCCGAGCGACAGCGACTTCATCTATCGCCAGGCCACCCGGGCCAAGGCGCTCGATGCCGTGCGCGGTGTGCTGCCGGCGGCATCGTTGAGCAACGTCGGCATCTACGGCAGCGGTCAGGGCTTCGAGATGCTTCTGCTGCGGATGCGCTCGCACCCGCTTCCGGAGGCCCAGCACTACGCCGAGCTGATGCTGCACGAGCTGCGCAAGGTGATCCCCAGCTTCCTGAAGCGGGTGGACCTGCCCGAGCGCGGTGGCCAGTGGAGCCACTACATGGCGACGACGCGCGACCACACCGCCGAGCTCGTCGACGGCATCTTCGGCGGCACACCGGTGGAACCGGCACCTTCTGTCGAACTGCTCGACTGGGATCCCGAAGCCGAGGACAAGCTGCTCACGGCGATCTGCTATCCGCACAGCAACCTGCCCGAATCGCAGATCATGGCCAAGGTCAAGACGCTCGGGGTGGACGAGCGGATCGCGCTGATCCGTGCCTACGTCGGCGACCGCCAGAACCGCCGCCACCGTCCGGGACGGGCGTTCGAGCGGATCGACTACCGCTTCGACGTGGTCAGCGACTATGGCGCGTTCCGCGACCTGCAACGCCACCGCATGCTGACCATCGACTGGCAGCCGCTCACGCCCAACCACGGCTATGTGCGGCCGGATCTCATCGACGGGGCGGGGATGACGTCGGTGTTCGACGAGTCCATGGCGCGTTCGGCTGCGCTGTACGACGCGCTCCGCCACGACTTCCCCAGCCAAGCCAGCTACGCCGTCTCGATGGCCTACCGGATCCGGTACTCGATGCAGTTCAACGCCCGCGAGGCGATGCACATGCTCGAGCTCCGCTCCTCCCCGCAGGGCCATCCCGCGTACCGGCGCGTGGCGTTGGAGATGCACCAGCTGATCGCGGACAAGGCGGGCCACACGGCCATCGCCCAAGCCATGTCGCACATGACCGACGAAGCCCCCGAGCTCGAGCGCCTCGAGTCGGAACGACGCGCCGAACAGCGCCGTCAGCAGCCCTGATCACCTGATCACGGCCGGTTCGGGGCAGGTTCGGGGTCACTTTGCGGTCGGTTGCCGGTCCCGTTCTGGGTTCGTCCAGCGTCCGTTCGGGGCCGGTGCTGAAACGTGACGAGTGTCACGGTCTGCGCCGCCGCCGTCAGGGCACCATCGCACGTATGCTCGCCGCCCGCGGCCGGGAACTTGACGAGGAGACGGTATGGCAGACGAGGACGAGATGATCGACCCCGAAGACGAGTCGGTAGACGCAGCCGACGAAGAAGCTGAGGAAGTCGATCCCGAGATCGATCCCGACGAGCTCGACGAAGAGGCCCTCGAGGCCGACGAGGAGTTCGGCGGCATCGACGACGAGTTCGCCGAGACTGCTGATGCCGAAGAAGAGGAAACCGAAGAAGACGACACCGACGGGCCCGTGCGCCGGGCGGTCACGACTGAAGACGACGATGACGACGACATCCTCGCCCCCGATGATGTCGAGGCCGATCTCGACACAATCCTGAAGGATCGCCTCGTCACCGCTGAGGAAGCCGACGACGAGGACGAAGAGCCAGAAGATCGCTCGGAGGCCGCCGATCGGCTGCAGCCCAAGCGCTCCGACGAGCGGCTCTGCCCGAACTGCTTCCTGCTCGTGCGCAACGGTGCTGCGTTCTGCCCGATCGGCGACGACGACTGCCCGCTGATCCCGTCCGGCCGATAGGAGATGGCCGAGTCAGGCAGTGACGCACCGCTGCAGCGGCTGATCGACCTGTTCGTCTACGCACCGATCGGGCTGCTCGTGACGGCCAAGGACGAGCTGCCGCAGCTGATCGCCACCGGCAAGACCCGTCTCGACAGCCAACTCACCGTCGCCAAGTTCATCGGCAAGATGGCTGTGAACCAGGGCAAGCTCGAAGTGCAACGTCGGCTCGATGCCGCCGAGCAGGCCCGGCAGCAGGCCAGCGTCACCGCGACGGTCGAGACCCTCGACTCAAGCACCGACGACGCTGCCCGCGACCACGCAGTCGATCTCGCCACCGCATCGCTGCCGGAAGCAGTCATCGAGCTCGTCGCGCAATCGCCGATCCTCAGCGAGCCGGTCTCGAACGACGACTCCGTCACGCTCCCGATCGACGGCTACGACAGCCTGGCCGCATCGCAGGTCGTCGGCCGGCTCGGATCACTCACCGCAGCCGAGCTCGATTCAGTGGAGGCGTACGAGACCTCGCACCGCGCCCGGCGCACGATCCTCGGCAAGATCAACCAACTGCGGGCCAGCTAGACCGTGGAGCCCATCGTGCGGCTCGCCACGCTCGATGACATCGAGGCGCTGAACTGGCTCCAGGACCTCGCGCGCGCCGGTCTCGTCGACGTTCGTGGGGGAGCGCTGCGGCTGCGCGAGTGCGATCCCATCGAGGACTGGCCGGCGACGATGGCGGCAGCCGACACGGTCGTGCTCGCGGGGACTCTGCTCGACGTGGTCGTGAGCTACCTCGTCCTGGTGCTCAGACCCTCGATCGATCGTGGCGTGATCACCGCTGCGTTCGTCGAGGAGGGTGCTCGCGAGCTCGGTCTCGGCGACACCATGGTGGAGCATGCCATTGCAGCCGTGCGTGCGGCCCGGTTGAACGGCATCGAAGCGGTCGCGCTGCCCGGCGATCGCGACACCAAGAACCTGTACGAGCGAGCCGGCCTCACCGCGCGCAAGCTCACTGTGTACAAGGCGCTGCCGCCCGACGCGGAGTGACCGTGCGCTGGACCCGGCAGGCATGCGTCGAGTTCGATGCCGAGGACGTCCTCGGCGAGCTGCGCGCGCTGTTCACCCTGCCGGACGACCGGATCTACCTCGACGGCAACTCGCTGGGAGCCCTTCCCGCCGCCGTGCCGCACGTGCTGCAGCGGGTCGTGGCGCAGGAGTGGGGTCAAGACCTCATCTCGAGCTGGAACACCCATGAGTGGCTGCAGCTGCCGCAGCGCGTCGGCGACAAGATCGCTCGGCTGGTCGGCGCCGCGCCGGGCGAACTGATCGTCACCGACTCCACGTCGATCAACCTCGCCAAGGTGCTCAGCGCCGCGCTCGCGCTGGCCCGGGACCGTTCGCCGGCACGGACCGAGATCGTCTCCGAGCGCACCAACTTCCCGACGGATCTGTACGTCGCCGAGGGCGTGGCCCGCCTGGCCGGCGCATCGCTGCGGTTGGTCGACATCGACATCGACAGCGGCAGCGACGGCGGCGGAGGGGTTCGCAACGCCGTCGACGATCACACCGCCGTCGTGCTGCTGACCCAGGTCGACTACCGCACCGGCAGGATGCTCGACCTCGCCGAGATCACGGCCACCGCGCATCACGCAGGAGCGCTGATGGTGTGGGACCTGGCCCACAGCGCAGGCGCGGTACCCGTCGACCTCCACGAGGCCGACGCCGACTTCGCAGTTGGTTGCGGATACAAGTACCTCAACGGCGGGCCTGGCGCGCCCGGCTTCGTGTGGATGCATCCGCGTCACGCGGCTGAGGCTCGGCAACCGTTGCAGGGCTGGCTCGGCCACGCCGATCCGTTCGCGTTCGATGCCGACTACCGCCCGGCACCCGGCGTCCTCGGGTTCCAGGCCGGCACGCCCCCCATCCTGTCGCTGGCTGCGCTGGAGTGCGGCGTCGACACGGTGCTGGCCGCGGAGCCGTTCGGGGGAGTGGCGGCCCTGCGCGCGAAGTCCACGGCACTGACGTCGCTGTTCATCGATCTCGTCGATGATCGGTGCCCCGGGATGCAGGTCGTGTCACCGCGAGCCGCGGTCGAACGTGGCAGCCAGGTCTCGTTGACGGCCGATGTCGGCATCGACATGTACGCGCTCGTCCAGGCGTTGATCTCGCGCGGCGTGATCGGCGACTTCCGCGCCCCGGACGTCGCCCGGTTCGGGTTCGCGCCGCTGTACACGCGCTTCGTCGACGTCTGGGACGCCGTCGAACGCCTCGCCGCCGTCACCGACAGCGAGGCGTGGCGCGATCCTCGGTTTGCGCAGCGCGCGCCGGTGACGTGAGCTACTTGCCCTGCCAGTTCGTGGTGCGCTTCTCGATGAACGCGGTCAGGCCTTCCTTGGTGTCCTCGGAGGCGAGCACCTTGGTGAACAGCTTCCCCGTCAGCGCCTTGAGCGTTTCGTCGTCCTCGTAGGCGGCGGCGAGCACGACCTGACGGCTGGCGTACACGGCCAGCGGCGCGGCAGCGGTGATCTGAGCCGCCAGCTTCAGCGCTTCGTTGAAGGCCTCGCCCGGCTCGACGAGCCGGCTGATCAAGCCGAGGTCGTACGCCCGCTGTGCCGACAGCGGTTCGCCGGTGAGGATCATCTCCATCGCCGCCGCCTGGCCGATCGCGCGCGGCAGGCGGAACAGGCCGCCGGCACCGGCGATGAGGTTGCGCTTGACCTCGGCCAGACCGAACGACGCCTGGGTGCTGGCAACGACCAGGTCGCAGCCGAGCACGATCTCACATCCGCCGGCCGTGGCCAGGCCGTCGACGGCGACGATGACCGGCTTGACGCGCTCGCGGTAGACGAACCCGGCGAATCCGCCGCGCTTGGTGGACAGGTCGTTGGCGCGCCCGGCGTTGATCGCCTTGAGATCGGCACCGGCGCAGAACACCGGCTTGGCCTGCCCCTCGGAGTTGGCGCGCAGCACGGCCACCCAGACCTCAGGATCTGCCTCGAGTTGATCCAGGGCGTCTTCCATCGCACTCGCCACCTCACCGTTGATCGCGTTGCGCGCGTCGGGGCGGTTGAGGGTGATGACCGCGACGCGGCCCTGGGTTTCGTACTGGACGATGTCGGACATGGACATCGATGGTAGGTGCGGCTCGCGCTGACGCACGAACCCGTCCCGGCTACTCGGCCGGTGCGGTCTCC
This sequence comes from Acidimicrobiales bacterium, assembly GCA_025463415.1. Taxonomy (GTDB): domain Bacteria; phylum Actinomycetota; class Acidimicrobiia; order Acidimicrobiales; family Ilumatobacteraceae; genus WLMZ01. Next base: position 4,494 of record JAOBWO010000008.1, on the reverse strand, counting down.
GCGTCGGGTGCGACCTCGGCTGCAGCGTCGGCCTCGACTGCGGGTGCGGTCTCGACGTCGGGTGCAGCGTCGGCCTCGACCACGGGTGCGGTCTCGGTGTCCGGTGCAGCGTCGGCTTCGACCGCAGGTGCGGTCTCGGTGTCGGCCTCGGGTGCAGTCTCGGCGTCGGGTGCAGCGTCGGCTTCGACTGCGGGTGCAGTCTCGGTGTCGGCCACGGGAGCGGTCCCCGCGTCGGGCGTGACCTCGGTTGCAGCCTCCGCTGTTGGTGCCGCCACGGATGGAGACTCGGCTTCGAGCGTCGGGGTGGCCACCTCGGTCACCGGCTCAGCTGCGGGTGCTGCTTCCGTCGTCGCAGCGGGTGCTGGCTTGGGCGCCCTCGGCGCAGCATCGGCCTTCGGTGGCTTCGGGGCCGCATCGGCCTTGCCCGGGGCTGCCTTACGAACCGGCGCGCCGGGCCGGGTCGGGCGCATCGGCTTCGGCATCTGCGTTCCCGCAGCGACCTCGATCCCGAACAGCGCAGCGATGTGCGGCAAGGCGGGTGCGAGACGCTTGATCGTCGATGCGAGCTCGTCGCTGCTCTGCGTCGGCGCGGCCGCCGGCTTGATCTGAGCGCGCACCGGAGCGAACGCCGCTGCCTCGAGGATCGCCGCCCAGCGATCGGGCATTGCGTCCGTCGTCAGCGATGCCGTCGCGGCCTCGGCCAAGCTGATGGCGAGCTCCTGCGGGAACGGCACGCCCGCCTTGGGAGGCTGCGACGAGAGCTTCAACGCCCGGATGACGCGGCCGACGCCGAGCGCGGCGGTGATGTCGTCGAGCCACAGCAAGGTCTCGCTCTCCTGCTTGGAGATGAGTGCCTGCTTGAGCTCGACGGCCAGTGCGCGCGTGGTCTCGTCGCGAGCGACGACGGGGTCCTCGCTCGAGGCGACGACGGAACGCAAGTCGGGGAGGGCGAGCTCGGCGAGGTCGGCCTTGGCGGCCTCGGCGCGGTCCAACCACTCGGCAACGCGCAGCTTCGGCAACAGCTGCTCGGCCATCTGGATCAGGCCGGCGGCTGGGATCTCTTCCTTGCCTTCGGCCTTCAAGCGCGTGTTCTGCTCCTGCACGGCCTGGCGGACTGCGGGGATGCCACCCTGCAGAGCACGCTCGGCGACGGCGCGCTGCTCTTCGGGCAGATCGGCGAGGACGGCGATGCGATGGGCGCGGCCGGGCTTGAGCCGCTTCGGCTTCGGACGCTGCGGCAGCTCCGGCGGGGGAGTGAAGTTGGGACGTGGACGGCGGTCGCGGCCGGCTGCATCGCGGGGACCGCCGGCAGGACGATCACCGTCGCGGCGCGGACGCCGGTCGCCGCTGGGTGCACCCGGGCGGTCGCCATCGGCACGGGGCGGACGACGGTCGCCGTCGCTGCGGGGACGATCACCATCGGGGCGGCGCGGTGGGCGATCGCGCCGGTCGCCGCGATCGCCACGCTCGCCGCGATCGCTGCGGCCACCACGGGCGAGCTGCTGGGTGACGGCTTCGAACGGGGTCGCGCTGGGCAGGATCTCGAGCAGGCCGGACTTCTCCGCTTTGCCCTTGATCGGGGCGACGTTCAACACCGTTGTGCCGTCGAGCTCGACCTCGACTTCGGCACGGAGGATGTCACCGACCTTGGACTCGGAAGGCAGGATCGCTATCGCGAGCACGCCTTTGGGCTCGCGTGCCCCGGCTGCACGCCAGGTCCACGTGCCGTCCGGGCGCGCGCTTGTCAGTTCGATCTCAATCCTTCGGGACATAGCTGATCACGCTATCTGCTGATCCTCTCTACTCTCCACCCCGCTACCGTTGCGCTGTGCCGATCTACGCCTTGGGTGACCAGGTTCCCGTCATCCATCCGGATGCGTTCGTCCATCCCGACGCCGTGGTGATCGGGTCGGTGTGGATCGGGGCCGAGAGCACGATCTGGCCCGGCGCGGTGTTGCGCGGCGACGACGGCGAGATCCGCATCGGTGCGCGCACATCGATCCAGGACGGCAGCGTGCTGCACACCACGCCGCCCTTCCCGACCATCGTCGGCGACGGGTGCGTCATCGGCCACATCGTCCACCTCGAGGGCTGCACGATCGAGGACAACGCACTGGTCGGCAACGGCTCGATCGTGATGCATCAGGTCGTGGTCCAGACCGGCTCGGTCGTGGCCGCCAACTCAGTGCTGCTGAACGGGACCATCGTGCCAACCGGCGCGCTGGCCGTGGGGGTGCCGGCCGTCATCAAAGAGGGCAAGGCGAAGGCCGACCACACAGCGTTCGCAGCGCAGACCTACGTCGACAGGGGCCGCCGGTTCAAGGCCACGATGCGCCGCATCGACTGATGCAGGCCGTCGTGCTCACCGTTGATCAGCTCGACATCGAGGTCGCGTCGGACGAGCTGTGGTCGCTGGGCGTCGTCGCCGTCGAAGAACGGCTCACCGGCACCGGCGCGGTGGAGTTGTGGACGTCGCTGGGCGACGAGGAATCGTCGATCGTCGTTGCGCTGCGCGGCATGCGCTGGCCGTGGCGGTTCGAGTACGTCGACGAGTCGGTCAGTGAGACCTGGCGGCAGCACGCCGCTCCTGTCTGGATCGAGGATGATCTCGTCGTCCATCCCGCGTGGGTGGATCCCGGCAACGTTGGCGGAGCCATCGCGATCGCGATCGAGCCCGGCGCGACGTTCGGGCTCGGCGATCATCCCACCACGGTCCTGACGATCCTCGCCCTGCGGACGGTCTCGAGCCCGGGCGCGTCGGTGCTCGATGTCGGCTGCGGCAGCGGCGTGCTCTCCGTGGCGGCGTGTCGGTTCGGCGCAGGACGAGTGGACGCGATCGACATCTCACCCGCCAGCATTCCGACGACTCGACACAACGCCGAGCTGAACGGGGTTGGCGGATCGATCGAGGTCTCGACCACGCCGTTGGCCGACGTCGATGGTCGCTACGACATCGTCCTTGCCAACATCCTCGCCCCGACCCTGATCGAGCTTGCCGCCGACCTCATCCGCGTCACGGCCGACGACGGCCGGATGATCATCAGCGGCATCCTCTCCGAGCACCACGACCACGTCCTGGCAGCCCTCGCTCCGCTCCGACCGGTCGCGCAGCTCGACCGCGACGGCTGGACGGCGATCACCCTCACCCGCTGATCTGGTCGCCGCCGACTCCTCTGCCGGCGGCGACTCGGCCGCCGGTGAGCAGCGCATCGATCTCGGCGCGTGAGGGGAGCGACGGCACGGCGCCGGCTCGAGTCGTCGCGAGAGCGGCAGTGGCGGCCGCGAAGCGGAGCGCCTCGACCATCGCCGCGCCGCCAGCGATCGCCGCCGCGAACCCGCCGCAGAACGCATCGCCCGCGGCCGTCGTGTCGATCGCGTCGACAGTGAACGCGGGCACGAACGACTCGGCCTCGTGGGGCGTGCACAGCATCGCGCCGCGAGCACCCAACGTGACCACGACTGCCTTGGCACCGAGTTCGAACAACGCGTCCAGCCCACCCAGGAGCTCGACTTCGTGCTCGTTCGGGATGACGACATCACACAGCTCCAGCAGCGAAGCCGGCAAGCCGCCAGCCGGAGCCGGCGCGGGGTTGAGGATGGTGATCGCTCCCGCGGCGCGACCTGCAGCCAGCGCTGCATGCACGGTCTCGATGGGCACCTCCAGCTGAGCCAGTACCACCCGCGCCGACCCTGCAGCCTCGACCACCTGATCCGGTTGCAAGTGACCATTTGCACCGGCGACCACGATGATGAAGTTCTCGGCCTCCGCCGACACCCCGATCAGCGCGCGCCCGGTGGGCACGCCCTCCAGCCGCACGACCGATGCCACGTCGATTGCGTCGTCGCCCATGACCTGCAGCAGTTGTCGGGCCGCGTCGTCGTCACCCACCGCAGCCGCGAACGCGGTCGCCGCCCCTGCTCGCGCAGCCGCGACCGCCTGGTTCAGTCCCTTGCCGCCGGCGTGCTCGGCGTACGTGGATCCGAGCACCGTCTCACCCGGACCGGGAAGGCGGTCCGTGGTCGCAACGAGATCCAGGTTCGCGCTGCCGACGACGCACACATCGAATCGTGGACTCACGGGGACGAGCATGTCACTGCTCGACCCCGTCGACCAACCATCGCGGTGCGCAGCACGCGCCGCGATCACGCGGCCCTTTCGGTGTTGGGTGGTCCGGTGGTTTGGATGGTGCCGTCGGGGTAGGTGATGGTCAGTGACCGGTCGGTGTGGAGGTGGGCTCGCCAGCCGCCTTCGTGGAGGGCGTGGTGGTGGCGGCTGCAGACCGGGAGCAAGTTGGCCAGATCGGTGGGGCCCATGTCGGGTGTCCAGTGTTGGATGTGGTGGGGTTGGCAGTGGCGGATCCGGACGTTGCATCCCGGGATCGCACACGTCGAGTACATCGCGCGCAGCGCCCGCCGCTGGTTACGGGTCGCGAGTCGTGCCGTGCGGCCGGCGTCGAGTGCGACACCGTCAGCATTGAGCACGACCGGGATGAT
>JAOBWO010000005.1 GCA_025463415.1 Acidimicrobiales bacterium | reverse complement strand
TGCCAGTGGGGGCCTTGGCCGACCTTGGTGGCCACCCGCCGCACCCGGTTGGCGAGCGCGCCGCACTGCGCGTCGACGAGGCGCGCCGCCAGCCGGTCCCACGTCTCGGTCTCGCTGAGCTCGCTGGCCGCGAGGCCGACGCGGATCCGGTCGGCGAGCCACCGGTCCAGCTCCTGCAGCCCGGCGCGCATCCGCTCGGCGCGATCGAACTGGCGCTTCTGGCGCTGAGGGTCGATCTCCCCGCTGAAGGGTTGCGGCGATCGCGCGCCTCCGCCCAACGCCCCGTCGCCCGCGGTGATCTGGTCGTCGCCACCGCCGTCGGCGGCCGGGCTCGCCACCTCGACCGGCGGGTCCTCCGACCCGTCGGCGCGGGCATCCGGCGGCTGCTCGGCGGCGTCGAGGCCGCGTGCGCGCGCGGCGCGGCGCTGCAACCACTCCGCCGCGAAGGGCAGTCGGCGAGCCGGCACGACGGCTCCGTTGGCGTGCAGCAGCAACAACCCCAGCGCGTGCTTGCACGGGATCTTCCGGCTCGGGCAGTTGCAGCGGTAGGCGGGTCCGGTGAGGTCGTCGGACAGATCGATGGCGACGTCGTAGGGCTCTGCCGCAGTCGCGATGTAGGCGCCCCACACCGCGCCGTCGTCGCACCCCGCAGCCGACCACGCGCTCGGCACGGCCAGCGTCAGAGCCGCCGACGCGGCAGCCTTGTCACTGGCGAGCGAGAGCACCTGCTCGGGGGTCGGACGCACGGCCATGTGCGTTGACGGTACCGCCCGTCCGGAAACGCCGATACTGTTCGGCCATGGCCTGGGGGAACGACGCCGCGGATGCCCGGCTCCACGGAACCGACATCGCCGAATCCGTCGTCGACCTGATCGGCCACACGCCGCTGGTGCGCCTGAAGCGGATCAGTGAGCTGGAGAACATCCCGAGCGTGCTGACGATGAAGATGGAGACCACCAACCCCGGTGGTTCGTCGAAGGACCGCCCGGCGCTGGAGATGATCCTCGCGGCCGAGCGTGACGGGCTGCTGCAACCGGGCGGGACCATCGTCGAACCGACGAGCGGCAACACCGGTGTCGGACTGGCGATCGTCGCTGCGCAACGCGGCTACCGGTGCGTGTTCGTGATGACCGACAAGGTCGCCCCGGAGAAGGTGTCGTTGCTGCGCGCGTACGGCGCCGAGGTGATCGTCTGCCCCGTCGCCGTCGCGCCGGAGGACCCGACGAGCTACTACAAGGTGGCCGAGCGCTTGACCAACGAGCTCTCCGCGTTCCGGCCGAACCAGTACGCGAACCCGAACAACCCGCTGTCGCACTTCAAGACGACGGGGCCCGAGCTGTGGCAGCAGACCGGCGGCCGGATCACCCACTTCGTCGCCGGTGCCGGCACGTGCGGGACGATCACCGGCACCGCGCAATACCTCCGCGAGAAGAACCCCGACATCAAGATCATCGCCGCAGATCCCGAGGGCTCGGTGTTCAGCGGCGGCTCGGGCCGGCCGTACCTCGTCGAGGGCGTCGGCGAGGACTTCTTCCCCGCAGCGTGGGACGCCAGCCTGTACGACGGCGTGATCGCGATCAGCGACGAGGAGAGCTTCCTCACCGCGCGTCGGGTCAGTCGGGAAGAGGGGATCCTGATCGGCGGCAGTGGCGGGATGGCGGTTGCGGCAGCCATCCGCGTCGCGAAGGCGGCCAAGCCCGACGACATCGTCGTCGTGTTCAACCCGGACTCCGGACGGGGCTACCTCTCGAAGATCTTCGACGACGCGTGGATGGCCAACTTCGGGTTCCTCACCGAGTGCGATCAGTGCGTCGGTGCGATGTTGGGAAGTCGAGGCAGCACTCCGGAGCTGCTCTACGTCAACCCGACGCAGACGGTGCGCGAGACGATCGACCTGATGCGTGCCCACGAGGTCAGCCAGCTGCCGGTGTGCAAGAACACACCGCCGTTCGCCAACGCCGAGGTGTCCGGCGCGGTCGACGAACTGGAGCTGATGGACGCGGTCTTCCACGACCCGTCGGTGATGGATCGCGAGGTGCAGAGCGTGATGGGGCCGAAGTTGCCGACGATCGGTGTCGGCCAGAAGATCGAGCTCGCGGTCCAGATGCTCGACTCCTCGGCGGCGCTGCTCGTGCTCTCCGGTGGTCGGCCGGTGTCGGTGATGACCCGTTCCGATGTACTCGCCTACCTCCAGGTGGCTGCGCGTGGGTGAGCGGCATGGGTGAGTGGCATGGGTGACCTGGAACAGGACGCCGGCTGGGGCTTCGAAACACGCGCGGTGCACGCGGGGCAGGAGCCCGATGCGGCCAGCGGCGCGGTCGTCACGCCGATCACGCTGAGCACGACGTTCGCCCATGAGGGCGTCGGCAACCACAAGGGCTTCGAGTACTCACGCAGCGGCAACCCCACGCGTGCCGCACTGGAGACCTGTGTCGCATCGCTGGAAGGCGCCCGTCACGGGTTCGCCTTCGCCAGCGGGCTGGCCGCGGAGGACAACGTGCTGCGCGTGCTCCACCAGGGCGACAGGATCCTGCTCGGCAACGACGCCTACGGCGGAACGTTCCGGCTGATCTCCAAGGTGTGGGAGCCGCTCGGCTTCCCGTGGAGCGCGATGGACCTCACTGACATCGACGGCCTCGCCGCGAGCTGGCCGGCGGACACGAAGATGGTCTGGCTGGAGACGCCGACCAACCCGCTGCTGACGTGCGTGGACATCGAAGCCATCGCCGCGCTCGCCCATGATCGCGGTGCGCTGGTGGTGGTCGACAACACCTTCGCCACGCCGTACCTGCAGCAGCCGCTCGCGCTCGGCGCCGACATCGTCGTCCACTCGGCCACGAAGTACCTGGGTGGGCACAGCGACGTGGTCGGCGGTTTCGTCGCGTTGAACGACGACACCCTGGCCGACCGGATCCGGTTCACCCAGAACGCCGCCGGCGCGATCCCAGCCCCGTTCGACTGCTATCTCGTCCTGCGCGGCGTCAAGACGCTGGCGATCCGGATGGAGCGACACTGCGCCAACGCGCGGGCCATCGTCGAACTGCTCCTCGGTCACCCTGCCGTCGATCGCGTCCTCTACCCGCAGCTGCCCGATCACCCCGGTCACGCGGCGGCAGCGAAGCAGATGCGCGACTTCGGCGGCATGGTCAGCTTCACGTTGCACGAGACCGTCGCCCGCAGCGGCGAAGCCAGTGCGCTCGAAGTCGTCCGCCACACCGAACTGTTCACGCTCGCCGAATCGCTCGGCGCGGTCGAGAGCCTGATCGAGCATCCAGGACTGATGACGCATGCATCCGTCGCCGGGTCGCCGCTCCAGGTTCCCGCGGCGCTGGTGCGCTTGTCGGTCGGGATCGAATCGGGGGCGGACCTCGTCGCCGATCTCGCCCAGGCCCTCGATCACCTCAGGTGACGAGGCCCGCGGGTCAGTCGAGACCCGACCACAGCGGTTGCAGCCGAGGTCCCAGCCGGCGCAGCTCTTCGAGGTGCAGCACCGACAGCCCCGCGAGGCGCTGAGCGCCGTCGGGCGTCAAGGTCAGCCGCACGACGCGACGATCGTCGGGATCCGGTCGGCGCTCCAGCAGACCCGCAGCGCAGGCCCGCGCCACCAGCTCGACCGCGCTGTGGTGCTTGAGCAGCAGGCGATCGGCGACATCGCCGATCGTCGGCGGCCGTTCGCCGGGATGTCCGCGCACCGCCAGCAGCAGCTGGTGCTGGGCAGCCGTGAGCCCCACCGCGGCTGCCTGGGACTCACTCCAGTGGAGGAACCGGCGCAACCCGTCACGGAACGTCAGCAGGCGACGGTAGTCGTCGTCGGACACCGGGTCGACGGTGCGCGCCGCTCGACGGCGCGTCACGTCGTCGCTCGGGAGCGTTGGGTGTGGATGATCGACACGCCGTCGGTGAGGAACAGCGACACGACGGCTGCGATCAACACCGGCGGCAGGATGCGCATCCCGGCCATCTCGGCCACCACGGCCGTCGACCCGATCGGCGTCTTCGTCACGC
>JAOBWO010000464.1 GCA_025463415.1 Acidimicrobiales bacterium | reverse complement strand
CCGTGTCGTGCTGCAACGACAGGAGGCATTCGGCAACGCCGTCCCGGAACGCGGCGTAGCGCGGGCCGAGCGCGGTCCACGTGCCGGACATCGCACCGCGCAGCCAATCGACACGCTCTCCCATCGGCACGCCCTCGGGCGAGGGGATCTCGGCAACCATCGGCTCGATGCGCGCCTCGATGTTCCAGCGCGCGCCGAGCACGGCTGCCGTCTCACGGCAGCGCTGGAGCGGACTGCTGATCAGACCGAACGGCCCGAGAGGGGCGAGCTGGTCCGCCATCTGCTCGGCCTGATGCAACCCGAGCGAGTCGAGACCGGGATCCGGATGGGTGTCCCACCCTGCGGCGGCACGGCCGTGGCGCACCAGGTACAGACGGGTCACTCGAACAACCAGCCGAGGCGTGGGCCGGGCTCGGCACCGTGCTTGATGAACCACTCGGTGCCGAACGCCTCGGCGAACATCTCCGTCGGCATCTGCAGGAAGAAGCTGGTGTCGGTGATCTGACTGGCGTGGCAGCGCATGCTGTCCCGCTTGATCTCGGCGTACTCGCGCACGTCCACCTGGTGGGTGATCTCGTTCTCGGGCATGCCCATCGGGTTGCCGTCATCGGCCGGGCCGGTGGGATCGAACTCCTCACCGCCGAACGCTTCGTCGCCTGCGGCGCGCGCTGTGCTCATCTGCCGCACGATGGCGTCGCGGTTGACCGTCATCTCGTACACGGCAGCCGTGCCGGCGAGCTCGGCTGCGCGGTTGCCGACGACGTGGACCTTGACGTGGTCGGGGTGACCGTAGTTGCCGTGCCAGTCGTACGTGGTGAGCACGTCGGCCGATTCCTCACGCAGGATCGTGGCGAGCCGTTCGGCGGCGAACTCCACGTCGGCCTGGTGGAACGACTCCGGGTCGGCGTTCTGCTCCCACCCCGTCATCCCACTGTCCTTGTATCCGAGCCAGGCGACGCGGTGCACACCGAGGACATCGGCCGAACGGAGCACCTCGGCGCGACGCCGGTCGACGAGGGTCTCACCGTCGGCGAGATCTTCGGGCACCTCGCCGAAGTCGCCGTTGGTGGCGAGCACGAGCACGACCCGATGCCCTTCGGCCGAGGCGCGCGCCAGGCTGCCGCCCGTGCCGATGCACTCGTCGTCGGGATGCGCATGGAAAGCAACGAGGGTTCCCACAGCGGCTCCTTGGGGGTTGGTCCCGTCACCGGACATCGATGGCGGTCACGGGAGGGCTACTTGACCGCACCCGCTTCGAACAACGAGTCAATCACCGTCGGGTCGAATCCCCAATCGCCGAGCACCTCGCGCGTGTGCTGGCCCGGGCGCGACGGCGGCAGGGTGATCAGCGGCTTGGTGCGACTGAAGCGCGGCGCAGGCGCGGGCTGCACGACGCCCTCGAAGTCGACGAAGGTCTCGCGCTGCACGTTGTGCGGATGGGCTGCGGCCTCCGTCATCGTCAGCACCGGCGCGAAGCAGATGTCGGTGTGCTCCATCAGCTCACACCACTCGGCGCGGCTCTTGGACCGGAACAGCTCGCCGAGGCGCTCTTTGAGGTGCGGCCAGAGCCCGTGGTCGTTCTGCCGTTGGAACTCCGGATCGGTGTCGAGCCCGGTGACCTTCAGCAGCTCGGCGTAGAACTGCGGCTCGATCGAGCCCACCGAGATGTACTTGCCGTCGCTGCACTCGTACACGTCGTAGAAGTGCGCGCCGGTATCGAGCAGGTTCGTGCCGGGCGCGTTCTCGTCGAACACGCCCATCGACCTGAACGCCCAGAACATGCTCATCAGGCTCGCTGCGCCGTCGACCATCGCAGCATCGACGACCTGGCCTGTGCCGCTGCGTTGGGCCTCCAGCAAGGCGCAGACCACGCCGAACGCCAGGTACATGCCGCCGCCCCCGAAGTCGCCGACCATGTTCAACGGAGGCACGGGTGCCTCACCGGCGCGCGCGAAGTGGGCCAGCGAACCGGCGAGCGAGATGTAGTTGATGTCGTGGCCCGCGGCGTTCGCGTACGGGCCGTCCTGGCCCCACCCCGTCATCCGCCCGAACACCAGCTTCGGGTTGCGCTCGAAGCAGACCTCGGGCGAGAGGCCGAGCCGCTCCATCACCCCGGGGCGGAAACCTTCGATCAGCGCATCGCTGTGCTCGACGAGCGACAGCAGCGCGTTGCGGCCGGCCTCGGACTTGAGGTCGATCGCGATGCTGCGGCGATTGCGCTGGAGGACGTCGCCGTTCGCACCGCCACCCTCGCGCACGGCCTGCGTGCGCTCGACGCGGATGACCTCCGCACCCATGTCGCTGAGCATCATCGCCGCGAACGGGCCGGGGCCGATGCCGGCGATCTCGATGATCCGGTAACCGCTGAGTGGACCTGACATGTGGAGCTCCGTCTCGCCGTGGAATGGTCACCGAGTCTCGTGGGAGCGCGCCACGTGGGTCAACATGGACGGCGCGGACAGCGAGCGGTACGGTTTCGCGCCATGACGGTCTTCGGCGTTCACACCGGTCTGCAGCACATCGGCACCGACGAGCTGCGCCGGTCGTGGCGCACGATCGAGTCGCTGGGCTACGGGTGGATCTCGATCTGGGATCACTTCTATGGTGCCACCGGCAAGCCGGACGACGCCGAGTGCCTCGAGGCCGTCGCGCTCCACGCCGCCCTCGCCGTCGAGACCTCCCGCGTGCGGATCGGCTCGCTCGTGTACTCGATCGGCTACCGCCATCCGGCCGTGCTGGCCAAGGCGATCACGGCGATCGACCACCTCTCCGGCGGACGCGCCGAGATGGGCCTCGGCGCCGGTTGGGCAGAGGTCGAGTACGACGCGTACGGCATTCCCTACCCCGATGCGAAGACCCGTCTCGACCAGCTCGAGGAGGGCGTGCAGGTCCTACGCGGCCTGCTGCGCAACGAGGTGTCGAGCTTCACGGGAACCCACTTCAGCCTCGTCGAGGCCCGCAACGAACCCCGTCCGGTGCAGCCCCACATCCCGATCTGGATCGGCGGGGCCGGAGAGAAGCGAACCCTGAAGATCGCCGCCCGCTACGCCGACGGCTGGAACGTGCCGTTCGTGTCGGCACAGGCGTTCGCGCGCAAGTGCGGCGTGCTCGACCAGCACTGCGAGTCGGTCGGCCGCGATCCGAACGAGATCACGCGCGCCGTCAACCTCGCACTGGCGTGGACCGAGGAGAGCCTGCAGGCACAGTTCGGCGAGCTGGCTGATCTCGCTCGCGGCGGGTGCCTCACCGGATCGGATGATCAGGTGCTGGAGCGGATCGGCGAGTACGTCGCGGCAGGCGCGGACCAGATCAACATCGCACTCCGCGCCCCGTTCGATCTCGAGGCGATCGAACGACTCAGCATCGCGCTGCACCTGGGCGCGGCTTGAGCCGGGTTCGCTTCCGCGCACCGGGACGGGTCAACCTGATCGGTGATCACACCGACTACACCGGTGGTCTCGTGATGCCGATGACGATCGATCGCTGGACGGTCTTCGACGGCGAGGACCGCGGCGACGCGGTCGAGCTGACCTCGACATCGGAGCCGAACTCGGCGCGGATCACCCTGCCGGTTGCGGACCCGGCGTCGGTCCAGCCCCCGTGGGCCAGGTACGTCGCCGCAGTCGCGGCCGAGATCGGCGGCGCGGCGCGGGCACTGCGTGCCACGATCACCACGGACATCCCGATCGGCGCGGGGCTCTCGAGCAGCGCGGCCTTGGAGATCGCCGCCGCGCTCTCGCTCGGCTTCGACGGCGACGCTCCGGCACTGGCCGAGCTCTGCAGGCGCGCCGAGCACCGGGCCAGCGGGGTGCCGTGCGGGATCATGGATCAGCTGTGCATCGCGGCCGGTCGCTCCGGTCACGCACTGCTGATCGACTGCACGTCCCTGGAGACCGAGGCGGTGCCGCTAGCTGCGGACCTCGACGTCGTCGTCCGCTTCGTCGCCCATCGAACACTGGTCGGCAGCGGATACGCCGACCGCGTCGCGCAGTGCGCACGCGCCGAGCAGGTGATCGGCCCGCTGCGCGATGCGGACATCGCCTCGGTCGACCAGTTGCAGGACGACGTGCTCCAGCGACGCGCCCGACACGTGATCACCGAGAACCAACGCGTGCGCGACTTCGCGGATGCGCTCCGGCGCGACGATCGCGTTGCCGCGGGACGGCTGATGACCGAGTCGCACGCCAGCCTGCGCGACGACTTCGAGACGAGCACGGCCGCGATGGACGCCGCTGTCGAATCACTGGCCGCGGTGCCAGGGGTGCACGGAGCACGGATGACCGGCGGAGGGTTCGGCGGCTGCATCGTCGCGATCGCCGAACCCGGCGCCGTCACCGATCCAACGGCATGGATCGTGCACGCTGTCGATGGTGCGATCACCGATTCCTTCAACGAGGTCCGTCGGTAGAGGTCGGCCATGACGACCGTGCTCCACCTGATGCCGCGGGCCGAGTGGGATCGGCTCGTGCCTGAGGAACCGGTCACCAACCCGTCGCTCGCGACCGAGGGCTTCATCCACTGCACCGACGACGAGCAGGTGCTGCTCGGAGTGGCCAACGCGTTCTACCGAACGGTCTCCGGCGAATTCGTCGTGCTCGACGTGGAGGTCGCCGACCTCACCAGCGCGTGCGTCTGGGAGGCCCCGGCGCACATCGGTGGCGACTCGCCGAACCAACCGCTGGCCGACCAGTTCCCGCACATCTACGGACCGATCGACCGTGCTGCCGTGCGCCGCGTGCGCGAGGTGCGGCGCGAGGACGGACGGTTCGTCGGCTACGGCGCGGCGAGCGTCGCATAGACCCGAGCGACGGCCATCACCCGTCGCCCGGACGCGGCACTCACGCGCCGAGCAAGCGAGCCTTCTGCGCGTCGAACTCCTCCTGCGACAGCGACCCGCGCTGCAGCAGACCTTCGAGCTTCTCCAACTGCCCGGCCACGTCCAGCGGCGCTGCGGTGACGACGGGCGCGGCGTAGGCGCCACGCTGACGGTTCTTCGCCTCGACCTGTGAGTGGATCAGGTTCTGCACGTTCTGCGGCTTGCGCACGTCGGTGAAGCGCTGCTGGCCGTCCTCGCCACCGGACTCGATCAGCAGGTCGCCTGCTCCGAGCATGCGCTCGAAGATGCTCTGGTGGAAGTTGACGTTGTTGACACGGTCGAGCGGGATCTCGATGCCGCTCTTCGCGATCACGCCCTGGCGGAAGATGATCCGGTCGTTGGTGATCACGAAGTTGGTCGTGACCCACTTCGAGTACCGCCGGAACAGCCAGATGGCCGAGAGCACGACGGCGATGAGGACGACGATCAGCAGCGGCTTGCGCGCGCTGCTGTCGCTGTCGACCAAGACCAGCACGGCGATTCCCGCGATGATGCTGAGGATCAACGCACCGGCGGCCTCGGAGAAGAACCACCAGTGCGGGTGGAGGTCGAGGGCGACCGTCTCGTCGGCGTTGAGCAGCTTCTTCGGGTATGGCATGCGCGCCACTATACGCGGCGCGCGATCGGGAATCCGCGACGTAGCGTTCCCCCGTGGACGTCGCCGCGTTGCTCACCGGGTTGGACGCCGATCAACGCGAAGCAGTCACGGTCGTCGGTGGTCCGCTGGCCATCATCGCCGCACCCGGTTCCGGCAAGACGACCGTGCTGACCAGGCGGATCGCCCACCGCGTGGCCACTGATCCGGACGTGCACGCACAGCACGTGCTGGCGCTCACGTTCACCGCCCAGGCCGCCAGCGAGCTGCAACGTCGACTGCGCCGCACCGGGCTGCGTGACCGGATCGAGGCCGGCACGTTCCACGCGATCGCGCTGCGGCTGCTGCGCCAACGCGCGGCCGACAACGGGCAGCCGACGCTGAACATCGTCAACGATCGCATGCGCCTGCTCGACGAAGCCGTGCGCGCAGTGCCGTTCACGGTCGATCCGTTCGTGACCATGGCCGAGATGGACTGGAGCCGCGCCCGACGCGTGCCCTATGCCGAGTACGCGGTGGCGGCCAAGCGCGCCGGCCGCCGCACCAACCTCACCGGCGCGCAGCTGTCGGCCGTGGCCGAGGCCTACGCCACGGTGAAGCGGCGGCGCGGCGTGGTCGACTTCGACGACCTGCTCGAGCAGACCGTGCAGTTCATGCGCACCGACCGCCTGTGGGCCGACGGCGTGCGCTGGCGGTACCGCCACCTCTTCGTCGACGAGGGTCAGGACCTCAACCCGCTCCAGCACGCAGTGCTCGAAGCGATCCGCGACGGCCGTCCCGACCTCTGCATCGTCGGCGACCCGCGCCAGGCCATCTTCGGCTTCAACGGCGCAGACCCGGCGATCATGAGCAACGTCGAGGACATCTACCCGGGCGTCACCATCGTGCGCCTGCAACGCAACTACCGGTGCACCCCGCAGATCATCAACGCGGCGCGCACTGTGTTGGAGCACGCCGACCAATCCGACGACTCGATCGCCGTCACACGCGACGGCCCCGCCGTGCGCGTGGCCGAGTTCGCCGACGACGATGCCGAGAACGCCGGCATCAGCAGGCTCGTCCGCGACATCGTTGCCTCGAACCAGTCGTGGCGCAGCTGCGCCGTGCTGGCCCGCACCATCGCTCAGCTCAACGCCGCTGCGGATGCGCTCACCACGGCGGGCGTGCCGATCAACCTGCAAGGTCGGGCTGGCAACGAGCGCCAGCTGGGCAACGCGATCCGCGAGGCATCCGGCAAGCGCGGCGCCACCGAGCTCGGTGAGTGGATCGAGGCCGTGATGGCCGAGGGCTCCCCCGGGGCGATCCGCACCCGCGTCGCGGAAGCGGCCGACCG
This sequence comes from Acidimicrobiales bacterium, assembly GCA_025463415.1. Taxonomy (GTDB): domain Bacteria; phylum Actinomycetota; class Acidimicrobiia; order Acidimicrobiales; family Ilumatobacteraceae; genus WLMZ01. The sequence goes on along the minus strand of JAOBWO010000464.1, from coordinate 2,343 downwards.
CTACCTCGCCCAGGCCCCCGGGATCACGTTCCGTGCCTGGGTGGAGCTGCACTCACCGTTCGACGATCTCGACGACCCGGAGCCCGACGACGCCGTCGATCTGCTCACCTTCCACACCGCGAAGGGACGTGAGTGGCAGCGCGTGTTCGTCATCGGCGCGGAGTACGGGCTGGTGCCGCACACCTCGGCCGTCACGCCGGCGCAGCGCGACGAGGAGGCCCGCTTGCTGTACGTCGCGTGCACCCGAGCTCGCGAGGCGCTCGTCGTCTCCTGGGCCGGCCGGCGCAAGGACCGGTTGTCTCGACCATCGCCGCTGATCGCCGGGATCGCCGAGGCAGGGGCTGCCGATCCACCGGTACCGCCGCCGATGGCCCGCCGTCCCCGGCCTCAACCGGATCCCATCTACGTCGCGCTCGTCGCTTGGCGCTCGACGGCGGCACGTGCGGCGCAGGTCGATCCCAACACGATCTGCTCCGACGAAGCGCTGCGCGCCGTTGCACAGGCCCGACCGACGACCACCGAGTCGGTCGCTCGGCTCACCGGAATCGGACCACTCGCCGCGGCGCGGATCGCGCCGCGCATGCTGGCAGCGCTCAGTCGGGCGCTGGAGACGACACCCGAGGCGTCGTCGGCGGATCTTCGCCCGGGTTCACGCGCAGCTGCATCAGCCGTTCGAACACCGCCGGCTTCATCGAGATGAACAGCCCTTCGGCCTGCGCGCACAGCCGGTCGCCGTCGCTGAGCGTCGCGCTGGCGAAGATCTTGCGGCCCTCGACCCGGTCGAGCCGGCCGACGAAGGTGACCTCGCGGAACAGCGGTGTCGGCGACCTGTAGGAGATGTTGAGGTTGCCGGTCATCCCCGGCCGACCCGAGTACGCCTGGGCGAACCCGAGGATCTCGTCGAACGCAGCAGCGATGAAACCACCGTGCAGGCAGCCGGGAGGACCCTCGTACGCGGCACCGTACGTGCACGTGCCGATCACCGTCCGGTCCTCGTCGAAGCGGACGCTGAGCGGCGGCGCAAGTGGGTTGAGCACACCGATGAAGGGGCTGAAGTCGATGAACTTCGAGGCGCCGTCCGACAGCGAGGCCTCCGCGACACCCTCGTAGCTGCGTCCGTGGGCCTGCTCACGCAAGAGTTGGGCGGCCTGGACGACGAGCCCGGCGGCCTGCACGAACTCGGCGTCGTCGGCCGTGCTGCGCATCAGCTCGTCGATGATCGTGCGCGTCGCATCGGCGAGGTCGGCCCGGGCGCCCGTGACGACGGCTTGGCTGGCGACGCGCTCGTTGATCGCCTCGCGCATGTTCGCCGGACCGTTCTCGCGCGCGAGGGGATGATCCATCGGCAGGCCGGATGCGTCGGCGGCTGTCACGTCATGTCCAGGTCGACCAGCACCGGAGCGTGGTCGCTCGGCGAGGTGCCCTTGCGCGCGTTGCGATCGACGATGCAGAAGCGGCTGCGATCGAGCACCGGTCGGGTGGCGAGGATGAGGTCGATGCGCAGGCCGCGACCCATGTGGAAGTCACCGGCGCGGTAGTCCCACCACGAGTAGACCTTGTCCTCGTCGTGGAAGTGGCGGAAGACGTCTGTCATCCCCCAGTCGCACAGGCGGCCGAGGGCGTCGCGCTCGGCTGGGCTGACGTGGGTCGCACCGACGAACTTCTTCGGGTCGTAGACGTCGCGGTCGTCTGGCGCGATGTTGAAGTCACCGGTGACGATCACCGGATCGCTCGGTGTCGACTGCATCGAGACATGCGCCTGCAGGCGCGCGAGCCACGCCAGCTTGTACTGGTAGTGGTCCTGATCGAGCGCACGGCCGTTGGGGACGTAGACCGAGGTGATTCGGATCCCGCCGCACGTTGCGGTGATCAACCGGGCCTCGGCCTCCGGAGCTCCACCATCGGCGAAGTTCGCGACGACGTCGGTGAGGCCGACCTTTGAGAGGATCGCGACCCCGTTCCACTGCCCCTGACCATGGTGCGCCGTCTCGTAGCCGAGTGCCTGGAAGGTCAGTGCCGGGAAGGCATCGTCGGCCAGCTTCGTCTCCTGCATGCAGAGCACGTCGGGCTGCACGTCAGCGAGCCACTCCTCGACGCGTCCGAGGCGTGCCTTCAGCGAGTTGACGTTCCACGTCGCGACCCTCATGCGGGCTCGGCCGCCTTCTTCGCCGGCCGCCGGCGTGGTGCCTTGGCCGGTGCCGCAGCCTCGTTCGGAGCGGGTGCAGGTGCAGGTGCGGGAGCGGCGACGGCCGCCCGGGTCGTGGCAGCCCGCGGCGATGTCCGCGGCGCCCGCTTCGCTGCGGCCTTCGCCGGCGGTGGCGCGGGAGCCGGGGCGACGGGCTC
>JAOBWO010000431.1 GCA_025463415.1 Acidimicrobiales bacterium | reverse complement strand
CCGCCCCTTCACGTCGAGCTGGCGTTCGAAAACGCCGAGGAACTTCTGCACGGTGGGTTGATCTCTTTCGCTGCCTCCCGAAATCGCTGCCTCGCATGGTCCGGGCTTCCCATACCTCCCCACTATGCCCCACTATCCACCCACAGTCAACCCACTTGTCACCCTCTGGCACCCTTTCTCCCCCTCGAATCACCCACGTCGCCCACAGACGGCGCGATTCCGCCCGAGAATGGAAGCAGTTGCGCGCGCACCGCGCGAACGACCGGTGGGGACCCGTGGCGATCTCACCACCCCCACCCCCACTTCCGCGCAAGTTCAAGCCCCCAAAACCGCCGATTTTCAGGGGCAGAACCATGGGAGACGGGTCGAAGGGGCCGCGCTTGCTGTTGTTCGCAGTGGAATCGGCCCCCTCGGGGGCCGACGTTTGCGCGGAAGTTGGGGGCGTGGGGCGCTGTGGGGGCGGGGCGTGGGGGGCTATGGGGGCGGGGCGTGGGGGGTGCGGCGGGCGTCAGGTGCGGCCGGGCGTCAGGCGCGGAGGGAGGCCAGGAAGGCGGCCATCATCGTGGTGGGGTCGACGTCGACGGGGATCACACAGCCGGCGAGGTCGTCGGCAGTAGGGCCGGGCGTGGCGAACAGCGGCACGTGGGCGTCGGGTCGCCACCGACGATAGAGCGCGCACTGGAAGCGCACGCCGGCGCGGGTGCGCCGCTGGCTGATCCCGACCACCTTGGCCCCGCCGCGCACCACCTCGCCTCCGCCGATCCCCGCGAAGCAGACACGGTCCGACCACTCGGTGCGCACCATCGGCCCTCGATGGACGGTGAGCCCGTCCTCACCGACGGCGCCGAGCGCGTCCTGCCACACCTCGCCGAGCCACCACGCGGACCTGCTCACGTCGGGCGTCCAGCGCGCGTCGGCCGCCGGCAGAAGCACGTCGACCCACAGTGCGTCGCCGGGCTCCAGCAGCACGGCTCCCCCGCCACTTCGCCGGCGGACGACGTCGACGCCTCGGGCCGCGCACGCCGCGGCGTCGACGTGTGTGGCCGGCTGGGCCGAACCCAGCACGAGTGCCGCAGAACGGACCTCGAACCACCACACCACTGGCTCGATGACCGGAGGCATCTCCAGCGCATGGAACTCCGCGGCAGTGCCGCGATGGATCTCGAGGTCCCACACCGCGGTCAGGATGCGGCAGCGATGTAGGGCTTCCACGCCTCCGGGACCCGGCCGACGGACACCGTCACCCACGCCTGCTCGCGCGGCGCGGATGGCGTACGCGCCAGGCGCATGTCGGCCTCGTCGGGCGTGCGGTCGCGCTTGTGCAGGTTGCACGGCCGGCACGCCGCGGCGACGTTCTCCCACTCGTTGCGACCCCCGCGCGAGCGCGGCATCACGTGGTCGATGGAGTCCGCGTGCGCGCCGCAGTACTGGCAGCGGTGGTCGTCGCGCATGAACACGGCCCGACGCGACAGCGCAGTGCGCCGGTGGTACGGCACCTTGACGACGTAGCGCAGCCGGATCACGAGCGGGTTCGGCAGCGCGAGGTTCTCGGAGTGCAGTTGGGTGCCGTCGTCGGAGATGAGATCGGCCTTGTCCGCGAGGATCAAACAGGCGGCACGCCGTGCGGGCACGACGCTGAGCGGCTCGTACGTCGCGTTCAGAACGAGTGCGCTGCGCATGGGCCGACCTTACCGAGGGGCTCGGGCAGGTCGAGCGCGGTTTCCGGGCGCGGCGTCGGCGCTCAAGGGTTGCTGTCCCATGCCCGGCACCACGAGAGGTAGTTGATCACATCGGCAGGCTCGGGGCGATGCAGCGCGTCGCCGTACTGCGTCACCAACCGGAAGCGCAGGTACTCGCCGCTCGGCAGCGGAAGGAACGGCGGCCGCTTGAACCAACCGGGCGCCGCGGTGCGGCGCATCTGGCGTCGCGCTGTCGGCCAGAGCCCCGGACGCGCGGCGAGCGCGAGCGCGACCTTCACCCACGAGAACCGAGCGCCTGATCCACCGCTCGCGCCGCTACCCGTCATGAGGCCGGACGCGGCTCTTTGGGCAGGCCGAGGACCATCTCGCCGATGATGTTCCGCTGGATCTGGCTCGATCCCGCATAGATCGTGCCGGCCCGTGCGTTGAGGAACACGCTGGCCCACGACGCCGTGCTGTTGGGCGCGCTCGCGTCGTCGGTCTGGAACGCGCTGCTGGGGGGCCGGCCGGTGGGCACCAGCCCGTCGGCGCCCATGATGTCCATCGCCAGCTCCGTCACGACCTGGTGGTACTCGCTCCAGTAGAGCTTGAAGATCGAGCCGTCGGCACCGGGGTGGTGGCCGTGCACGAACTTGGTCAGGGTGCGCATGCCCAAGTAGCGCATCATCTCGACCTTGGCGTAGCAGCCGGCGAGGCGCTGACGAATGACCGGGTCACCATTGACGCCGAACGTTCGGGCGAGCGCGATGAGCCGATCGAACTCGCCGCGGAACCGGATCGGGAACGTGGCAGCTGCCTCGCCGCGCTCGTAGCCGAGCAGCGTCATCGCCACGGCCCAGCCGTTGTTGAGGCCGCCGATCACGTTCTCCTTCGGACACACCGCGTCGGTGTAGAAGACCTCGTTGAACTCGCTCTCGCCGGAGATCATCTTGATCGGGCGGACCTCGATGCCGGGCTGGCGCATGTCGACGAGCAGGAACGAGATGCCCTTGTGGCGTGGCGCATCGGGGTCGGTGCGGGCGAGGGTGAAGATGTGGTCGGCGAGGTGGCCGGCGCTGGTCCAGATCTTCTGACCGTTGAGCACCCACTGGTCACCGTCCAGCTCGGCCTTCAGACCGATGTTGGACAGGTCCGAGCCGGCGTTGGGCTCGCTGTAGCCCTGGCACCAGATGTCGTCGTTGCGCAGGATGCGCGGGAGGTAGTACGCCTTCTGCTCGTCGGTCCCCCACTGCAGCAAGGTGTTGCCCAGCATCTGGATGCCGAACGTGTCGTTGTAGCCGCCCGTCGGCACACCGGCCTTCGCGAACTCCTCGCCGACGATCACCTGCTCCAGCGCCGACAGGCCGCCACCGCCGTACTCGGCCGGCCAGCCGGGCGCGAGGTAGCGCGCCTCGTTGAGCACCGCCCGCCACTCCGTGACGAATGTCTGCATCGCCTCCGTCTCGAGCTGGCCGATGCCCTTCCAGTTGGTGGGGAGCTTCTCGGCCAGGAACGCCTGGACCTTCTCGCGGTAGGCCTCGGCCTCTGGCGTGTACGTGGGCTGCATGGCGCCACGATACCGCGGGGTTACCTGCGGGTAGGGACGTGGGTGCCGACGCCGAGACCACGACGCGCGACCGCTGCTGCGCCGACGAGCGGGGCGAGCTCACCCAGGCCGGCACGTCGGATCTCGAGGTGCTCGGTGAACGACAGCTTGGCCCGCAACGCGACCTCGGCCTGGGCCGCGGCGAAGAACGGCTCGCCGAAGCCGAGCGCCACCGATCCGCCGACCACTGCGAGGTTGAAGTCGACCACCGCTGACAACGACGACAGGGCCCGGCCGACCAGCAGCCCGGTGCGCTCGATGATGCTCTGCGGGGCGCGCTGCGGGGGGCGGCCGGTCTCGGCCTCGATCGCCGGCCCGCAGGCGTAGGCCTCGAGGCAGCCGATGCCTCCGCAGGAGCACGGCCGACCCTCGGGCTCGACGACGATGTGGCCGATGTGCCCGGCGTTGCCGAGGCGCCCCTGCAACAGCCGACCGTTGGAGAGGATGCCCCCGCCGACGCCCGTGCCGACGACGACGCCGACCATGTTCATCTCGCCGCGACCGGCGCCGCACCACGCCTCGCCGAGGGTCAGGGCCTTGGCATCGTTGTCGATGAACGCCGGCAACGACGTGGCCTCCGCGAGCGCGGTGCGCAGATCGAAGTCGACCAGCGACGGGATGTGCAGGGGCGACACAGTGGACGAAGCAAGGTCGTGTGGGCCACCGCATCCGGCGCCGACGGCGACGAGCGGGGCGGGTGCAGCGGCCATCACGCGCAGGATGAGTCGCTCGAGCGCGGGCCAGACCTCGCGCTGCGGCGTCGCGACACGGTCGCGCACGACGACCCGGCCGTCGTCGTCGACCACTGCGGCAGCGAGCTTCGTGCCCCCGATGTCGACAGCGAGGTACATCGAATCCACGGCGTCACCGTACCCCCACTGACACTGCATGCCCTGCGCAGGCGTCTACCCTGGCAGCCGTGACGGCCGCTCCAACGACTCAGATCCCCACGTTCGCATCGCTGTTCGACGCGATCACCGACAACGTCGGTCGGGTGGTCCACGGCAAGCCCCGCGAGATCCAGATGGCGGTGGTCTGCCTGCTCGCGGAGGGGCATCTGCTGATCGAGGACGTCCCGGGTGTCGGCAAGACCAGTCTCGCCAAGGCCCTGGCCGCGTCGATCGAGTGCACGTGGAAGCGCGTGCAGTTCACTCCCGATCTGCTGCCCACCGACCTCGTCGGCGTCAGCATCTATCAGCGCTCAACCGAGACCTTCGACTTCCGGCCGGGCCCGTTGTTCGCGAACATCGTCCTGGCCGACGAGATCAACCGCGCGTCCCCCAAGACGCAGTCGGCGTTGCTGGAGGCGATGGAGGAGCGTCAAGTGTCGGTCGAGGGCCGCACTCACCCACTGAGCCCGCCGTTCATGGTCATCGCGACGCAGAACCCCGTCGAGCAGGAGGGCACCTACCGCCTGCCCGAGAGCCAGCTGGACCGCTTCCTCATCCGCCTCTCCCTCGGCTATCCGGGTCGCGAGGCCGAGCTCTCGATCCTCGACGCGCACGGCGCGTCCGAGGCGCTCAGCGACATCCGCCCCGTCGTCACCACGGCCGAGGTCATCGCGATGATCGAGGCCGTGCGCGGCGTGCACCTGGCCGATCCGCTCAAGGCCTATCTCGTCGACCTCGCCGAGGCCAGCCGCAAGCACCCCGGCATCATGCTCGGCATGTCGCCCCGCGCCACGCTGCAGCTGGCCAGGGCCACCCGCGCCTACGCGGCCTCCTCGGGCCGGCAGTACGGAACGCCCGACGACGTGAAGGCCGTCGCCTCCGCCGTCTTGTGCCACCGGCTCGTCATCCGTGCCGACGCCGCGTCGCGAGGGCTGACCTCACAGCGAGCAGTCGCCGAGCTGCTCGCCTCCGTCCCGATCAGCCGAGGCAACTGAACCGTGCTCACCCGTCACGGTTGGGGCGCGATCGTGCTCGCAGTGACGACAGCCGTCATCGGACGGTTCTTCGGCGTCCTCGAGCTGTTCGTGCTCGGCGCGGGCATCTTCACCCTCGTCGTCGCGGCGTTCCTGTGGGCCCACGCGCGCCGGGTCGATCTCGATGTCCGCCGTCATGTCGTACCGAGCACGCTGCAGGTCGGCGAGATCGGCCGCGTCGAGCTGCGGATCACCAACCGCACGCGGCTGACGACGTCGCCGCTGCACCTGTGGGAACCCGTCAGCGGCATGGGCGGAGCCACGCTGCGGGTCGCTCCGATGCGCGGCGGCGAGACCATCTCGGCCAACTACCGGCTTCCCGCCACGCGGCGCGGCACGCTCGTGTTCGGACCGCTGACCATCGAGCGCCGCGATCCGTTCGGGCTCTGCACCGTGCGCCACGACGTCGCCGGCACCCATGAGATCGTCGTTCTGCCGGCGCACGTCGCGCTGACCCTGCCCAGTGGCAACGGCAGCAGCGGGCCGATCGGCCGGCACCTCCGGATGCGGTCGCTCGGTCGCGACGGCACCGAGTTCCACTCACTGCGCGACTACGCCGACGGCGACGACCTCCGGTCGATCCACTGGCGGGCGTCGGCGCGCAGCGAGACGCTGAAGGTGCGCGAGGTCGAGCCCGAGGGCTTGCGACGGTGCACCGTGGTGCTCGACGCATCGGCCAGCGAGTACACCCCGGAGTCGTTCGAGCGGGCGGTCTCGGCCGCGGCGTGCGCGATCGCCTCTGCCGGCAGGTCGGCCCTGTCGATGCGGTTGGTGATCGGGTCGGAGACGGACCTGCGCAACACCAACCCACTGGCAGCGATGCACGCGCTCGCCGACTGCGAAGCGATCGACACGAACTTTGCGATGCCATTCGCCTCACCGACCGGCGAGGGCCTCGGGCTGTTCGTGATGGTGACCGGCAGTCCCGACTCCGCCGCGGTCGCCGAGGCCCGGCGCAAGATCAACCCCAACGACGTCTTGATCACCGTGGCGTGCACGGCGATCGGCGGTGCCGGCAACGGCTTCGTCATCGATGCCACGGAGGACAACGGCTTCGCCACCTCGTGGGTCGCGATGACGGGCGGGCGAGTTGCCAACGATTCGCGGGCCGCGTCGTGAGCACGATCGCGCCGCCCCGGCCGACGCGAGCACCGGACACCTCGCTCTCCCCCAATGAGCCGGATCAACCGGCGGGCGCCCGGGCCAGCGCGACGATTCCCGCCACCGTCGCACTGACGCTGCTGAGCGTCGTCACCGCGATCGGCTTCTGCCGGGTCTTCGCCGGCTGGGAGTTCCTCGGCCCGATGCTCGCCGTGGTGATCGGCATCCACGTCGCCTCGTACCTGCTGCGCGCCGTCCACGCGCCCGGCTACATCGCCATCCCCGCACTCGTCGCGATCCTGTTCGCGCTGATCGCGTGGAAGTACTACCCGAGCTCGCTGTCCGGGCCGTTCCCGACGTCGCGCACCTGGCGGTTCCTGAGTGACGACGTGCGCCTCGCACGCGAGCAGTTCCCCAGCGCAGTCGCCCCGGTCGCCGCGGTCGGTGGCTTCGCCGTCGCCGCTTCGGCTGCAGCGGGAACGGCTGCGATGTTGGCCGACGCGTTCGCGTTCCGCGCGTTCGGCCGCGCCGAGGCAGCCGTGCCCACCGCGGTGCTGTTCGTGTTCGCCGCGGCGCTCGGCATCGACAACCATCGGGTCTCGCTCACCGCCGGCTGGCTGGCCGCCGCGCTGGCGTTGATCGCCGTGCTGCGGATGACGCACTCCGCCAACGACCACCCGTGGATCGGGCCACGCAGCCGTGTCCTGATGAGCATGATGCCGCTCGCGGTCGTGCTCGCCGGCATCGCCGCGTTCAGCGGGATGATCGTCGGCCCCAGCCTGCCGGGTGCAGGCGCCAAGGGCCTGATCGACACCCGCGACCGCAACAGCGTCACCCAGGTGCTCAGCCCACTGGTCACGATCCGCTCGCAACTGGTCAACCAGTCGAACGTCGAGCTGTTCACCGTCAGCTCGCCCGAGCCGCACTACTGGCGCGCCAGCGGCCTGACGGTGTTCGACGGCAACACATGGGGCATCCCCGTCGGCACCGACGCGGGCAACTTCGACACGCCGCAGGACGGCGCCCGCACCGTCGTCCAGGACATCCACGTCCTCGGCCTCGGTGGGCCGCTGCTGCCGGCCGCCTTCCCGCCGACGAAGGTCACCGGCGGCCACGTGTACTACGTACCGCTGACGGCCACGCTCGTCGAACCCAAGCCCGGGTTGCGTCGTGGCAACAACTACCAGGTGGTCTCGTCGATCCAGAACCTCATCCCGGACGAGCTCCGCAGCGCCTCGTCGGTCGGCGCGCCCGATGGCGCGCTCGAGCTGCCGAGCACGTTCCCGACGTCGGTCACCGAGACCGCCGCGCAGATCACCAGCGGGGTCACGACGGTCTACGACAAGGCGATGGCCTTGCAGACGTGGTTCCGCACCAACTTCACCTACGACCTGTCGATCCAGCGCGGGCACAGCGACGATGCACTGGAGAACTTCCTTCGCATCCGTCGCGGCTACTGCGAGCAGTTCTCCGCAGCCTTCGCCTCGATGGCGCGCTCGATCGGTGTGCCGGCCCGCGTCGCCGTCGGCTTCACCTACGGAGATCTCGGCGCCGACGGTCTCTACCACGTGTACGGCCGCAACGCGCACGCCTGGCCGGAGGTGTGGTTCGACGGCATCGGTTGGGTTTCGTTCGAGCCCACGCCCGGCCGGGGCGAGCCCGGTACCGCCGCCTACACGAACGTCGACGCCGCCCAGGCGGCAACGGCCACCGACCCGGCCGATCCGACCGCCGGCCAAGCGCCGGACGCCGGCGGCACCGACACCACCCTGGCTCCGAGCGCCGCCGTGACCACGACGACCCTGGCGGCCGCTCCGACCCCCACCACGAACCCGGCGAACGTGCTGCCGGCGTCGGCGAAGTCCGACGGCGGCATCTCCGGCGGCACGCTGATCGTGCTGCTCGTGATCGCGGGCGCCGCCGCGTGGGCGCTGGCGCTCCCCCGAGTGCTGCGCGCCCTGGCCGCTCGCCGGAGACCCCGCGGCCCGGCCGGTCGGATCCGCGCCAGCTGGGAGCGCACCGCGAGGGCCTTCGAGTTGATCGACCTCGGCCCGAACGTCGGCGAGACCCCGATCGAGCACGCCCGCCGCGCGGAGCGGATGACCGGCATCGACAAGCGCACGCTGGAGCAGCTCGCCCGCGACGCAACCGCAGCGATCTACGGCGGACTGGGCGACGAGGCCTCGGCCCACCGCTGCGAACAGCAGTCAGCCGACATCATCAGCGCGATCCGCAGCCGACTCGGCCCGCGCGGACGGGCGATCGCGCTGTTCGATCCGCGACGCGCAGCAGCGCTGTCCATCCACTGAAACATCCGTCCACTGAGTCCATCGGTCAACTGACAAATCTTGATCGACGCCCACCAGTGGGGCGGTCAGTGGTCAGGAATCAGTGGCTGTCGGTGGAGCGGCCGGCCCGCCGACGCAGTTCATCGGGGATGCGGCTCAACTGATCGCGGCCGCGAGCCGTGAGCTCGCGCTCCAGCACGACGCCGGAGACGACCATCGCCATGAAGGCGAGGAACGACAGCCAGGCACTGACCTGCAGTGCGGCGATGGCGACGGCGAGCGACACGATCAGGGCCACGATCGACCAGACGAGACGGCGCCGCGACACGCCTTGATGGCTGCGCGTGTTGACTTTGAGCGCGAAGGAAGGATCGGCCTGCAGTTGCTCTTCGATTTGCCGAAGGATTCGTTGTTCCTCTTCGGAGAGCGGCATCAGTGATCTCCT
>JAOBWO010000410.1 GCA_025463415.1 Acidimicrobiales bacterium | reverse complement strand
CGGTGGTCTTCATGGCGCGGTCTTTCGTGTACCCCGTGGCGATGGGGGTTGGGCAGCCTGGAATGGCGAACGGTCAAGGATAGGCCGCAGATGGGAACTCTTCCAACAGGCGACGATCATCATCTGTGAGGCCGCCCCGGGCCTCGACGAGATCGGGTCGGTGGACGATCGTGCGGTGCAACGCCTGGGCGCGCCGCCAGCGGGCGATCCGGGCATGATCGCCACTGCGCAGCACCGCCGGAGCCTCCCATCCACGGAACTCGGCGGGCCGGGTGAACTGCGGTTCCTCCAGCAGTCCGGACTCGCCGAAGCTCTCCGTGACCGGGCTGACGGCGTTGCCCATCGCGCCGGGCACGAGCCGCACGACGGCTTCGATGACGACGCAGGCGGCCACCTCTCCCCCACTCAGGACCACATCGCCGATCGACAGCTCACCATCGACGAGGTGCTCGCGGACGCGGTGGTCGATCCCCTCGTACCGGCCGCAGAGCAGGCTGAACCCGTCGCCGACACTGAGCTCGGCGGCGAGGCGCTGGTCGAAGCGGCGTCCGCCCGGGCCGAGCAGGAACAGCGGGCGCGGCGGCTGTGCGGCCTCGACCGAGGCGAAGATCGGCTCGGGACGCATGACCATGCCGGCGCCGCCGCCGAACGGCGTGTCGTCGACGGTGCGGTGCGCGTCGGTGGCGTGCTCGCGCAGGTCGTGGCAGCGCAGGTCGAGCAGGCCGTTGGTGCGCGTCTTGCCGAGCAGGCTTTCGCTGCAGAACGTGTCCACGAGACCGGGGAAGATGGTGAAGACGTCGATGCGCAACGTCACGACACGCGCTCGCTCTCGTCAGCTGTCGAGGTCGAAGAGGCCGTCGGGCGGGTCGATCGTGATCACGCCGTCGACCAGGCCGGTGACGAAGACGACCGGCACGAGTGCGCCGGTGTCCAGTTCGAGGATGTCGTGAGCCGGGTTGGCCAGCACACCGACGCAGCGACCGCGCTCGACGCCACTGGCCTCGACCACCGTTGCCCCGACGAGCTCGTGCACCCACAGCGCATCCTCGTCATGTACCGGCGGTGCGTACAGCGGCTTGTTCGTGAGCGCCTCGACCGCGGTGCGGTCGTTGAAGCCCTCGAAGTGCACCAGCCAGTGCTGCGGCAGGCGCTTCGAGGTGGCGATCGTGCGCCACGCCCCGCCGGACCACAGACGCGAGCCGACCGCGAGGCGGTCCTCGCGGTCGGTCAACAGATCGACATAGGTGTCGCCGCGCACGCCATGGGGCCGGCGGATGACGCCGACCTCCAGCATCCCGTCAGGGATGCCGGACTCGTGAACAGCAGGCATGGACTCAGTCGTCGACGAAATCGACGTCGACATCGACGCCGTCGCGGGTGGCGGCGGCGCGGACCACGGTGCGGATGCTCTGCGCGGTGCGACCACGACGGCCGATCACGCGACCGAGGTCGCCAGGGCCCACCTTGACCTGAAGCTTCACCCGACCCTTGGACGGCGTGCCCTCGACGCGCACGGCCTCGGGGTCGTCGACGATCGAGCTGACCACGTGGGTGAGCACCGCGGAGGCGATCGGCGCAGCGAGCGTGTCGCTGCCGCCATCGACATCGCTCATTTGGCGGCTGCCCGTGCGGTGCCGAAGTCGCTCCAGGCACCGGAGATCTCGAGCAGCTTCTTCACCCGATCGGTGGGCTGCGCGCCGTCCATCAACCACTTGACGGCCTTCGCGTTGTCGACAGTGACGACGCTGGGCTCGGCCCGCGGGTTGTACTGGCCGACGATCTCGATGAACCGACCATCGCGAGGCGACCGGGAATCGGTGGCCACAATGCGATATTGCGGCTGCTTGGTCTTGCCAACACGGGTGAGGCGCAGCTTCACTGACATTTGATACAGACTCCTGATGTGAGAACCCCGAAAGGTTAGCGGGCTGCACGTCCAGCGCCACCACGTCTGCCTGGACCATCAGGATTCGGCGCGGATCAGCCGTCCGGATCAGTTGAACGGCATGTCGGGGAAGCCGGGAGGCAATCCACCCGGACCACCCTTCAGCGCGCCGAGCAGGTTGGGCCTCTGCTTCTTGCCCTTCTTGCCGACCTGCATCCCGCCCATCCGCTACATCATCTTCTGCATCTCGCTGAACTGCTTGACCAAGCGGTTGATCTCCCCCACGCTCGTGCCGCTGCCGGCAGCGATGCGGTTGCGGCGGCTGCCGTTGATGATCTCCGGCTTGCGGCGCTCCAGCGGGGTCATCGCGCGGATGATGGCCTCGACCGGCTTGAGATCGTCGTCGCTGATCTTGGCGCCCTTGAGCTCCTTCGGCATTCCGGGCATCATCCCCAGCAGACCCGACAGCGGACCCATCTTCTTGAGCTGCTGCATCTGCTCGAGGAAGTCGTCGAGGGTGAACTCTCCGGCGAGCATCCGCTCGGCTGCGTCTTCGGCCGAGTCCTTCTCGAACGCCTTCTCGGCCTGCTCGATGAGGGTCAGCACGTCGCCCATGCCGAGGATCCGGCCAGCCATGCGATCGGGGTGGAACTGCTCGAACGCGTCGATCTTCTCACCGGTGGAGGCGAACGCAATTGGGCGCCCGATGACCTCCTTGACGCTCAGCGCCGCGCCACCGCGGGCGTCACCATCGAGCTTGGTGAGGATCACGCCGTCGATGGCCAGCGTCTGGTGGAACGCCTCGGCGACGCCGACCGCGTCCTGACCCGTCATCGCGTCGATGACGAGGAACGTGTAGTCCGGCTGGACCGCCTCGTTGATCTGGCGGACCTGCTCCATCATCTCGGTGTCGATCGCCAGGCGGCCGGCGGTGTCGACGATGAGCACGTCGCGCCCGAGGCGGCGGGCTTCCGCGAGACCGCGCGAGGCGACCGTCACGGGGTCGCTGGCCTCGCTGAACACCGGGACGTCGATCTGGCGTCCCAGCGTGCGCAACTGCTCGACCGCAGCAGGACGCTGGAGGTCGGCACCGACCAGCAACGGCTGACGGCCCTGGCTCTTGAACCAACGCGCCAGCTTGGCGGCGTTGGTGGTCTTGCCGGAGCCCTGCAGACCCGCCATCAAGACCACGGTGGGCGGGCGGCTGGCGTAGTTGATCTTCAGCGTCTCGCCGCCGAGGATGTTGACCAGCTCCGCGTTGACGATCTTGATGACCTGTTGGCTGGGGTCCAGCGCCTGCGACAGCTTGGCGCCGATCGCTGCCTCACGGATGCGGCTGACCACGGTGCGGGCGACGGTGACGTTGACGTCGGCCTCGAGCAGCGCGGTGCGGATCTCGCGCAGCACCTCGTCCACGTCGTCGTCGGTCAGGCGGCCCTTGCCGCGCAGTCGCTTGAAGATGCCGTCGAAGCGGTCGGACAGTGTGTCGAACATGCGCCGGTCAGGCTACCGCCGCCAC
>JAOBWO010000408.1 GCA_025463415.1 Acidimicrobiales bacterium | reverse complement strand
CGTCCGCCATCCAGATGGTTGCGGCGTCTTCAGAAGTGTGGTCGTGCATCAACGTGCCTTTCGCGTTGTTGTCCACGCTCTCGCGTGGTCCGCCCGCACGAGCCCCAGGGGGCACCGGTGGCCGGACTACGAAGTTCGTCTCTCCTCAGACGTACTCCGGAGCCATTCGGTTCCCGGATTCGAAACAGTCAAACACATTTGTCGCCGCTTTCCAAGCACCCCACGACCGAACCCTCATTCCGCGGCAGCAGAGGTTGCCGAGCATTGGCGTTCTCGCCGGTACAATCCTCGGTTCGTCTGCCAGGAGCGCAACATGTCCGACATCAACGTCCAGCCGCGTGCCCACGCCCGCATCGTCTACCTCGGTCCCGTGTCCCCGCACTGGGAGGTCTACGGCGACTACGGCGACCGCATCGTCCTCGACGAGTTCCGCGCCCGTGTCCTGGCTCGCTTGGTCCTGCTGCCCCGTGACGATCCGCAGTTCCGCCGCAACCGCGAGCGCATCGTGCGCGACGCCGAGCGTGAGGCCATCTCGATCGAATGGGATCTCGGCCTCCTCGAGGACTGAGCCGAACTCGGGCGGGCGACCCGGACCGATAGACGCGCCACGTCCAACACGGTGCGAACACGTGGTGAACGTCACGCTCGCGAGGCATGCCAGAGCTAACGTGCCCAGGTGCTTGACGAGCGACAACTCAACCGCGAGCTGAGCTGGCTGGACTTCAACCGGCGCGTGCTGTCCCTCGCCGGTGAGCAGGGGATACCGCTGTTGGAGCGGGTCAAGTTCATCGCGATCTTCTCGTCCAACCTCGACGAGTTCTTCCAGGTTCGCGTGGCCGCGCTGCACGATCAGGTGGCCGCCGACCTGACGTTGGCCGGCGCCGACGGACGAACGCCCGGGCAGCTCCTGCAGACCATCGGCGAGGTCGTCCGCGAGCTGATCGACATCCAGGAGACGATCGTCCGCAAGGAGCTCCGCCCGATGCTGCTCGACCACGGCATCGACGTCGTCGGATGGGAAGACCTCACCGTGGTCGAGCGGGACTGGGTCGTCGAGGTCTTCCGCGAGCGCATCTTCCCGGTGCTCACGCCGCTGGCCGTGGACCCGGCCCACCCATTCCCGTACATCTCCAACCTCGCCATCAGCCTGGCCGCGATGGTCAGTGATCCGAGCACCGGCGAGCGCCGCTTCGCTCGACTGAAGGTGCCGTCGATCCTGCCTCGGCTCGTGCCGCTGCCTGGCGGCGACCGGTTCGTTCCGCTGGAGCAGGTCATCGCAGCGCATCTGCACACCCTGTTCATCGGGATGGAGGTCGAGGAGGTCGCTGCCTTCCGCATCACGCGCAACGCCGATCTCACCGTCGAGGACGAAGACGCGGACGATCTCCTCGCCGCGGTGGAGCTGGAGCTGCGTCGTCGGCGGTTCGGCAAGGCGGTGCGCCTCGAAGTCGATGCGTCGATGAGCCAGGAGATGCTCGAGCTGCTGATGCGCGAGCTCGAGCTGGAACCCGACGCCGTGACCTCACACCACGAGCTGCTCGACCTCACCTGCTTCTTCGCGTTGAACGCACTCGACCGCCCGGCACTGAAGGACACGCAATGGCCCCCGGTCACCGCCGGACGCATCCTCACGGCCGAGGAAGCCGACCGCAGCCTGTTCTCGGTGATCCGTGAGCGGGCCCTGCTCGTGCACCATCCGTACGAGTCGTTTGCCAGCTCGGCCGAGGCGTTCCTCTCCGAGGCGGCGTCGGATCCGCGGGTGCAGTCGATCAAGATGACGCTGTACCGCACGTCCGGCGACAGCCCGATCGCGCGCAGCCTGATCCGCGCGGCAGAACGTGGGGTGCAGGTCGCCGTGCTGGTCGAGCTCAAGGCCCGCTTCGACGAGGCCACCAACGTGACCTGGGCGAAGACTTTGGAGCGCGCCGGCGTCCATGTCGTGTACGGCCTCGTCGGGCTGAAGACCCACGCCAAGTGCGTCCTCGTGGTCCGCTCCGACAGCGACGGCCTGCGCCGCTACGTGCACCTCGGCACCGGCAACTACAACTCGCGCACGGCGCGGCTGTACGAAGATCTCGGCTACATCACGTGCGATCCGGCGATCGGTGAGGACGCGACCCAGCTGTTCAACCACCTCACCGGCTACAGCAGGGACAACGAGTACAAGTCGCTCGTCGTCGCTCCGCATCACCTGCGCACGCGACTGCTGGCCCTGATCGCGAACGAGTCCAAGCACGGCGCCAACGGCGGGATCACGATCAAGACGAACTCGATCGGTGACCCGGAGATGATCGAGGCGCTCTACGCCGCCAGCGCCGCGGGCGTCAGCATCGACCTTCTCGTCCGCGGCATCTGCTGCATCCGCGCGGGCGTGCCAGGGTTGTCGGAGAACATCCGCATCCGCAGCGTGTTGGGGCGGTACCTCGAGCACTCACGCATCTACCGGTTCGCCAACGGCGCGGAGATCGGCGGCGGGCACCCCTCGACGCCGCACTTCCTGATCGGCTCGGCGGACCTGATGCCCCGGAACCTCGATCGCCGCGTCGAGACCCTGGTGCCGGTCGCCCATCCGAAGCACCAGGCATGGCTGGATCAAGTGCTCGAGGTCCAGCTCGCCGACGACATCGTCGCGTTCGATCTGCAGCCCGACAACACGTGGCTGCGGGTGGGACCGCTCGACGCGTTCGAGCCGCACAGCCAGGAGCGGATGTACCACTGGGTGACCGCCAAGCA
>JAOBWO010000399.1 GCA_025463415.1 Acidimicrobiales bacterium | reverse complement strand
CCCCTTCGCGGCGGCTGTCGCCGGAGGATCGGTCGTGATCATGGGACCTTCACGTCTTGGCTGGCGCGGTGTCGGCTGTTGCATGGCCGCATTCACGTTGCTGGCAGGTGCTTCGGCGTGCTCGTCGAGCAATCCGCCGAGCAGCGCGACGAGCGTGAGCACCGGTGGACAGCCGACATCGGCAGCGTCACCGACGACGGCAGCTCCGTCCACTGACCCGGCGGTCACTGAACCCACGGCCGGCAACAGCTCGCCGGACACCACCGTCGTCTCGCCACCAGCGGATCTCACCCTGCTCACCGATGCCGGCATCGTCGTCGGGGCGGACGAGGCCTCGGTCACAGCGGCCGATGGCGCCTTCCGGATGTTGGACGTGCAGGCTCGTCGGCTGGTGGCGGACCTGATGCCGGTCGATGGCATGCTCGGGGCCGACCTCGACGCGCTCGCACCGATGCCGGCCGGGCTCCCGCCGATCAGCTTCCTCCTCGCTGCGTGGATCTCGATGGGCGCGACCACGACGGCCCTCGCAGCGCAGGGCGTGATGGGCGAGCAGGATTGGCAGAACGCTCCGCAGGTGTCGTTTCCGGTTGCGGTCGTGTCGATGTTCGTTGCTGACATCGCGGCCCAGTTCGCGGGTGGCACGCCGCTGGCGTCGCCCGCCGACGTGCCGCCGACCGATGAGGGAGCCGGGAGCGGCCAGCCCGCCACCACCGTCACCGCCACGAGCGCACCCGGTGCGCAGGGCTTCCGCGCGCCCGCAGCCGCCGGGGGTCCATGCACCGCCGTCACCCAGTTCTTGACATCGGTGATCGGTGGGCTGTTCGACGCGTTGCGAGTGAGCCCGCCCGCGTCGGGTTCGAACATCCTGGTGTCGTTGTTCAACGGGGCGATCACGCTCGCTCAGGCCTTGGTGCAGGGCCTCGTCGACCTCGCATTGGAGCCGTTCCTCGCCGCGATCCGCATCGGAATCGGCGCACTGGGCGTGGTCACCACGATCGTCAGCCTGTTCAAGAACGAGAGCCTGACCGTGACGCTGGAACCCGGTCAGGGTCCGAACTACCGGTTCGGCATCGACGGCGAGACCCCACCCGGCGGGATGTTCGTGGCTCGCTCGCGCGAGATGACGGCGGATTGGCCGACGATCGTCACGGACTGTGCCGCGGCGGCCGGCGCCACGCTGCCGGCGCTGATCCCACCCGGCGCGCCCGCGCACTGGACGGTCACCAACCCGTTCGGCATCATCCAACCCGGTGCCCTGGACACCACCGTCGACCAGGACAAGACCGCACGTCTGTCGTTCGTCACGGGCAGCGAGTCCTTGGAGCAGTCGGCCAAGGGCACCGAACTCAACGGGCGTGCAGCGGTCGAGGTGCGCGTGCCGCGCAAGGAGATCGATGCGTTCTTGCAGATCGCGAAGGACCAGGTTGCTTCCGCCGAGCAGGCGTTGCTGGCCAAGGTGCCGGCGGGCCCCGGACGGGCCGCCGCCCAGGCGGCGGTCAGGGCGGCCATCGATCCAACGGTGAACGCCTTGAGCGATCAGGTCAGCGCCGAAGTCGGCGGCGTCTTCGCGCTGATGGGTCACGGATCGGTGTTCGTCAAGCACCATGCACCCCCGGAGACCACGACCACGGTGATCCAGGGGCTGGAAGTGACCTTCGACCGGCCAGCGATCTACCCGTTGGACGCAGGTCGCGTCGTCGATCTGATCTCGTGCACCGGTGTGTTCGGTGAGTGGCACGGAGTGATCCGCAACGGTGGAATCAACGGCGGTGGCGTGTCCATCCCGTTCCAGGACATCCCGATCTCGTTCATGTTCGACGGTCCGGACGACCCGATGACCACCACCCACAGCGAATCGGACCTGGCGACCTACCGCGGCCCCGTGCACGTCGTCCTGGATCTGGTCATCACCATCGACGACTCCATCGCCGACGACACCACGATGTCGATCACCGGGACCGGGGCAGCGTCCAATGGCGAGATCGGGATCTCCGACCTCCTCGGTTCGGTGGCAAGCGATCTCCCGATCGGACCGGCGCCGGACGGCTCGTGCTGAGCGCCGACGCTTGCCCCGGAGCCGTCGTGAGCCGAGCGGCGCCTGAGCACGCGCGTCGCTAGTGGTTCCAGTTCGACGTGTCGCTGGCGGTGCCGCCGTCAACCGTTGCGTACCGGGAATCGGAGTGCAGGGTCCCGGGTGGTGTGCCATCCGACGACGTCGTCCAGATCCAGACCCGCCACATCAAGCGCTCCCCCGTGAACGGGTCGCGTGAGTGGAGCACCCGGTCGTTGTCGACGCACGCGACCTCGCCGGGTGCGAGCCGGAACCGCGTCGCGCCGACCCGCTGCGCTTCGGTCAGCTCGCTCCACCGGCGCATCATCTCCCGATCGCGCTCGGGATCGGTGCTGCCCGGCGCAGGCAGGATGAAGCCCGGTCGACGGACGACACGCCGGCCCGAGGCCCGATGGTGGACGAGTGGAGCGATGAACGGGTGCATGTCCGGTTCGGTCTGGTCGACCGCGACCTCGGTGACGAAGCGGTGCAGCTCTGGATCACTGTCGGCCAGTTCGTCGACCATGCGGTGACCGTCGACGAGCACGGACTCGCCGCCCATGTCGCCGTCGATCACGCAGGAGAGCAAGAAGTGGTCGCAGGCGAGCGCGCCATAGGCGAAACCGTCGGTGTGCAGCGGCAACGGCACATCGGAACCGAACGGCTTGCGGTCACCCTCACCGCCTTCGAAGACGCGGGCCGGCTCGGGGACGGCGACGATTGAGGCACCGAAAATGGCATGCGCGGCGGCCTGCGCATCGATCCCCGTTGGGCCGCAACCGGTGAGGATCGCTGCGCCGTCGCGGGCGACGAGCGACGCGACGTCGGCGGGGTCCGCGGTGCGCCGCGGCACGATCGAGCAGCTGATCACGCCGAAATCGTAGGCGCGTCCGGTGAACGCACCGTTTCACCGCCGTGACGATGCGTGGTCCGGCGACTGGACGCTCACACCGCCCGGATGTGGGCCGGACGCGCGTCCAGTCCGTCGACGGCGGCGATGGCCGATGGCGGGATGGCCGAGGTCGTCAGCCCGCTGTCGTCATTCGCCGACCTGCCACGGCTCGGCCGGTGGACCGCTGTCGAGCAGCCGACCGAGCAGGTCGACCAGCTGCCTCGGCGCAGTGATGATGTCGGCGGCCCGGAGCTCGGCGAGCGTCCACCAGCGGATCTCCATCAGGTACTCGGCGTTGAGCTGCTCCCAGCTGAACCTCGGTTGCGGCTCGAATACCGTGGGCACTCGCACGAGATGGCATTCCTCGCGTTGGCCGTCGAACAGCCCGTTGATGAAGGGGAAGACGTGCAGCCGGTCCCAGACGTGCTCGCCGATCTCGGGGTCGGCGAGGCCGATCTCCTCGAGCAGTTCGCGCCGCAACGCGTCGAAGGCCGACTCGCCGGCGTCGATGCCGCCGCCCGGTGCCGCCCAGACCGTTCTGGCCGGGAAGTCGAAGCGCACCAACAAGACTCGGCCGTCGGCTGCCAGCACGAGCGCCCGCGCGGCGGCGCGGATGCGCAGCCCGGACGTGTCGTCCGCGACGGGCTCGGTCACTCGTTCGGCGCGTCGTTCAAGCCGTCGTTGAAGGCCCGGTACATCTCGTAGATGCCCTTGCACTTCTCGCACACCGGCAGCTGCTTGGGATCTCGTGACGGAACCCACACGTGCCCGCAGAGCGCCTCGATCGGCGTGCCGTAGATGCGTGCTTCGAGCACCTTGGCCGCGGCGCTCTCACCCGGGTCGGTCTTGACGATGTGGGCCACGGCGGGCTCGCCGGTCTGCAGCTCCTCGTCGAGTTGGGGAATCGTCTCGCCGGGCAGCGTCTGGACCTGTGACATGGCTCCAGTCAATCACCCACCGAGCGGTGGATGAAGGCCTCGCCGAGTGGAGACAGGCGGTAGCCGACCTCGAGGCTCTCGGTGAGGCCCAGCTCTTTGAGCTTGCGCACGTTGATCTTGAACGCCGGACGGTCGTGTCCGAGCTGGCGGGCCAGCGCGGTGGACACCATGCCCGGGTAGGTGTCGATCAACCGCAACGTCTTCGCGGTCCATACGCCGGCCCTGCTGGACGCGTCCATCCGATCCAGTCGTCGGCGGATGTCAGCACGTTCGTCGTCGCTCATCGCCGGAGTCGACCGCAGTGCGATCCGGTCGTCGGGCCCGACGTGGTGGAAGTCGATCCGCCAGATCGGCGCGACCGTCGCGCCGCCGAGCCGTTCGAGGACGGCCGCAGCCGAGGTGGCGCCCGCCCGCCGCGCATCCGCGTCGGTGATGTCCGAGGCGGCGACCGCTCGCACGTCGTCGACCTCGATCAGCTGACCCCAGATCCGGTGCCGTCCACCCGGCCTGGCCTGCGCCTTCTTCCAGTTGCGGAAGGTCACGGTGACCGAACCGTCGACGATGCCGGGCATCGCGTCCTTGGTGAACTGCATCGCGCCAGTCTCGTCCACACGAGCGGGCTATCGTGAGCCCGTGCCGCTGTACGACTTCCGCTGCAAGACCTGTGACGACACCTTCGAGGTGCGCCGCTCGATGGCCGAATCCGATCAGCCGGCCACGTGCCCGGCGGGCCACGCCGAGACGGTGCGCCTGCTGTCGGTGTTCGCCAGCGTCGGCGGCGGCAGCGCCGGCCCGGCCAAGCAGGCGACGGTCGCGCCGATGTCCGGCGGCGGCTGCGGGTCGGCCTGCGGCTGCCACCACTGAGTTCCCGCGCGGGCGTTTCGGCAGCCCCGGAAAGTTCCTTGGCATTTCGGCAGGGCGGGCGTAGGGTGGCATCCGTGATCGTCGCCGTCGTCGCCCTGCTTGCTGCAGCCGCAGCATTCATCGCCGCAGCGGCAGCACGCGTACCCGTCGCCGTTCCCGCAGTGATTCGCAGCGGGCGGGGTGCACGGGTGTACCGCTCACGTTGAGCGTCTGATCACTCCTGCTCCACCCCCGCCGGTCTCGGCTGCGGGTGTCGTAGCTGAGCTGGCCTCCCCTGAGGAACGCCATGCCGAGTACAACCAGAACGACGTCAGATCCTGACCTGTGCCCGCCGACGCGACCGTCGGCAGGCTTCGCACTGCGTCTCGTGATCGATGTGGACGGCGCAGCAGGGGCTGGCGACGTGATCCGCTCGATCATCGCAACGGGTGCGGACATCCGCTCGATGGACACCAACGACGATGGCTCGCGCACCCTGACGATCGCGTGTGCCGGCCTCGCCCAGCAGGACAGCGTGCGGGCCGCGATCGGCACGTCGCCGGGAGCCCGGGCGCAGAGCCTGATCGACGCCACGTTCGACCTCCACCGGGGCGGCAAGATCGGCGTCGCGCCGCGCGTCGCGGTGCGCAACGCCGACGAGCTGGCGATGGCCTACACACCGGGTGTCGGGCGGGTCTCCGCGGCCATCGCCGTCGACGAATCGTTGTCGTGGACTTACACCGGGCGCAGCAACTCGGTCGCCGTCCTGTCCGACGGATCCGCCGTGTTGGGGTTGGGGGACATCGGGCCGGCCGCGGCGATGCCCGTGATGGAGGGCAAGGCGGTGCTGTTCAAGCAGTTCGCCGGCATCGATGCGTACCCGCTGTGCGTGGACACCTCGTCGGTCGACGAGATCGTCGCGGTCGCGAAAGCGATCGCACCGTCCTTCGGCGGCATCAACCTGGAGGACATCGCCGCGCCGATGTGCTTCGAGGTCGAGGAACGCCTCCAGGCCGAGCTCGACATCCCGGTGTTCCACGACGACCAGCACGGCACCGCGATCGTCGTGCTGGCGGCGTTGCAGAACTCGGCCAAGGTGGTCGGCAAGTCGCTGGAGGACATGACGGTGGTCATCGTCGGCACCGGCGCGGCCGGCCTCGCGTGCGGGAAGCTGCTGCACCTGGTCGGCGTCGGTGACCTGATCGGCGTCGACCGCGAGGGCATCCTCCACGAGAGCGTGCTGGATGCCGGGAGCTCGTGCGCGAAGTGGTGGTTCGCCCGGCACGGCAACCGTGATCGCCGCACGGGCGGCACCGCCGACGCGCTGAAGGGCGCCGACGCAGTGGTCGGTCTGAGCGGACCCGGCATCATCGAGGCGTCCTGGCTGGAGCACATGGCCGATGACGCGATCGTGTGCGCGATGGCCAACCCGGTGCCAGAGGTGATGCCCGAGCTCGTGCCCGCGAACGTGGCGATCATGGCAACGGGCCGGAGCGACTACCCCAACCAGATCAACAACGTGCTGGCGTTCCCGGGGGTGTTCCGCGGCATGCTCGACGTGCGCGCGACGCGTTGCACAGACGGGATGAAGCTGGCCGCCGCCGCCGCACTGGCGGCGATGGTCCCCGCGCCGTCAGCGACGCGGATCCTGCCGGGCGCGTTCGAGCCCGGCGTGGCCGAGACGGTGGCGGCCGCCGTGGCTGAGGCGGCGGTGCGCGAGGGGTGCACACGTGCGTGATCACGGCGGTGCCGTTCAGCTCTGATCGGGCCAACGCGACGGTGCGCCGACCAGCCCACGCGGGCTGAACGCGCCATGCCGACCGATGACGAACCAGTCGATCAGGACGAGACCACACTGCTCGACGACCTCGTCCGCTTCATGCCAGAGCTCGTCGTCGTCGTGGAACGGACCACCGTCGGGCCGCAGCGTGGCCAGCACGAGCGACGCGATGTCGGGGTTGCCCGCACCCGCCAGGGCCATGGCCTCGGCAACCTCGACCACCTGGAACGGGTCCGGCGTGTCGGTGATCGTGACGACGGTGGACCCGCACCAGCCACCATCGAGGAACATCGCCAGAGTGGCAGCCCGCATCGGCTGGGTGATCTGCAGGTTGAAGATGGCCAATGCGTCGTCGACGCAGCGGACAGGATCGAGATGAGCGCGCGGCACGCGGCGCGAGGAAGATGCAACCATGGGAAGCCCCCGGAGTGAGTGGTGGTTCGTCGGGGGAAGGCGTCGAATGCGACCGTACAGAAGGGGTGTCGGCTGGTGACGCGCTTGTAGCCTGCACGTCATGGCCGACGTCACGATCTACCACAACCCGAATTGAAACTCGTCCGCCAATGCCGTGCGCATTGCTGAGGACCTCGGAATCGATGCCGAGATCGTGCTCTACCTCAAGACCCCACCCGATGCCGCCACGCTGAAGACGATCATCGCCAAGCTCGAGGATCCGGTCACCGATCTCGTGCGCCGCGACGCCAACTTCGCCAAGCTCGGCCTCACCGACGCGGATGTCGCGACCGAAGCACAGGTGATCGAGATGCTCGGCAAGCACAAGGCGCTCCTGCAGCGACCGCTCTTGGTCACACAGGACAAGGCGCTGATCGGTCGTCCCAAGGACCGCGTCACGGCGCTGCTGCAGCCGTTGGTCTGACGGTCCCCGGCCCTCAGCCGCTAGCCGTTCTTGGGGAGCTCGCGGTAGGGCGTGGTGCGGAAGTCGCCCGGCTCCTTGGGCAGGCCCAGCCCTCGCTCGCTGACGATGTTCTTCTGGATCTGATCGGTACCGCCGTAGATCGCCGGTCCAGGCGAGAACACGGTCATCTCCTGCACCGAGCCCTTCGACAGCGTGTCCGGACCCCAGAGCATTCCCTGCGCACCGATGATGTGGTTGCCGATCTCTCGCGCCCGGCGCAGGGTGTGGGTGCCGAGCAGCTTGGCGAGGTTGCCTTCCACGCCCGTGCTGCGCTGGCCGCTGCGGGCCCGGATCAGGTTCCAGCGACCGACCTCGGCGAGGGTGTGCAGTTCGGCCAGGCCCTGCCGTATCGTCGGATCAGCGAGCACGCCGAGCTGCTCGGCCAGCTGGGAGAACTGCTTCACGGTGTTGCCGCCGATCGAGCCACCAGCCGTCCCCGACCGGGCGGCCACGAACTCGCCGACTCGACGCTCGAGCTGACCGGCCACCGGCCCCGGCAGCGCGCTGCCGAGGCCGGCGCCGCCGCCTCCACCGCTGCCGAGGCTGGCTCGTTCGACCATCAACGTGGTGTTGGCGACGGCCCAGCCGTTGTTCAGGCCGCCGATCAGGTTGGCGACCGGCACGCGCGCCTCGTCGATGAAGACCTCGTTGAACATCGCCCGGCCGGTCATCTCCCGCAACGGCCGGACCTCGACGCCGGGTTGATCCATCGAGAACGCAAAGTACGAGATGCCCTGGTGCTTGGGCGCGTCGATGTTGGTGCGCGCGATCAACATGCCCCAGTTGGCGATCTGGCCGCCGCTCGTCCACACCTTCTGCCCGGTGATCACGTACTCGTCGCCGTCGAGCTCGGCCCGCGTGCCCAGGCCGGCGAGGTCCGAGCCGGCGCCCGGCTCGCTGAACAGCTGGCACCAGGAGTCCGTTCCGTCGAGGATCCCCGGGATGTAGGCAGCCTGCTGCTCGGGTGATCCGTGGGCGGCGATGGTCGGTGCGGCCAGCATCAGCCCCAAGCCGAAGGGAGGGCCGACCACGCCGTGCTCGCCGAGGACGTTGTTGACCACGGTTGCGAGGTGGCGGGGGTAGCCACGTCCGCCGAGGGCCTCCGGCAGCATCGGTGAGGCGTATCCGCTGGCGGCCAGCAGCTTCCACCACGCGGCCAGGGTCAGCTCCGGATCCCACGCCCCGGCGACCCAGTCGGAGACCTCGGTTCGGACTTGCTCAGCGGAGATGTCGGCCATGTGCCGACTGTAGAACTGCCGGCTGTTCACGCACGATGCGGGATCAGCGGCGTCGGCGTCTGCTGCCGCGTCGGCCGCCGATGGCGTCGAGCACCAGCAGCAGCAGGATGGCACCGAGCGCGGCGACGAGGATCGAGCGCAGGTCGAAGTCGCCGATGCCCTTGCGCCCGGCGGCGTTCATCAGTGCTCCGCCGATCAGCGCACCCAGCACCCCGACGATCATCGTGTACACACATCCGCGGCCGTCGTCCTTGACGATCCAGCGGGCCAACCAACCAGCGACGAGTCCGACGACGATCCAACCGACGAGGTTCACGTTCCGAGCCTATGACTGTGGTCAAGGGGTTTCCGGGCCGCGGTATTGGACCCGTGAGGTCGCAGCGAGCGCAACTATCCTCGGACGACGAAGGGGGCACCAGTGACTGCGACTGTGCAGACGGACGATCGCGCCACGGACGAGCGCACTCCATGGGGGTTGCTCACCGGGATGCTGGCCGAGCAGAAGCGCGGCCTGATCGCTGGCGTGCTCGTCGGCTTGGCGTGGGCGGCCTGCAAGGTGTCCATCCCCAGCCTGATCGAGAACGCGATCGATCACGGCATCCGCGGCAACCAATCGCTCCTGATGTGGTCACTGATCATCGGGGGCGTGGGCGTCCTCGCCGGGATCTTCGTCGGGTGGAGGCGCTGGCTGGCGTTCCGCGAGAGCCGCACCACGGAAATGGTCCTCCGCGAGCGGCTGTTCGACCACATCGTCCGCCTGCACGTCGAGTACCACGATCACGCCCAGACGGGGCAGCTGATGAGCCGAGCCTCCAGCGACCTCCAGCAGCTGCAGGCGTTCGTGGTGATGATCCCGCTCGTGATCAGCAACCTCTTCCAGTTCCTGGCGATCGTCGTGCTGCTCGTGTCCAGTGACCCGCTCCTCGCCCTCTTCGCGCTCGCGCCCTTGCCGTTCGTCAACTTCTCGGCGAGGCGTTTCGGCAGCAAGATCCATCCGGCGGTGATGGAGGTGCAGAACAAGCAGGCCGCGCTCGCGACCGTCGTGGAGGAGACCGTGTCCGGCGTGCGCGTCGTGAAGGGATTCGGTGCCGAGGGCGTGCAGGCGGGCAAGCTGCGGCTCGAGGCCGACGAGATCCGTGCGGTGTCGATGCAGGCGGCGCGCATCCGCAGCCGGTTCCTGCCGGCGATCGATGTGCTTCCGTCGATCGGGTTGATCCTGGTCCTAGCGGTCGGCGGCCACCGGGTGCTCAACGGCGACATGACCATCGGCCAGTTGATCCAGTTCAACTCCAGCGTGCTGCTGCTGATCTGGCCGATGCGCAACATCGGCATGATCCTGGCCACCGGACAACGCGCGGCCGTCGCGCTCCAGCGCGTTCAGAAGGTGCTGGACACAGAGCCGGACGTCGCCGATCCACAGCACCCCGTCGCGTTGCCGTCCTCGAGCCGGTCTGGGCTGCTCGGTGCCGTCACGTTCCGGGACATCTCGTTCGGCTATGGCTCGGACCGGCTGGCGCTCGACGGTTTCGACATCACCATCCCGGCGGGCCGTTCGGTGGCGATCGTCGGCGCGACGGGCAGCGGCAAGTCGACGATCACGCGCCTGCTGCTCCGGTTCTACGACGTGCAGCGGGGCTCGATCGAGCTCGACGGCTGCGACCTCCGTTCGATCCGCCTCCACGATCTGCGCCGCGCCGTCGGCGTCGTCTTCGAGGACACCCTCCTGTTCCACGACACGGTCGCGGCGAACATCGCGTTCGCCGATCCGACGGCCACCAACGACCGCATCGAGGCAGCCGCGCGGCTGGCCGGCGCGCACGAGTTCGTCGGCGAGCTCCCCGACGGGTACGACACCCTGCTCGGCGAGCGGGGCTTCTCGCTCAGCGGTGGCCAGCGGCAACGCATCGCGATCGCGCGCGCCATCCTGGCCGATCCCCGGGTGCTGATCCTGGACGACGCGACATCGGCCGTCGATCCGTCCAAGGAGCACGAGATCCGCGAGGCCATGGCGACGGTGATGCGCGACCGCACCACGATCGTGATCGCGCATCGACCCGGAACGATCGCGTTGGCCGACGCCGTGTTGCTGCTCGACAACGGACGAGTTGCCGCGCAGGGCACGCACGACGAACTGCTCGCCTCGAACGCCGCCTACCGCGAGGTGCTCGCGACCTGGGCTGCCGCGCCCGAGCCGATCGGGGGTGAGTGACGCATGTGGGGCACACCCGTCTCCGAGGAGGACAAGCTCGACCGCGAGGCCACCAAGCAGGTGATCCGGCGCTCGTGGCAGTTCGCCGCGCCGTACCACCGCACGATCGTCGCCGCGTTCGTGCTGGTGATGATCTGGACCTCGACGACGCTG
>JAOBWO010000384.1 GCA_025463415.1 Acidimicrobiales bacterium | reverse complement strand
CCGTGCCCGCCGTACGCAGACACGACTCCGGTGGCCAGCAGTCCGGCGGCTGCAGTCGCCCGCCACCACCACGCCTTCCGGTCGGCGATGGTGATCAACAGTGCAGCACCCAACACGCCGACGATCGCGGCGCGGATCACCCACGCTGTGCCGATCCGCGAGTCGAAGGCCGCACTCCAGGCGTCCCACTCGGTCAGGACCGACAGCGAGCGCCCAGTCGTGTAGGCCACCTCGAGCGGGAGTTGCAGCAGCCCGGCCAGGGCCCCCGCGCCCGTCATCACCGCGACCACCCGACGCAAGCGGCGGCTGTCGTCGACGATCGCACTCGCCATCGCGATCAGCCCACCGAACACGACCGCGATCGCGGCGATGATCACCCCGCGAGTGATCGCCAGCCCGACGGACGCGGCGCGGCTGGTGTGATCGCGATCGATGATCTGGTTGAGGACGCCCGCCTGCAGGCTGGAGATCTTCCCGATCTGGAACGTGAACGCGCCCTGCACGGGATGCGAGTCGGCCGACACGACCTGCCAGTCGACGACGTACGATCCCTGGCCGAGCGTGGGCAGGTGCAGGACGACCGCCTTGTCGTCGCCGCTCGGGTGGCGAGCGATAGGCACATCGACGGAGTTGCCGCCCCCGTCGAACAGCCGCACCGCGCCGAGGCTGATCTCGACCGGCTCGTTGAAGTTCAGCGTCACGTCGCCGGGCGATGCATCCAGCACGGCACCCGCGGACGGCGACGTGCTCAGCAGCTCGGCATGGGCGAACGCCACGCTGGGCAGCGCCAGCAGCGCCAGCAGCGCTGCCACGACGACTGCGATCACGAGCCTCGAGCGGGTGATCACGACGCGACCCTGCTGTGCGGCGCCGCAACGGTGTGGCCCCTGCGCGGTTCGGTGGGCCCGAGCACGCCGACGAGCGCCGATGCCACCACGCCGAGGCACAGCGCGATCGCGACATCCGCAGCGAGCCGCTGGCCGACCGCCGGCATCCATCCGGCCAGCAGATCGTGCTCGAACACCTCGAGGCGCGTCGCCGCCAGCACCAGTCCGCCTGCCGCCGCAACGGCCGACACCACCGGCCGCCGGATGACCAGGGCCGAGATCGCCCCCAGGATGAGCACGACGCCGAGCACGGCCCGGGTGGGGCTCGCGCCCTGGGCCAGGAGCGCAGACGCCGCGCCCAGCACCGCGACGAGAGCGACACCGCGCTCGGCACTCGGCACCAGCACGAAGATCGTCGCCACCGCCAGCCCGATCAGCGAGGCTGCGCCGAGCCAGACGTACCGGTGCGGTGGCGGCAGCCAGGTGACCCGCACCAGCGCGCTGACCGCGCGACCGTCGACGACGAGGTCGATGTGGTTGTCGGGGAAGATGACCCGCTCGACGTCCGGAGCGGCGAGCACATCAGCTCGAGGCGTCGCGCTCATCCAGTGGGCGCGGTGATCGTGCCAGCGGATGGTCGAGCCGTCGGCGACGTGGGTCCAGTTCGGCGCGGCCGCTGCCGACGCTGACGCCGGTGGGTTGGTCGAGGCGAAACGGTCGAGGTTCAGGTAGTGCGCCGGGGAGTTGACGTTCTCGGCCACACCGTTCGAGTCCAGGCGCAGGTACGGCTCGCCCTCGTAGCCCAGCACCAGCACGGACGAGGCGGTCGTGCGGCGCAGCTCCAGTCGGTTGCCGAGCTCCACGATGCGCAGGACGATACCCGTCGGATCGCCGTCCCAGCCCGTGATCTGGATGCGGTAGTCACTGCTGCTGCCGCCGGTGCCGTTGTGCGCCAACGCCACGCCGGCCGGCGCCAGCGTGCAGGCGGTCACGGTGACCATCAACAGCACGACCCGGGCGAAGGTGGGTCGGGCCAGACGCATACAGGTGAGCAGTCGCCGCTCACCGCGTCGAAGTTCCTGGTGGACGTTCCGGATCGGTCAGTGGCTGCCGGTGGC
Organism: Acidimicrobiales bacterium; assembly: GCA_025463415.1. Classification (GTDB taxonomy): domain Bacteria; phylum Actinomycetota; class Acidimicrobiia; order Acidimicrobiales; family Ilumatobacteraceae; genus WLMZ01. The sequence goes on along the minus strand of JAOBWO010000384.1, from coordinate 1,075 downwards.
GGCGCCGAGGCCGCCGGTGGCGTTCAGCCGTGCGTGTGCACGTGCGAGCGCACATTCTGCTTCGGCACTGCCCTCACGAGCGAGGAGCTCCTCGGCGCGCTCCTTGGCCTTCAAGGCGCGACCGCGGTCGATCTGATCGGCGAGCTCGGCGACATCGGAGAGGATGTTGACCTTGTTGTTGCTGACCTCGACGAAGCCGCCGTGGACGGCAACGTCGGTGATCGTTCCGTCGGCGAGGTACACGCGCGTGTGGTTCTCGGTCAGCGCGCCGAGGAACGGCGCGTGCCCGGGCAAGAACGCGATCTCGCCGCTGTCGAGGATGCGGGTGATGACCTGCGTCGCCTCGCCGGTGAAGAGCACCTTCTCCGGCGAGACCACACTGACGGTCATCGTGGCGCCTGCCATGATCAGGCAGCGCCTTCCTGCAGGGCCTTCGCCTTGGCCAGCACCTGCTCGACGCCGCCGACGTTGAGGAACGCCTGCTCGGGAACTTCGTCGAGGTCACCCTTGACGATCGCCTCGAAGCTCTCGACGGTCTCGGCGACGGGAACGGTCTCACCGCTGACGCCGGTGAACACCTCCGCCACGTAGAACGGCTGGCTCAAGAAGCGCTGCACCTTGCGGGCACGGGACACGGTGAGGCGATCCTCTTCGGACAGCTCGTCGAGTCCGAGGATCGCGATGATGTCCTGCAGCTCCTTGTAGCGCTGGAGGATCTCCTGCACCGAGCGGGCGACGTTGTAGTGACGATCGCCGACGACCTCGGGCTGGAGGATGGTGGACGTCGACGACAGCGGGTCCACAGCCGGGTAGATGCCGAGCGACGCGATCTGGCGGCTGAGCTCGGTGGTGGCATCGAGGAAGGTGAACGTGGTGAACGGCGCCGGGTCGGTGTAGTCGTCGGCGGGCACGTAGACGGCCTGCAGCGACGTGATCGAACGGCCACGGGTCGAGGTGATCCGCTCCTGCAGGGCACCCATCTCGTCGGCCAGCGTGGGCTGGTAGCCCACGGCGGAGGGCATGCGGCCGAGGAGGGTCGAGACCTCGGAGCCGGCCTGCACGAAGCGGAAGATGT
>JAOBWO010000343.1 GCA_025463415.1 Acidimicrobiales bacterium | reverse complement strand
TCCAACCACCGGGAAACAGGGTCTCGGCCTCTTCGTTGGTGACGGCGGACCCGATGATGACGTCGTCGCCGTCCTTCCAGTTGCCAGGAGTGGCCACCTTGTGCTTCGCGGTGAGCTGCAGCGAGTCCATCACGCGCAGGATCTCGTCGAAGATGCGACCCGTCGAGGCCGGGTAGGTGATGTTCAGCTTGACCTTCTTGTCCGGCCCGATAATGAAGACCGAGCGCACCGTCAGGGTGTCGTTGGCGTTCGGGTGGATCATGTCGTAGAGGTCGGAGACCTTCTTGTCGCTGTCACCGATGACCGGGAAGTTCACGGCGGTGCCCTGGGTCTCCTCGATGTCCGCGGCCCACTTGCCGTGGTTGTCGATCGTGTCCACGGAGAGGCCGATGACCTTGACGTTCCGCTTGTCGAACTCGGGCTTCAGCTTGGCGACGAGGCCGAGCTCGGTGGTGCAGACCGGGGTGAAGTCCTTGGGATGGCTGAACAGCACGCCCCAGCTGTCGCCCAGCCATTCGTGGAAGTTGATCTCGCCCTCGGTCGTCTGGGCGGTGAAATCGGGTGCGGTGTCGCCAAGGCGAACGCTCATGGGTGGTCCTCTCATCTCTGTGGCGGGGTGCCGGCACCGACGCTCGGTGCCCTCGGTGTCGCCAGTATGCCGGATACCCGATTCGATCGGTCAAGAATTGGACAGGTGACCATCGGGTCACGTATGGTGTCTGACGTGGTGACCAACTCGGCAGTCAAGGGGGCGAGCGACGTGGCCGGCGACCCGGCCGAGCTCGTCTTCAAGGCGCTGTCCGACAGCGGTCGGCGGGCACTGCTCGACGCGCTCTTCGCCACCGACGGGCAACGGCTGAGCGAGCTGTGTTCGGTGCTGCCCGACCTCAGCCGGTTCGGCGTGATGAAGCACCTCGCGGTCCTCGCCTCCGCCGGGCTGGTCGTCACCGAGAAGGTCGGTCGCGACAAGCACCACTACCTCAACCCCGTACCGATCCAGCAGATCCACGACCGCTGGATGTCCAAGTACGCCCAACCCTTCAGCCGCGCCCTGCTCGGCCTCAAGCACGATCTGGAACAACAGGAGTCCGCATGAACACCGCTCGCCACGTCCACGAGATCTACATCAAGTCCGCGCCCGAAGCCGTCTGGCGAGCGCTGACCGATCCCGCCTTCACGGTCAAGTACTTCCACGGCACGGCGATCGAGAGCTCGTTCGTCAAGGGCGAGGGCTACCGGTACGTGATGGAGGGTGGAACCGACGCGATCGAGGGAGTGATCGAGGAGGTCGAGCCTGGCGTCCGGCTCGTGATGACCTTCCGGTTCCTGTACGACGCGGCGCTCGCCGCCGAACCGCCGAGCAGAGTCGAGTGGGTGCTCACCCCGGCGGGCGACGTCACCAAGCTGACCCTGCGCCACGGCGATCTGTTCAAGAGCCCGCTCACGTGGGAGACCGTGCGCACCGGGTGGCTCGTGGTCATCGACGGCCTGAAGACGTTGCTGGAGACCGGCGAGCCACTCGGCGACGTGCAGGATCCCGACGCCTTCCCCACGGACGCGAACCCCGAGGGCGAGTGGCACCGCGCCCAGGGCATCGCCGCGAACAACGGCACCTGGGACTGGCTCGGCAAGCCCGACGGTGAGCGCACCGCTGACGACGAGGAGCAGATGACGCTCTCCGCCTACGCCGCGGCGTACCACTGGACCCGTGCCGCGAGATCGGGCCCGGCCAACGTCGCTCGCGCCAACTGGCTGCTGTCACGGGTGTGGGCGGTTCGGGCCAACGGACCCCTCGCGTTGCACCACGCCGACATCGTGCTGGCGACGTGCCTCGAACACAGCCTCGTCGACTTCGACCTCGCCTACGCGCACGAGGCCCGCGCCCGTGCGTTGGCATGCCTCGGACGGTACGACGAAGCCGCCGCCGAGCGCGCCGAGGCCGCCGCAGTGCCGATCGTCGACGACGAGGATCGCAGCATCTTCGATCCCGACCTCGCCGCGGGACCCTGGTTCGGGCTGCCGCCCGTCGCTGTCTGACGTCGCCGGCGAGGACAACCCCGCAAAGAGGGGGCGCTCCTCGGGCGGTGCCGGATGCGGAGGGCCTCCGACTCGGTGCGTTTTCGCCGCACCCTCCGGCGGATTCGCTCCGAGAACGGGTCTGGGTCGCGGCTCCGGGAGCCCTGCGTCGTCAGGGTGACGCCGCCAGTTTCCCAGAGCCCGACATTGGAGGCGGCCGCCGCAGCTGCAACCATCCGCAACATCACCCCCGTTCTCTGCATGGGTTCCGGCCTTTGGCCGTTGGGTTCCTGGCCTTCGGCGGTTCGGTTCCGGCCTTCGGCCGTGAATTCGGTTGCGGCGGGGGCGTGTCGTCGGCGAGTGTTCGGCGATGTCCGAGGACTCGATTGCGTGCACGCCCTCGCCGCCGTACACGGCGGTGATCTTCACCAGCCTGCGCGACGAGACGCCCGACGACGGTTACGCCGAGATGGCGCAGCGGATGGACGCGTTGGCCGCGGCGCAACCCGGCTACCTCGGCGTCGAGTCCGCACGCGAGGGCGTCGGCATCACCGTGTCGTACTGGGCCAACGACGCCGACGCGGCAGCTTGGAAGCGAGTCGTCGAGCACTCCGAGGCGCAGCGGATCGGTCGTGAGCAGTGGTACCGCAGCTACCGGGTGCGGGTCGCCACCGTGACGCGTGAGTACGGGCACGACAAGCCGTAGCGTTCGAGGCGTGCGGATCGTCGGCGTGTGCGGCAGCCTCCAGGCGTCTTCGGGCAACCTCACCCTGCTGCGCGCCGCGGCGGAGTCGGTGCCCGCAGGTGTCGAGTACTCGACCTACGACGGGTTGCGGACGCTGCCGCACTTCGACCTCGACATCGAGGCAAGCGGACCCACGCCGCCGGAGGTGGCCGAGCTGCGCGCGACCGTCGGCGCGGCCGACGCGCTGCTGATCGCATCGCCGGAGTACGGGCACAGCCTGCCCGGCTCGCTGAAGAACGCGATCGACTGGATGATCGGATCGGGCGAGCTCGAGCGCAAGATCGTCGGGGTCACCGCGTCCGTGGTCCACCCGGACAGGGGCCGTCGCGGACTCGACGCGCTGATGCGCACGCTGGCCGCTGTCAGCGCTCAGGTGGTCGGCGGCGAGCCGATCGCCAGAGGTGCCGGGGACACCGAGGCCCTGGCGGTGTTGATGACCGCGATGATCGAGGCCGTGCGAGCGGCCGAGGGATCTACGGTGGCACCATGAGCATCGCCGTCGACCTTGCCGCCCTGCCCGCCGCGATCGCCGAGCAGATCGGATGGTGCTACCTGTTGACGGTCAGCGACGACAACCAGGCTCGAGTGCTGGCCGTTGCCCCACACGTGTCCGACGATGGCACCTTGACGTTCGAGGTGGGGAAGGGCACCGCCGGCAATGTCGCAGCGCGGCCGGCGATCACCGTGGTCTACCCGCCCGCGGCGGCGACAGCGATGAGCTTGATCGTCGACGGCACGGCAACCGTGGAGGGCAGCTCGGTCACCATGGTTCCCACGTGGGCCGTCATGCACCGCTCGGCCGTACCGCGATCCGACCAGTGAGCGACCCGGCGATCATCAGCGCGATCACGCGCGAACGGCTGGCGCTCGCGACGATGTTCGAGGAGCTGGATGCCCGGCAGCTCGCCACGCCCTCGTTGTGCGAGGGCTGGACGGTGCACGACGTCGCGGCGCACCTGACGCTGCCCTTCAACGTGTCCGGTCCGAAGTTCCTGTGGAACGCGCTCGTCGAGCCGATGTCGATCAGCGGCGCGATGAATCGGCTGACGAAGGAGCAGGGCCGCCGTCCGATCGAAGGGATCGTCGCGCAGCTCCGCGACCAAGCGGGCAACCGCAAGCACCCGCCGGGCATGCCGATGGCCCCACTCGTCGATGTGATGGTGCACGGTGAGGACGTGCGCCGCCCGCTCGGCATCGCCAGCGACGTGCCGTTCAACCAGGTTGCCGCGGCGATGACGTTCGTGACCGGCGGCAGGGCGGTGGGCTTCGCCCCCGCCGCACGACTGCGTGGCCTCCAGTTCGTGGCCACTGACGGCGATCGGCGCTGGGGCCACGGTCAGGTCGTCCATGGCCCGGCGTTGAGCATGCTGCTCGCCGCGCTCGGTCGTCGGGTCGCGTTCGCCGAGCTCGGCGGCGCGGTGCAGGTCCTGCGCGACCGGATCGATCCGCCGGCCGACGCCCGCAAGCGTCGCGGCCGGCGCTCAACGGCCCGCTGAGACCAGCCCCGGATCGTCGATCCGGTGCACCGTCGGCGCGACCGGCGGAACTCGCAGGCGGACCGTCGGCGCCTGCCGTCGGGCCTGGTTGACCCGCCGGATCGTGAGTGCGACGACCGCCAGGCTGGTCACGATCGCGACGAGCGTGAACACCACACCGCTGGCGTCGGTGCCGGCCATGAAGGCGTGCAGCGTGCTGGCGACGAACAACGGGAAGCCGGCGAAGTGGATCGCCCGCCACGCCCGCTTCGGGATCCGCTTGCGGAGCAGCGAGCTGACCTCGATCGCGATCAGCAGGTACATCGCGACGATCCCGCCGGCGACTGCGTTCGGGTTCCACGAAGCGGTGAATGGCACGAGGACCTCGGCCAGTCCGAAGTGGATGTAGCTGTCCATCATGATGCCGAGCACGTGGATGGCGGTGAAGATCACTGCGAAGCCGCCGAGGAAGCGGTGCAGATCGAGCATCCAATTCGGACGGGCTTTCCTGCCGAGCGCCTTCGTGGAGATGAACAATCCCCAGAGCACGCTGGCTGCGAGCAGCGCCCACCCGACGATGCCCGCCGCGCGGGCGGTGTACCACCACAGTTCGTTGCTCATGAGCGTGCTCCCGTCGTGGTCCACCTGGTCGAGATCTTGGTGGGGATCGAGTCGCCGTGGTCGACGAAGCGGTGGAACCCGTCGCTGACGAGGACTCGTCCGTCGCGATCGACGGCGATCGCCTCGATGCCGGCGGGCAGCACGTCGAAGGGATGGTCCGCGCCCCGCAGCAGCACGGCCTTGGCCAGGCCCTCGGCCACCCACGCCTGACCGGCGACGACCGTCGCCTGGACGAGATCGGTGGTCGACGGCGAGCCGGTGGACGGATCGATCAGGTGATGACGCCGATCCTGACCGACGGTCCACGTGCGCTTCAACGTCGAGGACGTGGCGATGCCTCCGTCGCGGAGGTGGACGACGACCATCGATGCGCCGGTCCACGGATGATCGATCCCGATGTCCCATGCGGCACCGTCGGGGCCGGTGCCGTCGACGCGCAGGTCGCCGCCGAGGTTGACGCACGCGCCCTCGGCGCCACCCACGATCAGCTCGCCGACGATCATGTCGGCGGCGAGTCCTTTGCCGATGCCGCCGGGGTCGAAGGTCGCGCCACGGGGAAGGCGCACCCGTGGGCCGGGATCAGCATCGCCAAAGGCCCCTGACGCGTCGGCATCGATGTCGATGTCGGTGCACGCGATCATCGTCCACGGCTCGGCGATGCGTGCGCCCGATGCTCGGCTGCGCAGCTCGGTGAGGGTCTCGAAGCTGCGGTCGTATCCGGCCTCGATCACGGCGGCGAGCACCAGCGGATCGACGCTGGCGCCGGTCAGCCGCCACAGCTCGATCGCGCGCTCGATCATCAGTGCGGTGTCCGCTGACACTGCGCAGAACTCGCCATTCGATGCGTTGAGTCGGCTGACCTCACTGTCCGCACGGAAGCGGCTCCAGCGTGACTCGAGCTGTTCGACTCGATCCGTCGCTCGGTCGAGCATGGCGCTGTCGCCGCCGGTGACGATGATGTGCGCCCGGCTGCCCATCGCCCGGAAGTGGACCTGGTCGACGGCGATCGACGGCTTCGTGCCTGCTGCGATGCTCATCGCTCAGCTCCCGCCGCTCGTGGTGTGCGACGTGCTCGCGGAGGCGTTCGCAGCTGTCGTGGCCGCAGTGGTGGCCGCAGTCGTTGCTGCAGCCGTGGCTGCTGTGGTCGTCGCACTCGTGACGGCTGTGGTGCCCAGGTTGACGTCGGCGGCCCTCGCAGACGCAACGGTCGCTGACGTGGACGCCGCGGACGTGGTCACCGTCGTGACGGTCGTCGCCGCCGAAGCAGCGGACGAGCCGCTCTGCGATTCGACAGCCATCCCGCCGACCAGCGCGGCCATCAGGGCGGCGCTGATGGCGCCGGCCGCCCGACGCGAACGGCGAGCTGGGTGTGGCCGGCGCCGGCGAGCGGCATGTGGTTGGCTCTCGTTCGTCGGGTGCATGGCGTGTCTCCTCTGCGTGCCTGGAGACAGCGTGCGCCTCGAAGCTCAGAGAACCATGAGGAAACGCTTGTGGATCTGTGTGGGCGACGCCGACCATCGGCGCCACCCGTCGCCCGTCTACTTCGGTGGCATCCGGATCCCGCCGTCGACGCGGATGGTCTGGGCGTTCATGTACGGGTTGGTGATCAGTTCGATGACCATGAAGGCCAGTTCCTCGCCGCTGCCGAGCCGCTTCGGGAACAGCACCGACTGGCCGAGGTTGGCCTTGAAGGCCTCCGACGCTTCACCGGTGCCATAGATCGGCGTGTCGATCAGACCGGGCGCGATGGTGTTGACGCGCACACCGACCGCCGCAAGATCGCGAGCGATCGGCAGCGTCATGCCGACGATGCCACCCTTGGACGCGGAGTACGCGGCCTGGCCGATCTGGCCGTCGAACGCGGCGACCGACGCCATGTTCACGATCGCTCCACGCGAGCCGTCGGCATCCACCGGTTCGGTCTTGGCCATCGCTGCCGCCGACTGGCGGAGCATGTTGAACGAGCCGAGCAGGTTGATCCGGATCACGAGGTCGAAGTTCTTCTGCGGCGCTGGGTCGTTGTTGCGATCGACGGTACGCCCCGCGCTGCCGATGCCGGCGGAGTTGACGAGCGCGCGGAGCGGACCCATCTCCGACGCGGCCGCGACTGCCGCGGCTCCGTCCTCCTCGCTGGAGACGTCGCAGCGAACGAACAGCCCGCCGAGCTCGGACGCGACCTGCTGGCCCAGTGCTTCGTTGAGGTCGGCGATCACGACGCGCGCACCGAGCGCGGCGAGCTGGCGGGCAGAGGCCTCACCGATGCCGGACGCGCCGCCGGTGATGATCGCGGACGCGCCTTGGAGGTTCATGCGTGGCATAGCTGATCAGCCTTCCACGATGCGTTCGATGATCGTCGCATTGGCGAGGCCGCCGCCTTCGCACATCACCTGCATGCCGAACCGGCCGCCCGTGCGCTCCAGCTCGTTGAGCAACGTGGCCATCAACTTGGTGCCCGAGCAGCCGAGCGGATGCCCGAGTGCAATCGCGCCACCGTTGACGTTGACCTTGCTCATGTCCGCGCCGGTCTCCTTGGCCCAGGCCAGCACGACGGAGGCGAACGCCTCGTTGACCTCGAACAGGTCGATGTCGTCGATGCTCATCCCGGTCTTCTCGAGGATCTTCTTGGTGGCCGGGATGGGGCCCTTGAGCATCGTCACCGGATCGGTGCCGACGACCGCGAAGGCGTGGAAGCGAGCGCGGGGCTTGAGGCCGAGCTCCTTGGCCTTCTCGGCACTCATGATCAACACCGCAGAGGCGCCGTCGGAGATCTGCGAGGAGTTGCCGGCGGTGATGAGGCCGTCCTCCTTGAACGCAGGCTTCAGCTTGGCGAGACCCTCGGCGGTGGTACCGGGGCGGATGCCTTCGTCGGCGGTGAGCATCTCCTTGGTCCCGTCGAGGTCGTAGGGCACCGGGATCAGCTCGCGGTCGAAGCGGCCCTCGGCCGTGGCCCGCTCGGCACGCTGCTGGCTCTGCGCGCCGAACGCGTCGAGGTCTTCGCGTGTGATGCCGTACTCCACCGCGATCATGTCGGCGCCGATGCCCTGCGGGGGGAGGCCGGTGGCCTCGTAACGGTCGACCATCTCCTGTGGGAACGGCGAGCCGAGCGTGAACTTGACGACCGACGAACCCATCGGGGTGTTGGTCATGCTCTCGACGCCCGCAGCAACGACGATGTCGTACGCCCCGGCCATGACGCCCTGCGCAGCGAAGTGCATCGCCTGCTGGCTGGAGCCGCACTGGCGATCGACCGTGGTGGACGGCACGGACTCCGGCCATCCAGCGGTGAGCACCGCGTTGCGGCCGACGTTCAGCGCCTGCTGGCCGACCTGGGACACGCAGCCCATGATCACGTCGTCGACCAGCGCGGGGTCGAGATCGTTGCGCTCGACGAGCGCGTTGAGCACGTGCGCAGCGAGCGCGGCAGGGTGCCAGTCCTTGAGCTTGCCGTTGCGCTTGCCCCCTGGGGTGCGGACGGCGTCGACGATCACTGCTTCTGTCATGGTGTCTCCGTTGTTGGTGAGATTGAGGTCGTTGTCGAAGGCGGGGAGCCGGCCGTTGTTGCGGTGGCGGATTCGACGGCGCGGGCGAGGTTGGCCTGGAGCCGGGTCATCACCGACGCGAGCGCGTGGCGCTCTTCACGGCTGATGCCGCTGCGCAGCTCGGCGCGCAGCACCTCGTCGATCGCGGCGATCCGCTTCGCTATCGCGGCGCCTTCGGCGGAGAGGCAGATCTGCCACACACGCCGATCATCCGTGGCGAGGCGCTCGATGAGCTCGCGCTCCTGCAGACGGTCGATGCAGGAACCGATGAACGCCCGGCCGAGGTGGAGGTGGTCGGCGATCTTGGTCTGGGTGTTCGGGCCGAACTGGTCGACGTAGGCAATGACGCTGGCCTGGGTGAGGTTGAGGCCGAGTGGGGCGAAGCAGACGTCGAACGCCTCGCGCACCGCGCGAGCCGTCGACATCAGTGTCGACTCCACGCGCAACCACGGCGGAGCGTCCAGCTCGTGACTCGTGTCGACCCCGATGTTTCCCACAGCCATATTATATGGCACCATACAGTCATGACGACGATCGACATCGAATCGACCACGACCACCGGTGCGCCGGAGGCCTTCCCGGGCGCTGACGAGTTCCGCTCCACGTGCCGTGCGTTTCTCGCCGAGCACGCCGTGCCGGCCGGCAAGACCAGCTTCGAACAGGACGAGGTGTTCCTGCAGGCGGCGGTCGACGCCGGCCTCGGCGGCATCGTCTATCCGAAGGAGTACGGCGGCGCGGGCCTAACGACGGCTCACGACAAGATCTGGCGCGAGGAGAAGGCCGCCTACCCGCCGCAGGACGGCGAGTTCATCATCAGCCACGGCATGTGCCTGCCGATGATGAGCGAGCACGGCACCGACGCGCAGAAGCGCCAGTTCATGCCTGACATGATCGCCGGGCGCACGCTGTGGTGCCAGATGTTCAGCGAGCCGGGTGCGGGCTCCGACGTCGCGAGCCTCCAGAGCAAGGCCGAGCGCGACGGCGACGAGTGGATCCTCAACGGGCAGAAGGTGTGGACCACGCTCGCCCACAAGTCCGAGTACGGCCTCGTCGTGGTTCGCACCGACCCGAACCAGATCAAGCACGCCGGCATCTCGATGTTCATCCTCGACATGAAGGCCCCGGGCGTCGAGATCCGCCCGATCCACCAGATCGACGGTGGCAACCACTTCAACGAGGTCTTCTTCACGGACGTGCGCGTGCCCGCCGACTGGTTGCTCGGCGACCTCAACAACGGCTGGAACCTGGCCACGAGCATGCTGATGTACGAGCGCGTCGCGATCGGTTCGGCCGGTGCCGGCAAGGTCAGCCAGCCGTACTTCGATCTCCTCGCACCGCTCGCCACGGCGAACGGTTCGATCACCAACCCGGCCGTGCGCGACCAGTTGATGAGGCTCTACATCATGGAGTCGACGAAGTCACTCGTCGCGCTGCGCACCCGTGCCGAGATGAAGGCCGGCAAGACCCCTGGGCCCGGCGGCTCGCTGGGCAAGCTGATGGGCTCCAACATCTCCTGGTACTACCGCAGCATCGCGCTCGAGATCGCCGGTCCGTCATCCGTCGCGTGGGACGCACCCGGCGGCAGCATGCTCAGCCGCCAGTTGTTGAACACGTTCCAGAACGGCATCGCGGGTGGCACCGACGAGATCCAGCGCAACATCATCGGCGATCGTGTGCTGGGCCTGCCCCGTGAGCCATCGGTCGACACCAAGGTGCCGTTCAAGGATCTCAAGGTCGGCACCCAGCGCGCCAACTGATCAACGCGCGCCGCGCACCAGCTGGCCAGGACGGGCGCCAGTGTCGGCATCGTTGCGTCGGGTGACGACGCCGCTGACAACCGTGGCGACGTAGCCGACCGCGTCCTGGGTGAGGCGGGTGCCGCCGGCGGGCAGGTCGGACACGGCGCGCGGCATGAGCAGGTCGAGGCGGTCGAGGTCGATCACATTGACGTCGCCCTTCTTGCCGACGGTCAGCGTGCCGCGGTCTCCGAGACCGAACAGCGTCGCGGTGTCGAGGGTGTGCATCCGCACCGCCGACTCCAACGACAGCTTGGCGCCCTTGGTGCGGCGCTTGACCCAGTGCGAGATCTGATACGTCGGCATCGACGCGTCGCAGATCGTGGCCAGGTGAGCGCCGCCGTCGGCCAGGCCTGGGACGGACGACGGGTGGATGAGCATCTCGTAGATGTCGTCGTGGGTGCCGTGGGAGAAGTTGAAGAACGGCACGACGAACAACGCCTTGCCGTCGAAGTCGAGCATCAGGTCGTAGAACAGCTCCAACGGATCGACGCCGTCAGCCTCGGCGCGCGCCTTGACCGACTCGTCGGGGGACGGCTCGTAGTCGGGCTGCTCGGCGAGCGGGAACACCAGCTCCGGCTTGTAGGTGACGAGCAGACCGATGCCCTCGAACTTGTCGCCGGTGGCCACGGTGTCGCCCTCGGCGAGGATCGTCGCCCGGGTCTCTGGCTTGCGCAGCTCGGCGACGAGTGCCTCGAACGTCGGGCTCTCTGCGAGCAGCCGGGCGAACGTCGCCCGCTTGACGAACGGGTGTCGTGAGGTCAGGCCCAAGAGCATGCCGAACGGACGGTTGGCGACCTGGGCGACGAGCTCGGCGCCGTCTTCCTTGGCATCGGTGCAGCGGTCGAGGATCTCCCGCCACAGGTCGGGCGCGGCGGCGGACTGCAGCAGGAGGAACGAGACGGGCATCTTGAACTCGGCGGACAGCCGCCGCATCCAGTCCAGCTCCTTGAGCGCGGCCTCGGGATCCTGGCCGTCGGCGCCGGACTCGGCGATCTGGAACACGGCGCGACCGGCACCCTGCATGGATGCGGCGATGCCGAACAGCTCGTCCTCCGACGCGAAGGTCCCCGGCACCGGATCGCCCGCAGCGGTCTTGTGGCCGAGCACCCGCGAGGTCGAGAAGCCGAGCGCTCCGGCCTGGATGCCTTCACGGACGATCGCACCCATCGCGTCGATGTCAGCCGACGTCGCAGGATCGTTGGCGACGCCTCGCTCGCCCATCACGTACGTCCGCACCGCGACGTGGCCGATCTGGGTGGCGATGTCCATGGAGTACCGGCGTGCCTCGAGCGCATCGAGGAAGTCGGGGAAGCTCTCCCAGTTCCACGGGAGGCCGGCGCGCAGAACGTCGCCGGGGATGTCCTCGACCGACTCCATCGTGGTGATCAACAGCTCGTGGTCGGTTGGCCGGGCGGGGGCGAAACCGACGCCGCAGCTGCCGACGACCACGGTGGTGACGCCGTGACCGCTCGTCGGCGCCAGCTCGGTGTCAAACGTCGCCTGACCGTCGTAGTGCGAATGGATGTCGACGAAGCCGGGCGTCACGACGAGGCCCGTCGCGTCGATCGTCTCCGCCGCGTCACCGGTGACGCTTCCGCCGACCTGGGCGAGCAGTCCGTCCTTGATCGCGATGTCGCCGACGAAGGGCGCTGAGCCCGTTCCGTCGACGATCGTGCCGTTGGTGATCACCAGATCGAACATGTTGCTCCCAGTCGGTGTGTGGCGTGCAGGGGCCGACCCCCGGCCATTGCTGCCATCATGCGGCGCGGTGATCGACCGGACAATGATTTACGTCTGGTAAAGCTGACGTAGGGTGCCGACGTGCCGAGGACATCGCCACAGACCGACCGGGTGATGGCCATCGTGACCCTGCTCGCGGAGCGCGGTGATGCCGGCGCGACGCTGTCCGAGATCGCCGACGCGCTCGGCCAGAGCCGGCCGACGTACGTGCACGTGCTCGCGTCACTGACCGCGGGCGGCTTTCTGGTTCGCCGTCCGATCGACCGCCGATACCACCTCGGTCCGGCCCTCATCGTCCCGGGACAGGTTGCGGCCACTCGCTACCCGGCGCTCGGCGAGACGCGGGTGGCCATCGAGGAGTTGAGCCGCACCCTCGGCTATGCCGTCTTCGCGTTCGCACACGACGGCGACTACGCTCGTCTCGTCGACGCAGTGTGGGAGCCCCGCCGGCCGGCGCCTGCCCTGCACATCGGCGATCTGCTTCCGATCGAGCCGCCGTTGGGCTCGGTGTTCGTTGCGTGGGGCCCGCCCGAGGAGATCGAAGCGTGGCTCGAACGTGGTCCCGTCTCCGTCGGGTCGCGTGTGGCTTTGGCGGCGCGACTCGAGGCATCGCGCCAGCAG
>JAOBWO010000337.1 GCA_025463415.1 Acidimicrobiales bacterium | reverse complement strand
CAGCATCACACTCCCCGACGGCAGAACCATGCCACTCCCCGCACGCGGACCCACCACGCAGAGCGCCGCCGCACAGGACCAGACGACACAGCACCACGCCAGCGGGCACGAGGCCGCGTGAACGTCGTCGGCGACGTCGGCGACGTCGGCGCGATTGTCTTCGGGGCGTTCAGCCGGTGTCGTACGGTGCACCGCACTGCGAAGGCCACGCCTCACTCCAGCTCCACCCGGGTCGGTGCGTCAGTCGCGGACTCAGTCGGACAGCTCACCCGGGATGGTTTCATGACATCGCTTCGTCCTCGCGCTCTTGTGGTCGCCTGCGCCTCGCTCCTCGCGACGGTCAGTGCGGTCGCGCTCCCCGTCTCTCTGGCGCACGCCGCCGCCGGCTCGGTGCGCCACGCCGCCGTCTCGCACTCGACTTCCCGCGGGATCGCACCCAAGAAGAGCGCCGAGGGCGACGGCCAGGAGACGGAGAAGAACGGGCACTACTGCGACGGATGTGTGCCGCCGCTCACCTACCTGGGTGGCCCGGTGATGGACACCACCGGCCCGGCGGGGATCACGATCACTCCGATCTACTGGGCTCCGCCCGATGCCCAGCCGTTCCCACCCGACTATCCGGCGATCATCAACGGGTACATCGACAACGTCGCAGCCGCGAGTGGATCGACCTCGAACACCTACTCGGTCACCACCGAGTACTACCAGGAGCTCGCCGGCGCGAGGACGAACCTCGCCTACCAGATCACCGCTGGGACACCTGTCGTGGACCCGCAGCCGTTCCCTGCCGACGGATGCCAGGTGCTGACCGGATACGACCGGTGCATCGTCGACGGACAGCTCGTCGACGAGCTGGCACGGATCACGGCCGAGCTCGGGTTGCCGACGGACCTCAGTCACTTCTATCCGATGTTCTTCCCACCGGGCGTGATGACCACCGATGGCACTGACGCAGACTCCGTCTCGGTCTATTGCGCCTACCACAGTGCGGCACCATCGGGCGACAACATCATCGTCTACGGCAACGAGCCCTACGAGGAGAGCGGATGCGACTCCGGGCAGGCTCCGAACGGCAACGTGCTCGCCGATGCCGCCGTCAGCGTGTTGAGCCACGAGGTCATCGAGGCGATGACCGATCCCGCCGACACGCGCGCGTGGAACGATGCAGTCGGCGACGAGATCGCTGACATCTGTAGCAACGACTACGGCGAGGCGCTCGGCTCCACCGATCCCAACAACGCGAGCGGCACCCAGTACAACCAGGTCATCAACGGGGCGAACTACTACATCCAGACCGAGTTCAGCAATCGTGCGTTCGCGACGCTCGGCATGGGGCAGGGCTGCATCCAGAACGAGGACGTCCTCTCGAAACCGGTACCCGTGTTGAGGACCGCAGTCGGCGCCGTCTTCACCGAGGCCTATCCGAACGCGTTGACAGCGGATGGCGCGTCCTCCGCGAACATCGACACGTTGGTCACCGATCGACTCGGCGACGTCAAGGTGGGCGACCTCGTCAGCTTCTCGACCTACGCGGTGAGCGGCGACGGGCAATGCGGAACTCTCAGCATGGATTCGGTGCCGACGGGCAAGGACGGCTACGCCAGCATCACCTACACCGCGTCGACGGATGACGTCGAGTGCGCCGTCGTCGGCATCGACGCCCAGGGCGGGCTGGCCTCCTCGAGCAACGTGTACCAGGGCTCGACCCAGCAGTTCGCACCCAAGGCGACGGACACGTTCCCCACAGAGCTCGTCGCGGACGGCGTCCCGACCACCTTCACGACCACGTTCACGAATCCGACCGACAAGCAGATCGACAGTGCGCAGGTGACCTTCGCGATCTTCCCCGGACAGGGTGCCAACGACAACGTCACCGCCGACCAGGTGAAGTTGGAGTACTCGACGTCGGGCGAGGATGGACCATTTGCCGACGTCGAGCTCAGCGGTTCGACGATCGACGCCGGGGCGATCCAGGGAACGATCGGTGACCCCCGGGCGATGATGGTTCCGGTCGGAGTCGACGTCGGGGCCGCGCTCACCCTGACCTACCGCCTGACCCTCGACGAGAGCGTGCCGACCGACGGCTCCAAGCCGTTGATCGGATTCGAGGCCTACCTCGACCAGGTCAACCAAGCGACAGGAGCCGGCACGACCCTCGCGGACACGGGATCCACGGATGCTGTCGTCACCGCGCCCGCCGCCACGCCGTCGCTTGCGTTCCCCCCGCCATCGACACCGGAGACCACGGGAGCGCCCGACACCACCGAGGGCACCGTCACGACGGAGCCGTCCACGACGGATTCGGTCAGTGACTCCACGGAGGAGACCGACGACACCACCGACACCACCGACGACGGGACTGACGACACGAGACGTCCGAGGCGGACCGACCCCGACACGACCGACAGCTCGTCCGACAGCGGGAACACGATCATCTACGTGCTCCTCGGCGTCGGCTTCCTCGCAGTCGTCGTCGTGCTCCTCGTACAGCTGCGGAGTCGCCGCTCGCTGCGCTGACCTCGCGCCCCTCCGGCTACCGGGAGGCCCGAACCTCGACGGCGATGACTCCTCGTTGGTGACTACGCGTAGAAGCCGGCCCGGAGGTTGATCCCGTGCTCGACCCAGACCTTCATCGCACAGAGCATGCCGGTCCATCCCTCGCAGTTGCCGTACGACGCGCGTTGACCGGCCTCGGTGTCGCGCCACCCCTCCTCGGCGATGGTGACCAGCGTGCGGCCGTCGTCGAGCTGTTCGAACTCGATCGTGACCGTCGTCTGGTACGCGTCGTCGCAGGGTTGGGCGGCCTGCCACCGGAGCACGATGCGACGATCGAGCTCGACCTCCGTGACGTGCACCGGGAACGCGCCCGGGAAGTCGGCGAAGTCCCACATCACGGTCGAGCCGGCGACCAGCCTGCCCGTCGCACCGTTGGTGGTGAAGAAGTGCGACAGCTGCTCAGGATCGACCACCGCTTCGAACACCTCGTGCACCGGTCGAGCGATCCGACCAGACACCTTGAACGACAACGTCATGAGTTCCTCCTCCGTAGTGCCGACATGTTATAGACTTATAACATGTCTCGCAAGAAGCCGTCTGACGACATCGGGGTCGAACCGGTGGATGCCGTCGATCCGGCCGATGACTCGCTCGACGACGTCACGTACGACCGCGTGTTCAGAGCGCTGTCGAACAGCACGCGCCGCCGCATCCTCGATCTGCTCCGAGATCGACCGCTGACAACCGGTGATCTGTGCTCGAGCTTTCCCGGGTTCGACCGGTGCACGACGATGCAGCACCTCGGCGTTTTGGAGCAGGCAGGGCTGGTCATCATCCAACGCAAGGGCCGCGAGCGATGGAACCACCTCGACGTGTTGCCGATCAAGAACATCCATGATCGTTGGATCGGCGACTACGCACGATCGGCTGTCGGGCTCCTCGCCGGGTTGCAGCACGAACTGGAGCAACGCGACTGACGCGCTACTGTTGCGAGACCGCGCGAGCGGTGCACGATCGCGTGGGCGTAGCGACACCCGGAAATCCAGCGATGGTTGAACAGCTTCAGACGATGAAGGAGCGACAGCCGCGCGACTGCCGCTCCTCCAGTCTCGTCGGTTACTTGCCGTTGTTCGTGTAGCTGACGCAATCCCCTTGGTTCTTGAAGCTGCTGCCGTCGAGCCGTGCGACCCTCATCCAGCCGTTATCGCTGCAGACTTGCTTGGAGGTAGCGACGGGGGCAGAGGCGACGAACTTGACGGCGGGTGTCGACGTGCCCCAGCCGCTGTCTCGCCGGAACGGGCCGGTCCCGTTCGCGCCTCCGTCCGTGTAGAAGCCGCCGAAGGAGGTGTTCCAGTAGACAGCATCCGGAGCACTGTCAGTCCCTACCGTCGGACCGGAATCGTTGATCGCGACATTGAGTGACTCGTACGGACCAGGCGCACCAATTGGCGCATATCCGTGAGTGTTCGTGTTGTACGCGATGCCGTAGACGATCGAGTTCGGCACCACCTGATTCAGGTTGAAGGTGATGTTGAACGCGAAGCCGTTGTAGCAGGCATGGTCAGCGGCGCGCCAAGCAGTGCCACCAGGACAGGTCGGGTCAGCTTCTGGGCGCCACGGGATCAGGAATGACTGCGTCACAGACGCAATCAGTGCACCAGGCGTCAGGCTCCCCACGCTTCCGGCTTGGTACAAGTTCAGAGTGATTGGGTGGTTGTACCCAGCAGCGGGAAGCGTCGGATATGTGGAATGCAGTGCCCAGTCGCTCATCGTGACCGTCACACTCGTCAGGCGACGATCCGTTCCTGCAAAGGTGATGCCGTCGCCGAACTCCTGTGTGGACGTCGCCTGATAGCCGAGGCTTGGCAAATTCGGAGGTAGGGGCGCCGGTACAGCGTCGTAGATGGCGCTCGGCGCTGCGCCAGTGGCCGTCGCTCCCATCGTGACCGCCGCGGCAAGCGCTGACGCCATGATGCCCTTCAGGATCCTTGTCCCCATGATCTGTTCCTTCCCCAGTGGCGCCACGGTGCATCCGTCGGCGCAGCCACCCCAGCGGAACTGCCCCCTCGCCGTGGTCGACCGCCACGCAAAGTAGTGCACGAGCAGAGAAGTGGCAATGAATTGTTCGCGACAATGCTCAAGACTTCTTGACAATTCAGTACGCGCCGTTCCCGTCACTCGAAGGAGAGCGCGGCCGGAAGAGGCCCCGCCGCGCGAGGGCAACCGTCACTAATAAAACACAGCGCACGGGGCCGCTCGGCAACTCTTCGAGGTCAGGACCACCGGTCATCACTTGCGGAACGCGAACTGAGGAGCGCAGATGAGTGGGCGATACCGGTCTCGAACCGATGACCTCTACGGTGTGAACGTAGCGCTCTACCAACTGAGCTAATCGCCCTCAGGGCGTGAGCAATCTAACAGCGGGCCATCGGCGTTGCCACCCGACGGCGGGTCGTTCAGCCGTTGACGGTGGACCGGCGCATGCACACCTGGCCCATGCCCTGGTGATCGCGGTGGCCCTCGGTGTCCTGCGGGCAGATCGCATCGCTGGCGATCAGCGACACGACCACCCCGTCGTTCTGGCCGTCGCAGGTGACCTCCACGGCGTCGCCGTTCTGGGCGACATCCACGCAGGAACCGGCGTTGATCAGATTGTCCGGTACCTCGGCCGGGCTCGGCTTGGTCAGCGCCGCGTTGACGAGGATGAACGCGATGCCGGCGGCGGCCAGGCACAGCATGAACCGCCACGGGAAGCGGGCCGGGGCGACGTCACGGGATGCGGATGCGACGACCCGCTGGGTCGTGGTGGTGGTCGCCTCCCCGCCGGCGGCCGAGCCAGAGGCGGGCGCCGCCTGGGCGCGCTGGGTGGATGAGCCGCGAGACTGCGCGTCGTACATCGCCCGTCGCGCCGGGTCGGACAGCACCCGCCAGGACTCGTTGATCTGTGCCATCCGGATGGCCGAGGCCTCGCCCTTGGTGTCGGGATGGTTTGCTCGGGCCAGGCGCCGATATGCCACGCGGATCTCGTCCCGCGTGGCTGAGGTGGACACCCCGAGGCGCTCGTAGTGGTCGACGATCCGCCCACCTTACCGAGCAGGCTCAGGGAAGCGCCGAGCCGCCGGAGCGCCAGTACTGCCCCTCGGCGCGGTCGAGGAGACCCTCGTCGACCAGCGAGCGGCGCAGTGCTGCGGTGTCGGCATGGCGCTGACCGAGGATCAAGTTGACCATCGCCTCGCTGTAGCGACGACCGGGTTCGAACTCCTGCGCGAGCCAGTCCAGCAGCACTCGGCGCTTCGTCGCATTGGTGGGGATCTGGGTGATCCGCCCGTCGGTCACGAAGTTGCGGAGCACCTTGCGCACATCGTCCGGCTGATCGCCGTGCTCGTCGGATCCGGTGCGATGGAGCGCTGCACGCGCCGCATGTTGAAAGGCGGCGTCGATGACGTACAGGCCGCCGTCGTCGCCTGCGACCACCAGTCCACCCGCGATCAGCCGACCAAGAGCCTTCGCGGCGGCAGCGGCGTTCAGCGAGGTCGCCGCCACCACGGCATCCCGGGTCGTCGCACCGAGCTCCAGTGCGGCGAAGCAACGTCGCCGGTCGTCGTCAGCGAGCAGTCCGACGATGCTGGCGGCGTCCAGTTCGGAGGAACCCGTCGCACCGACCACGACCGGCCGCCTCAGTAGCCGAGGTCGACGTGCACCGGGCCGATCAGGTCCTCGCCCTTGGCGAACCGGCGGACGTTCTGGGTGATCCGCTCGGCCAACAGCGGCACGGCCATCTCCGGGGTGTTGCCCACGTGCGGCGTGATGATGCAGTTCGGCATCGCCCACAGCGGATGCCCATCGGGCAGCGGCTCCGGATCCGTGACGTCGAGGCCGGCGCCGCCGATGATGTCGTTCTCGAGTGCCCACACGAGATCGTCGGTGACGATGATCGCGCCTCGGGCGAGGTTGATCACCCATGCGTGCGGTTCCATCATCTCGAGCTCACCGCGCGAGATCATGCCTTCGGTATCGGGGGTGAGGGGCAGGGCGAGGAACACCACGTCGGCGCCGGGCAGGCAGTCGGCGTACCGATCGGCCTCGACGACGACATCGGCGCCGTCCATCTCCTGCACCCGGTTGCGGACCACGGTGACGTGGCAGTCGAACGGCTTCAGCAGGCGGAGGAGCACCTCAGTGATGCCACCACCGCCGAGGATCGTCACCCGTGCGCCGAACAGGTTGCGGCCGATCGGTCCGCTCCAACTGGTCTCGCGAGCGTAGGTGCCGATGCCGCGCAGGCCGGCCAGGGCGAGGGTCAACGCCAGCTCGGCACAGGGCTCGGCGTACACGCCCTTGCCGCACGTCCACACCCGGTCGTCCGACATCAGGTGGGCGAGGCGCTCGACGCCGGCGAACGGGAGCTGCACCCAGCGGATGTCGTCGGTGCCGTCGAGCGCGTCCTCCAGCTCGGCCGCGAGCGACGAGTCGCTCCACACGAGTGCCTCAGCAGCAGCAAGATCGACCACTTCACCACCGCCCGCGATGATGGCGTCTGCCATCCACTGCGGAGCGGATGATGGCCCGAGCGCGACACGGGGCGCGTTGGTACTTGGCATGATCACGGAAACGCTAGTCGTTGGCGAGCAAACGTGCGGCAACCGTCTCGCCGCTCTCGATCGCCCCTTCGAGGTAGCCGGTCCACGTCGCGGTGTGCTCCCCGGCGAGGTGCAGACGACCGATCGGGCGGCGCAGCGCAGCCCAGTGCCGCGTGATCTCACCGGGACGGTAGACGGCGTAGCTGCCGCCGAAGCCGGGCTCAGCCGACCACGCCTGCGAGAACCCGGCCAGCCGTGGAGCCAACTGCGGATACATCTCGCGTTGACTGCGCTCGATCATGTTCATGCGGTCCGTCTCGTCCAGTTCGCCGAGGGCACGGCCACCATCGCCGCCCGTGTAGGCCATGAGGATCCCTGTCTCGCCGGCGATCGAGGCGGTTGGTTCGTAGACCCGCTGTGCGGCGCCGTCCGTGGTCGCGTACCCGGCGGGCCAGTTGCGCTTCCGGTACTGCAGTGCGGTCTTTGTGACGGTGCCGTAGCCGAGACCGTCGACGGCCGCTCGGACATCGGTCGGCAGTGGCGGGTCGAACACGATCAGGCGAACGGCTGGGAGGGCGCAGGCGACCACGACGGCGTCAGCCTCGTACGTCGCACGATCGGTGGCCACCGTCGCGCTCGCGTCCGTGACGGCGATCGACCGCACCGGCTCGCCCAGGTGGACAACGCCCGCTTCGAGCGACACGGCCAAGCTGTTCGACAGCTGGCTGACGCCCCCGAGCAGCCGTTGCGCCTCCACGTTGCCGTGCTCGGCATCGGTGGCCGCGTACACCGCGCGCTGCTGGGCGATGAACAGTGCGGACACCTCGACCGGCTCGGCGGCGAACTCACCCTGCATGTTGCGCCGGACGAAGAACGTGCCGAGCACTCCGAGGTCGAGCTGCTCGACGACATCAGCCACCGACAGCGAGTCGACCGCGGCCGCGCTTGGATGCAGATCGGGACGGGCGGGATCGGCGATCTCTGCCGCGATGTTCGCGATGTGTGCCTCGAACCGGTCGAGGTCTTCGCCCAGCTGGCTGTCGATCTGCTGCAGCTCGTCTGGTCCGAGGAGGGCGCCCGATCGGTGCAGCCATCGCCGTACCGCAGTCCACGTCGTCGTGACGGGATCGAGCGTCAGCCCGAAGCGGCCGATGAGGTCGTGCACACGGGTGTGGACCGTATCGATCCATTCGGCGCCCGCTTCGGCCGAGAGACCATCGACGAAGTCGGCGCGGTGGGTGAAGGTCCGTCCGCCGATGCGCGTCGACGCCTCGAGCACCACGACATCGACGCCGGCCCGAGTGACCAGATCCGCGGCGGTGAGGCCGGCGAGCCCGGCCCCCACGATGACGACACGCATCCTGTGAGGGTCAGCCGCCGCCGAGCGTCGCAGCGATCTGCGACGACGAATCGCCCGATCGCTTCAACACCGTCGCCACGAACGCCAGCGCGCCGATCGTGACGATGAAGAGCACGACGGCCGCCGCGCCCACGAACGGCTTCACCGTGCTGCGCAGTTGGCTGATGACGTAGGTCGGGAACGTGGACGAGCCCGCCGTGGCGACCTGCTCGGCGATGATCGTGTTGTCGAGGCAGATCGTGAACGACAGCAGGCCACCGGCCACGAGTGCCGAGGAGATCAGCGGCAGTGTGATCTGGCGGAACGCACGTCCCGGCGGCGCGCCGAGGTCCGACGCCGCCTCTTCCAACGTCTCGTCGATGCCGGCCAGACGCGCCCGGACGATGAGCGTCACCACCGCCGATGCGTAGAGCGACTCGCCGACCCAGAGCCGGAAGATGCCGGCGTCGATGCCGCCGTGAGAGGAGTTGAACACCCCGAAGCCGAACCGCTGCATCCAACCGGCGAGCGCGATGGCGTCCATGATCTCCGGGGTGACGAGGATGAGGAAGACCGTCAGGATGAACGGCTTGGTCCAGAACCCGGGGCGGCGAGCGAGGGCAACTCCGGACAGGCCACCGAGCGCCACTGCGACGAGGGTGGCTCCGATCGCCGCGAGGAACGAGTTGCGCAGCGCATCACCGAGGTTCTTGTCGCGGAAGACGTTGCGGTACATGTCCGTGCTCGTCGCAACGATGACGAGGGCGACGAGGAACGCGATCGGCGGGAACCACAGCTCGAAGATCCGCCGGTGCCAACCGGTGACCTTGCGGATGATGGGCGGCAGTACGGTGCCGATCCCCGTGATGATGATGATCTCGATGAGAGCCGGCCACGCCTCGCTGGCCTTGAAGAGCGTTCCCCACCACTTCGTGCTGGTGTGACCCGACCAGATCGAGAACGACCCGCCCCGGTTGAAGGAGTGCAGCACGACGAGACCGATCGGGACGAACAGGAAGATCAGAACGATGACGCACCACACCGCGAGCACGATGCGCAGGCCGTCACGCTTCTTGCGGTTCCTGCCGCCGGTCGCCGACGGTGTGGTGACCGGGATCGTTCCCGGGATCGTCGCCGCCGTCACGCGGTCGCTCCCGCGTCGAGGGTCACTCGTCGGCGTCGGCGCAGGACGTACCGCACCACGCCAATGAGAGCGGCCCCGATGCCGAGCAGGAGGAGGACCGCAAGGATCATCATCACGGCGATCGCTGCCCCGAGCGGCCAGTTCTGGGCACCCTTGAACTCGGAGTCGATCAGCGCCCCGATCATGTTGCCCTTCGCGCCCCCGAGCACCGTGGCCGTCACGTAGTCACCGCACATCGGGATGAACGTCAGCAGCACGCCGGCCGCGATGCCGGGTCCGGCCAGCGGGAGCGTGACCCGCATGAACGTCGCGAACCGTCCCGCACCGAGGTCCTTGCTGGCTTCGCGCAGCACCGGTTCGATCCGGTCGAGCGCGACGAACAGCGGCAGGATCATGAAGCCGAGGTAGTTGTAGACGATCGCGATCTGCACGGCAGTGCGGGTCTCGAGCAGCGAGATGGGGCCACCGATGACGCCCCAGTCCTGCAGCCACTTCGACAACGTGCCGTTCTGGGCGAGTGGGATCCGCCAGGCCACGGTGCGGATCAGGAAGCTGGTGAAGCTCGGCACGATCACGAGCGCGAGCAGGATCGCCCGCCACTTCTCCTGCACCTTGAACGCCAGGAAGTACGCGACCGGGAAGCCGATCACCACCGTCAGCAGCGTCGCCGTCAGCGCGACCTTGATCGTCGCCTTGAACGTCGTGAAGAACGTCGCGCTGAAGGCCTCGTGGTAGTTCGAGAACGACAACGAGCTCATGTTCACCGGAACGAGCTTCGTGCTGTCCTTCGCGCCGAAGGAGTAGTACACGATGAACGCGATGGGCGCGACGAAGAACAGGACGTACCAGATGATCGAGGGTCCCGCGAGGAGGAACTTCGGAGCCCTCAAACGTCCCCTCTTCGGCGGAACGACGGACGCTGTCACGGACCGGTCAGCCTCCGGCCTTGGCCTTGATCTTGTTGTAGATGTCCGCGATCCGGTCCTGCGACGACGTGATCTTCTGGGTGCGCATCGTCTTCACCTGGTCGTCACTGAAGAAGATCATGTCGCCGTGGGTGAGGTCCGGTGCCAGCTTGGCGATGAGGTCGGGCATGCCCTTCATGCCGCTGTTGTAGCCGTGGTACTGCAGGTCCTTGATCGAGATCTCGGGCGTCAGCAGCCAGTTGATCCAGGCGTGGGCTGCATCGGGGTTCGGCGACCCGGCGGCGATGCAGTAGTTGTCCATCCACAGCTCGGTGTTCGGCGAACCGAGCGCCCACTTCCAGTCGTCGGGGTTACCGCCGGCATCGGCGATGCGCGCGTAGGCGGCACGAGCATCACCGTTCCACACCATCGACAGGGTGTAGGCGCCCTCGGCGATCTTGGTCGACGGGTAGCTGTCGAAGGCCTTCAGATGCGCGGCGAACGTGTCGACGAGGAACTTCTCGGCGGCGTCGAGCTCTTCCTTCTTCTCGGTGTTCCAATCGATGCCGTTGGCCCAGCAGTACATCCCGAGGATGTTCGCGCCCGTGTCGAGCACCGACACGTTGCCGCTCGCTTCGCCGGTGGCAGCGGTGATGAAGTCGGTCCACGACGTGATGTCGTGCTTGATCTTGGTGCTGTCCCACATGTAGCCGGTGGAGCCCCAGTCCTTGCACACGCTGTAGTCGTTCGTCGTGTCCCAGTCCTGGGCGAGGTAGAGCGGGTCGACGTTGACGATGTTCGGCAACTTGCTCTTGTCGAACTTCTGGAGCAGGCCCTTCTGGATCATCTGCGGGATGTACGGACCGGTGGGCACCACGACGTCGAAACCGCTGCTGCCGTTGGCGGTGGAGAGCTTGGTGATCAGGTCTTCGTTGCTGGTGTAGTAGTCGACCTTCATCGTCACGCCGAGATCCGTCTGGGCGAGGTCACCGACGATGGATGGGTCGTTGTAGTCGCCCCAGGTGTACATCGCCAGGGTGCCGCTCGACTTGTTGACCACCTCGCTGTAGCCAGACACGCTGCCCGTGGTGCCCGCCGTCGAGTCGGCGCTGGAGGCGGCAGTCGACCCGGCCGTGGACCCGGCCGTCGAGCCGCCGGTGGCGGTCGTGGTTGCCGTCGAGCCGCTGCTGGTCTTCTTGTCCGAACCGCAGGCAGCGAGGAGCGCAGCGAGACCGACCGAGCCGGCTCCCACCTGGAGCAGGGCGCGGCGCGACAGCGTCTCGCGGAAGCTCGTCGGGGCCAGGATGCGGACAGGTTCTTTGGACGGTGACATGTGGTGCTCCTTGTGTGGACTGCGGTCTGCGCTGGATCGTGAATGTGGGGGCGGCGAGAAGGCGGTGCGGTTCAGATGTGCTCGAGGGCGGGCTCGGCCATGACCAGGTCTGCCTGATCGGCGGAGAACTGGTACACCTCGGACGCCTCCCAATGGCACCACACCTGATCGCCCGGAGCAAGCCGCAGGGCGCCCTGCCGGGGCAGCAGCGAGATGACGTCGCGCTCGGCGGTTCGCACCACGTACTGCAACACGTCGCCGTAGTGGGAGACGCCGGCGATCGTGCCGGGGATGACGTTGGTGGTGCTGCCCGGATCAGTCGCCGACAGGTGGATGCATTCCGGGCGGATCGCGGCCAGGGCCGGCTGACCCTGGGCGACGCGCTCCTCCGGGCTCGACGAGACGAACACCGTGCCGTCGCTGGCCTGCACCCCGTGGCCGGTGGAGGTGCCCTTCCAGAAGTTGTTGCGACCGATGAAGCCGGCGACGAACGCCGAAGCCGGGCGCTCGTAGACGCTCTCCGAGTCGGCGAGCTGCTCGACGTGTCCGTCGAGCATGATCGCGATCCGGTCGCTCATGCCCATCGCCTCTTCCTGGTCGTGGGTGACGAACACGAAGGTGATGCCGAGCTGGCTCTGCAGCAGCTTGAGCTCGATCTGCATCTCCTCGCGCAGCTTGCGGTCCAGCGCGCCGAGCGGCTCGTCGAGCAGCAGCACGCTGGGCCGGTTGACGAGGGCACGGGCGACGGCGACACGCTGCTGCTGGCCGCCGGACATCTGCTTGGGTCGGCGATCGGCGAGCTTGCTCATCTTGACCATGTCGAGCGCCTCGGCCACTCGGCCGGCGATCTCGCTCTTGGGCACGCGCTTCTGGCGCATGCCGTAGGCGACGTTCTCGGAGACCGACATGTGCGGGAACAGCGCGTAGTGCTGGAAGACGGTGTTGACGTCGCGCTTGTAGGGCGGGACGCCCTGGACGAACTCGCCGCTGATCTTGATGTAGCCCTCGTCGGGCTGATCGAAGCCGGCCAGCATGCGCAACGTGGTGGTCTTGCCGCATCCGCTCGGGCCGAGCAGGGACAAGAACTCGCCGGGATGGACCTCCAGGTTCAGCCGGTCGACCGCGACCATCGAGCCGAAGCGCTTGGTGACATCGACGAGCTCGACACTGCCGCGTACTCCGCTCATGCCTGGCGTTCTCCTCCCCTGACGCTTTGAAATTCGATCCACGTACCAGCAGGTCCGCGGAGCTTCCCGCGGACTGTCCGCATCGCTGCAGACGCCCGAAGCGTTGCACACCCGTCCGGGCGCAGCAAGGATTCGGTTGCTTGTTCACACAGAAACAACGGAATCATTTGCCGGACGTGGTCCGGAGAGGCAGTATCCGTGCTGTATGGACCGCAAGGGCACGAATGTCGACGAGACCGACAGCGCGATCATCGAGCAGCTGCAGCTCGACGGACGTGTGTCGTACACCAAGCTCGGGCTGGCGATCGGCATGTCCGAGGCCGCGGCCCGCCAGCGTGTGCAGCGGCTCATCGACGGCGGCGTGATCCAGATCGTCGCGGTCACCAACCCGCTCGTGCTCGGGTACCGACGAATGGCGATGATCGGCGTGCGCGCCGAGGGGCCCACCGACGGCATCGCCGCGACGCTCGAAGCCTTCCCCGAGATCGACTACCTCGTCGTCACGGCCGGGTCCTACGACCTGATGTGCGAGGTCGTCGTGTCCGACGATGCAACGCTCCTGCACCTCACCAACCGCATCCGCGCCGTGCCGGGAGTGAACACCACCGAGACGTTCATCTACCTCTCGATGATCAAGCAGAACTACGCGTGGGGCGCCCATTGACCGAGCAGCCCGACCAGACAACCGACATCCAGGACGCGGCCAGGCGGCACCTCTGGGGCCACTTCACGAAGATGGACACGTTCCAGCGCGAGCCGCTGCCGATCATCGTGCGCGGCGAGGGCAACTACATCTACGACCAGAACGGCCACCGCCTGCTCGACGGGTTGTCCGGGCTGTTCACCGTGCAGGTCGGTCACGGCCGCAGGGAGCTGGCCGAGGCTGCGACGGAGCAATCGGCGACGCTCGGCTACTTCCCCCTCTGGAGCTTCGGGCACGAGCCCGGCATCCGGCTCGCCGAGCGGCTGGCGAACCTCGCACCCGCTGACCTGAACCGCGTCTTCTTCACCACGGGCGGCGGCGAGGCCGTCGAGAGCGCGTGGAAGCTCGCTGTGCAGTACTTCGCGGCGATCGGGCAACCCATGCGCCGCAAGGTGATCAGCCGGCACTACGCCTACCACGGCACCACCTTGGGCGCACTCTCGATCACCGGCGTGCCGTCGATCAAGAACCCATGGGAGCCGCTGCTGCCGGGCGCGGTGAAGGTCGCGAACACCAACCAGTACCGCTGCGGGATGTGCGCTCGCGCCGGCAGCTGCACGCTCGCCTGTGCCGACGACATCGAGGCACGGATCGTGATGGAGGGCGCCGACACCGTGGCCTGTGTGATCCTCGAACCGGTGCAGAACACGGGCGGCGCGCTGGTGCCGCCGCCGGGCTACTGGCAGCGGGTCCGTGAGATCTGCGACCGGTACGGGGTCCTGCTCGTCAGCGACGAGGTGATCTGCGCGTTCGGGCGTCTCGGCCACTGGTTCGGGTGTGAGCGCTTCGACTACGTGCCGGACATGATCGTGTTCGCCAAGGGCGTCACGAGTGGATACGCACCCCTCGGTGGCGTGATCGTCAGCGACCGCCTCGCCGCCCCCTTCCTCGAGGACGGCCGGGTGTTCCTGCACGGGCTCACCTTCGGCGGCCACCCGGTCAGCTGCGCGGTCGCACTCGCCAACATCGATCTGATGGAGCGCGAGGACCTGCTCGGCAACGTGCGTCGCAACGAGGTCGTGTTCGACGAGGTCATGTCACGCATCGGCGAGCTGCCGATCGTCGGTGAGGTCCGCGGATGCGGGTACTTCCGGGTCGCCGAGCTCGTCAAGGACAAGGCCAGCCGAACGACGTTCACGGACGAGGAGTGCGACTGGCTGTTGCGTGGCGTCCTGTCCCCCGCCCTCTACAAGGCCGGGCTGTTCTGCCGTGCCGACGACCGCGCCGACCCGGTGGTGGTGCTCTCGCCGCCGCTGACGTGCACGGCAGACGAGTTGCGGTTCATCGGCGACACGCTCGTCTCGGTGTTCACCGACGCGTGGGACGCGTTCGCATCCCGATGAGCGACGACCAGGGCGACGACCAGCGCCGCCACGCGATTGACCCGCCCGAGGCGATCGATTCGCAGCTCGCCGCAGTGCCCGATCACAACCAGGACCCGGAGTGGGGATACGTCTCGCCGGGCGAGACCCGGTGGCCGGCTGCCGGGTCGATGATGGTGATCATCCTCTGGCGGCTGCTGCTCCCGGAGCGACTGACGTTGGGTCCGACGTGGTTGATCCCTGCGATCGAATCGGCGATCCTCGTCACGCTGCTGATCGTGGGACCCTCGACCCTGAACGCGGAAGCGAAGGACGTCCGCTACATCGCGCTGTCACTGATCGCCGTGTTGATCGCCGCCAACGTTGTCACCCTTGCCTCGCTGTTGCACACGCTGTTGAGGACGGGGCAGATGGTCAACGGTCGGGCCCTCATCTTCTCCGCCGTCGCGGTGTGGTCGACGGGAGTGATCTCGTCCGGGTTGCTCTACTGGGAGATCGATCGTGGCGGTCCGGTCGCCCGCTGCAGCCCGGATCACGCCGCTCCGGACTTCCTGTTCCCGCAGATGAGCAGCCCCGGCTCCACCGACGGCCCCTGGACGCCGCGCTACCTCGACTACCTGTACATCTCGCTGACCAACTCGATCGCGTTCAGCCCCACCGATGCGCTCCCGCTCACCCACCGGGCCAAGCTGATGATGGCCCTGCAGTCGCTGGCCTCACTCGCAACCATCGTGATCGTCGGCGCGAGGGCCGTGAACATCCTCAGCTGACCTGGTTGTCTCGCACAGCCTCTCCGGCGCCAGGATGCCTTTATGCTGGGTCAGCTGTCGAGGTTGGCCATGACGTGCTTGATCCGGGTGTAGTCGTCGAGCGCATAGGCCGAGAGGTCCTTGCCGTAGCCGCTCTTCTTGTAGCCGCCGTGAGGCATCTCGGCGACGAGCGGGATGTGGGTGTTGATCCACACGCACCCGAAGTCGAGTCGCTTCGACATGCGCATCGCCCGTCCGAAGTCCTTCGTCCACACCGACGACGCGAGGCCGTACTCCACGCCGTTCGCCCAGCGGACGGCTTCGTCCTCGTCGGTGAACTTCTGCACCGTGATCACCGGTCCGAAGACCTCGTTCTGGACCATCTCGTCGTCCTGGCGCAGTCCGGACACGACCGTCGGCTCGTAGAAGTATCCGGAGTCGCCCTGCCGGTGGCCGCCGTTCGAGACCGTCGCATGATCGGGCACGCGGTCGAGGAACCCGCTGACGCGGGCGAGCTGGTTGGC
>JAOBWO010000326.1 GCA_025463415.1 Acidimicrobiales bacterium | reverse complement strand
ATGATGCCGACCGAGCCATCGAGGCCGATGTACTGGAGGTCCTTCTCACGGGCGAGCTGCTCGCGCTCGTCGAGCTCTTCGGTGGCGCGGTACTCGTCCCACTCGGGATGACGGAACGCGGCGTTGTTGTCGAGGCTGACCTTCGCGTCGAGCGCATGGATCTCGCCGGTCGGCTTGAGGATCAACGGGTTGATCTCGGCCAAGTCGCAGTCGCCATCGGTGAAGCAGCGGTAGAGCTTGACGAGGATGTCCGCGACACCGGCCACGGAACCCTCCGGGAAGTCGTTGTCCTTCGCGGCCTGCGTGGCCCACTCGAGCGTGATCCCGTCGACGGGATCGATGTGGCGGATCAGGATCGCCTCGGGGTTGCTCTCGGCGACGGCCTCGATCTCCACGCCGCCCTCCTTGGAGAGCATCAGCATGTGCTTCTTCGCGCTGCGATCGAGCGTGAAGCTGGCGTAGTACTCCTCGGCGATGTCGCTGGCGTTCTCGACCCACACCCGCTTCACCAGGTGGCCCTTGATGTCCATCCCGAGGATGTTGCCGGCGTGCTCGCGAGCCTCCGCGGCGTTGTTGGCGAGCTTGATGCCACCTGCCTTGCCGCGGCCACCGACCTGCACCTGAGCCTTGACGACCACCGGATACCCGGCGGCGTCGGCCTGCGCAACGGCCTCGTCGACGGTGTCGGCGACACCGCCCGCGCTGACCGGGATGTCGTAGCGGGCGAAGTACTGCTTGCCCTGATATTCGAAGAGATCCAAGGTCTCAATCCTCTCGTCTGTCGAGTTCGGTCAGGAGCGACCTCGGCCGCTTCACGAACCCTGGACCCTAGGCGTCGCCGGCACCCAACTCACAACCGACCGCCAGCGTGAGGCAGGGATGAGCGTGCAACTCCGGTGGCCACCGGGCACACTGGCGCGATGCGCCGGCCCCAGCTCCGCACCCCACTCGCCCGAGCCGTGGTGCCGGTGCTCGCCGGCATCGGCTTCTTCGTCGTGCTCGGTCTGATGTTGTGGGGCGCCGCCGCCTACATCGCTGCGCACAGCGGCGAGCGGTCGAGCGCGTTCGCGCCGACCACGTTCGAGGTCGGGCGCACCGCGTCCATCGCCGCGACGGTCACCGCCGACGGTCCGCTGATCTTCCCCGACCTCCTCCGCGCCAGCGGCACGCGCAGCATCGTGCTCGACCACGTCGGCAAGGATCCACAGCGCGGCTGGCGGATCTACCTCGCCTACCCGGCCGACCGTGACGTCACGTGCAAGGTCGAGCAGGTCCGGCACACGCGGAACTACACCGACTGCGACGGGCGAACGATCGCTGCCGAGGATCTCGCCGTGCCTCCGGCCGGCGTGCTGCCGATCGTGTCCGCCGATGGCACGCTGACCCTCGACCTGCTGCCCGACTCGGCGACGACCTCCGCTACGGGTTCGACGCCGGGAACCGCAGGCGTCACCACGACGTCGTAGGTCCATGGGCCGCCGCACCGTCCTCGCCGTTCCCTCGACTCAGGTGCCGCTCGCCACGAGCGTCGTGAACCGCTTTGGCACCGACCTCTACGCCACCCTGACCGCCGCAGACCCGTCCGCTCCCAACCTCGTCGTCTCACCCGCCAGCATTGCGATCGCCCTCGCGATGGTGCTGCCAGGAGCACGTGGCGCGACGGCTGCGCAGTTGGCCGCCGCCCTGCACGCAGACGAGGTGGCCGAGCTGGCGCCTTCGATGCGCGCGTTGATCGAGGCGCTCGCCACTCGCACCGCAACCGTCGAGAACCCCGGCGGCGATCCGGTCGAGGTCGTCCTCGCGATCGCGAGCTCGCTCTGGGTGCAGCGGGGCTTCGACATCGAGCCGGCCTACCTGGAGACCCTCACCACCGAGTTCGGCGCAGCACCGCACGCAGTCGACTACCGCAACGAGCCGGAGTCGGCACGCACGCAGATCAACACGTGGGTGGAGACGGCGACGCACGACCGCATTTGGGAGCTCCTCGCACCAGGGGCCGTCTCGCCTGCCACGACCGCGACCGTGGTCAACGCGACGTACATGAAGGCCCCGTGGCGCACCACTTTCGACAGGTCGTCGACGGCTCCCGCACCGTTCACGACGCTGGCTGCAACTGTGGTGCAGGCCGACGCGATGACGGTCGTCGGCTTCTTCGACCACGCCGTCGTCGATGGCGTCCAGCTGATCGCCCTTCCCTACGTCGGCCGCGAGCTGAGCATGTTGATCGCCTTGCCAGCCGCAGGGCAGCCGATGTCCGTTGCTGTCGCTGCCTTGGCCGATCTCAGCGACCTCGCGGGGAAGCGGGTCGCCGTGACCTTGCCCACGTTCGACATCGAGACGTCGGTGGACCTCGGCGATGCCGTCGTCGCACTGGGAGCAGTCGATCTGTTCGATCCGACGACGTGCGATCTGACCTGGATCGCAACAGCCGACCCGCCCCTGTTCGTCGGGGCGATCATCCACCAGGCCAACATCACCGTGGACGAGGACGGCACGGAGGCTGCTGCTGCGACCGCCGTGCTCATCGCCGGCGGCGCCGCCGTGCAGCCCGAGCCGATCGAGTTTCGCGTCGACCGACCCTTCGCCTTCGCGGTGCGGGATGTCCCGACCGGAGCAATCCTCTTCCTCGGCCACGTCGGCGACCCGACGCAGCGTCGGGGTTAGCGAGCGGCGTCGGTCAGACCAGGGCCGGCGCGACCTCGAGGAGGCGGGCGGCGAACTCCTCGGCGTTGCGATCGAGGTGTCGGCGGTTCATCGCGAACCCGCCGATCACGTCGGCGCCGCGGCCGGCGATGATGCCCGTCATCTTGTCGAGGGTCTTGGCCGGGTTGAGCGCGAAGGTGCAGAACACGGCGGCCTTCTTGCCGCGCATCGCGGGCAGGTTCGACAGCGCGCTGGCGCCCCAGGGACCCTGACCGACGACGAACAGGCCGTGGGTCCAGGTGCCGACGAGCACGAGATCTGCGACCTGGATGCTGCGCAGGTCGGGCTCGCGCACCCGCGAGAGCCCGCTGACACCCCAGCCGGCTTCCTGCAGCTTGGCCGCGACGAGCTCGGCCGCCTTCCACGTGTTGCCGGTGAGGCTCTCGACGAGCAGTGCTGCTTCCATCCCACGATTCAAGCAGGTCTGGATCGCGAGGTGACGAAACCGGCTGCGCTGGCCGATCAGCCGGTGGTCGCGCCGAAATCGAGCTTGCGGCCGAAGACCCGCT
>JAOBWO010000295.1 GCA_025463415.1 Acidimicrobiales bacterium | reverse complement strand
GGGATCGGAGCCGCTCGATGAGCACCCACGAGATCAGCCTGCAGATCAACGGCGTCGACTACCCGGTCAGCATCGACGAAGGCCGCAACCTCGTCAGCGTGATCCGCACCGAGGTCGGCCTCACCGGCACGAAGGAAGGCTGCGACGACTGCGAGTGCGGCGCCTGCATGGTGCTGCTCGACGGGCAGCCGGTCAACTCGTGCTCGTTCCTCGCCGTGCAGGCCCAGGGTCGATCGATCATGACGGTCGAAGGCGTGATGACGGGCGACACCCTGCACCCGCTGCAGCAGAACCTGCTCGACGAGGGCGGTGTGCAGTGCGGGTTCTGCACGCCGGGGATGATCATGTCGGCAACCGCTCTGCTGGCTCGCACGCCAGAGCCGACTGACGAGGACATTCGCATCGGCCTCTCCGGCAACCTCTGCCGCTGCACCGGCTACGCGAAGATCATCGCCGCCGTGCAGGCGACGGCGGTCCAGCTCTCCGGGCGCAACGTCGCCGATGTCGGCTGACCGCTACGTTGGCCGGATGACCTCGTCGTCGCATCCCGTGGTCGAGGCGCGATCACTGGGTGAGTGCTGGTTCGAGGTGTCGAGGCTGATCCTCACCGAGGGTGTCGACGCGACCTACGACGATCAACCGATCAAGGAGATCGCCAGGCTCACACTGTCCGCAACGTCCACCGACCCATCGGACGCGATCATCGACCGGTACGGCGATCCGACCTGGCTGCGCTGGATGCACGCCAACTTCTTCGACACCGCCGACGTGCCCGAGCTCGGCAACGCGGCCAGCTACGCGACTCGACTGTTCGACTACGCCCGCACCGGCCGCAACCAGATCGAGTGGGTCATCGCCCGGCTGGCTGCCGACCCGAACTGCAAGAGCGCATCGATCACCACGTTCATGCCGCTGACCGACACGTCCTACATCCCGTGCGTGAGCCTGCTGGACTTCTGGATCCGCGACGGAGCTGTCGACCTCGTCGTGTTCGCGCACAGCCTCGACTTCGGCAAGAAGGCGTACGGCAACCTCGTCGAGCTGGCTCTCCTGCAGGCCCACGTCGCCACGGCCCTCGGTCGCGAGCCCGGGATGCAGACGATCCACGTCAAATCTGCGCACATCTACGAACCCGAGTACGCCGAGATGACCCGTTTCGTCGACAGCGATCTGGCCACACGCGCATGACCGTGCTCGACGAGCTCGACATGACCTTGCGGCTCGATCGAGAGGAGTACAACGCCCGCCTGCTCGCAGCACAGCGCCGGCTGCTCCAGCTGCGCCTGTACCTCGAGGGCCAGCTCGGCGCGCCCTCCACGGGGCCGGGCTTGCTCATCCTGTTCGAAGGCCCCGACGCCGCGGGCAAGGGCGGGGCGATCAAGGCCGTCGTGGGCCACCTCGATCCGCGGCACTTCGAGGTGCACAGCTACGCCGCGCCGACCGCGGTCGAGAAGCGCCACCACTTCCTGTGGAGGTTCTGGCGCGAGCTTCCCGGCAATGGAGACATGACGGTCTACGACCGCAGCTGGTACGGGCGGGTGCTCGTCGAGCGTGTCGAGGGCTTCGCCAGCCGCGACGAATGGCAGCGTGCGTATGAGGCGATCGTCGACTTCGAACGCTCCCTCGTCACCGAGGGGGTGATCCTCGTCAAGATCTGGATGCACATCAGCGACGAGGAGCAGCTGCGGCGGTTCAACGCTCGGGCCGCCGATCCGCTGAAGCAGTGGAAGCTGACCGCCGAGGACTGGCGCAACCGCGAGAAGAACCGTGACTACGACGTCGCCGCCGTCGAGATGATCGAGCGCACCAGCCACCCGCTCGCCCCGTGGGACGTCATCCCCGCCGAGCAGAAGCGCTACGCGCGCGTCGCCGTCATCGACACCCTGATCCGGCGGATCGAGGAGGGCATGCTGCGCTGGAACCTCTCGGTGCCGCACATCGACGAGCTCGACGCCGTGCCGCAGCCAGTGACGCAGCCACGGTTGCCATTGACCTGACCGACGCCGACCGACGCCTGCGTCCGGCGACGGGCGGCGTTTGCAGGAGTGAGAACCGTTCTTGTTATAGTGACGCCATGCCACCTCGCCTGTCGCTGTCACGCTCGGCCGCGCGTCGATCCGTCACAGCGCTCGTGTGTGGTGCCGCAGCCATGGTGCCCCTGGCGTGCGCCGGTGATCCAGCCCGTTCGTCGGCCGATGGCACCAGTGGCTCACCAGCCTCCGTGCACGTGGTGGCGTCGTTCTATCCGTTGCAGTACGTGGTCGAACGGATCGGCGGTTCGCACGTCTCCGTCGAGAACCTGACGCCGGCAGGAGCCGAGCCGCACGAACTCGAGCTGACCGCCAGGAACACTGCCGACCTCGAGGACGCGGACCTCGTCGTCTACCTGTCCGGCTTCGCTCCCGCGGTCGACGACGGGATCTCGGCCGTCGCGAGCGATCATGCCCTCGACGTCGCCGATGATGCACGGCTCGATCTCAGCTACGTGCCCATCGAAGGAGGTCAGCAAGATCCCACCGCCGGCGGTCGTCGGGATCCGCACTTCTGGCTCGACCCGTCCCGCCTGGCCGATGTGGCGAAGGGCGTCGCCCGGCGGTTGAGCGCTGTGGATCCCACGGACGCGCCGGAGTTCGCCACCAACCTGGCTGCCCTCGAGTCCGACCTGCACCTGCTCGACACCGACTACCGTGCCGGCCTCGCCCACTGCGCCAGCACCGACATCGTCACCAGCCACAACGCGTTCGGCTACCTGTCCCAGCGATACGGCTTGACCCAGATCGGCATCACCGGGCTGACCCCCGAGGACGAGCCGACGTCGAAGGACCTCGCCGCGGTCACGCAGTTCGTCGAGGACCATCACGTCAGAACGATCTACTACGAGTCGTTGGTCAGCCCGGCGATCGCCCAGACCGTGGCCGATGAGACCGGGGCCAAGACCGAGGTGCTGGACCCGATCGAAGGGCTGTCGGATTCGTCGCAGGGAGCTGATTACCTGCAGATCATGCGCGCCGACCTCGCCAACCTGCGCAGCGGCCAGGGATGTTCGTGAGCACGGCCCGATGACCACGTCCGGCACGCCGGCCGACGCCGCCACGACCTCCGTGATCCGCGTCCGCGACGGCCGCTTCGGCTACGGCAACCAGACGGTGGTGTCCGCCGATCTCGAGATCTGCGCCGGGGAGGTCGTGGCCCTGCTGGGGCCGAACGGCTCCGGCAAGACGACGCTGCTCAAAGGCGTGCTCGGGCTGGTCGATCGACTCGGCGGTTCGGTCGAGCTGTTCGGTCGCCCCATCGGCGAGTTCCGGGACAGGTCGTTGATCGGCTACGTGCCCCAGCGCCAGACCGCCGCCGGTCCGATCCCGGTGACGGTGCAGGAGCTGGTCCGTTCGGGTCGCCTCGCGCGCACCGGTCTGCTCCGCAGGCGCACTGCGATCGACAACGCGACGATCAGCAGTGCCATCGATGCCGTCGGGCTGCAGGGCAAGGCGCGGGAGCCCATCGCGACGCTGTCCGGCGGCCAGCAGAGGCGTGCCCTCGTCGCCCGCGCCTTGGCCGGGGGCGCGCAGGTGCTGATGCTCGACGAGCCGCTGGCCGGTGTCGATCAGGAGAACCAGGACGCGCTGGCCATCGCGCTCGGTGCGCTCGTCGACGCGGGCGTCACGATCGTGGTCGTGCTCCACGAGCTCGGCCCGCTGGAGCCGCTCGTGTCCCGGGCGATCTGCCTCGACTCTGGTCGAGTCCTCTTCGACGGTGCGCTGGAGACCGCGCCGCCGACGCTGCTGCACCTCGGCCACGATCACGACCCGCACGGTGGTCCGGCTCCGCACCGCCCCCGCTCGGGCATGAAGTTGTTCCCGTGAGCCTCCTCGCAGCGAACCTGCTCCACTACGGCTTCATGCGTCGTGCCCTCCTGGCGGCGGTGCTGGTCGGCCTCGCCGCGCCGGCCGTCGGCATCTTCCTCGTCCAGCGACGGCTGGCGCTGATCGGCGACGGCCTCGGCCACATCGCCGTGACGGGAGTTGCGCTCGGACTCGTGCTCAACCGGGCGCCGGTGCCGATCGCGCTGGTGACCGCCGTCGTCGGTGCGGTCGCCGTCGAGCTGATCCGCGCTCGCGGCGAGCAGAGTGCGGAGATCGCGCTGGCGATCCTGTTCTACGGCGGCATCGGCGGAGGTGTGGTGCTCGTCAGCCAGGCGCCGTCCGGAACTCGCAGCCTCAACCAGTACCTGTTCGGCAGCATCAGCACCACCACCTCCGGCGACCTGCGCACCTTCGCGATCCTCGCGGCCATCGTGATGGTGGTCGCCGTCGGTCTCGGCGGCGCGCTGTTCAGCGTCAGCAACGACGACGAGTTCGCCCGCGCCAGCGGCCTGCCCGTCATGCGGCTCAACCTCCTGCTGGCGTCGCTCAGCGCCTTCACGGTCGTCGTCTCGATGCGGGTGGTCGGCGTGCTCCTCGTGAGCGCGCTGATGGTCGTGCCGGTCGCTGCCGCACAACTCGTCGCGCGCAGCTTCCGGATGACGTTCGTGATCGGGATCGCCATCGGCGTGACGGTGTCGCTCGCGGGTGTGCTCGTCTCGTACTACGCTGACACCCCGTCCGGCGGCACGATCGTGCTCCTCGCGATCGCGGTGTTCGCGCTCCTGCTGATCGCCAAGAACATCGGCCGTCTGCTCCGTCGCGCCTGATCGCCGGCGGCCGGACGCCTACGATCGGCTCATGGAACAGTTGCTGGAACTGCTCGGCGCGGGGCAGAACTGAGATGGCGGTCTTCGAACACGGGTCCGCACGGATCGACTACTCGGTCGAAGGCGACGGGTTCCCCATCTTCACGATCGCGCCAGGCGGCATGCACTCGGCCAACGACCTCTGGAACCGGATGCCCTGGAACCCGCGGGTGCGGCTGACCGACCAGTACTCGGTGATCGGGATGGACCAGCGCAACGCCGGCGCGTCCACCGCGCCGGTGAGCGGTGACGACGGATGGGCCACGTACACGAGCGATCAGCTGGCGTTGCTGGACCACCTCGGGATCGAGCGCTGCCACCTGCTCGGGATGTGCATCGGTGGTCCGTACGGAATGGCGCTGCTGACCGCCGCACCCGAGCGGTTCACGTGCGCAGTGATGCTGCAGCCGGCCGGCATCGTCGACGACCATGCCGTGATGCGCGACCTGTACGACGACTGGGCGGCCGACCTCGCACCGACACATCCCGAGGCCGACGCCGCGACCTGGTCGGCCTTCGGCGACAACATGTGGAGCGGAGACTTCCTCCTCAGCACCACCCGTGCTGATGTCGCCGCCTGCACGACGCCGCTGCTGGTGATGATGGGCGACGACCGGTGGCACCCGCAATCGGTGTCACGCGAGATCGTCGAGCTGGCACCGGGCGCGCGACTCGTCGAACGATGGAAGGACGATGACGTCCTGGCGGAGACAGACTCCACGATCAAGGCGTTCTTCGCCGAGCACACGCCGGCCGACGTGGTGGCAGCGCGATGACAGACATGACGGTCATCGACTGGCTGCTCGACGGCGACCCGGCCATCCGCTGGCAGGTGCTGAGCGACCTGACCGACGCCTCCCCGAGCGAGGTGGCCGCAGAGCGGGCGCGGGTCGAGCACGAGGGTTGGGGCGCCCGCCTCCTGGCCGTGGAAGACGCGGATGGACTGTGGGCCGGCGGCGCATGCTTCCCGGCCGCGTACCGTGGCGACGAGCCGGGTCAGCCCTGGACCGCGACGATGCACTCGCTGCAGACCCTGCAGTTGCTCGGGCTGGATCCGGCGTCGCCGTCTGCTCGCCGGGCAATCGCGCTCGTGGCCGCGAACGGTCGTTGGGAGCACGACGGCCAGCACTACTTCGACGGGGAGGTCGAGCCGTGCATCAACGGGCGCACGATCGAGAGCGGTGCGTACTTCGGCGTCGACGTCACCGCGGTCGTCGAACGGATCCTGGGTGAGCGCCTCGACGACGGCGGTTGGAACTGCGAGGCCGAGAACGGCTCGGTCCGGTCGTCGTTCGACACCACGATCGACGTGCTCGACGGGCTGCTCGAGTTCGAACGCTCGACAGGCGGGTCCGCCGAGGTCCTGGCAGCTCGGACGAGCGGCGAGGAGTACCTGCTCCAGCGCAATCTGTTCCGCCGGCTGAGCAGCGGCGAGGTCGTCGAACCGCGGTACCTCCAGTTCGCGTTCCCGTACTACTGGCGCTACGACGTCCTGCGCGCGCTCGACTACTTCCGTCGAACGGGCGCGACGCCCGATCCGCGGATGGCCGAGGCCATCGAGGTCGTTCGGTCCAAGCAGCAACCCGACGGTCGATGGTTGATGGAGCGCGTCGACCCCGGTCGCGTGCACTTCGAGATCGAGGGTCCTGTCGGCACACCGGGCCGCTGGAACACGCTGCGCGCCCTGCGGGTGCTGCGCTGGTGGGACGAACGCTGACGCTCGTCGGGTGTCGGGGAGGTGTTCTCGTTTCGTGGAACGTCAGGTTGTCCTGCTCGGCGGTCAGGAGACCCGGAGACCCTGACACCCGGGTGAACGGATACTCCGTCCGGGGACGCCATGTCGCGCCGAGACGGCCGTCGCAGCCGCACCCCGCCTCGAACCATTGCCGCCGTTTCGTTGCAGGAATGCGGGTCCGCCGGCGCACTAACTTCGGTCGAATGGCTCGGATCGAGGTCGTCGCGCCTCGCGCCGACTGGGCGGATGAGTTCGTCGAGATCGCAGCCTCTCTCCGCGCGCTCCTCGACCGCGCGGGCGTGGTCGTGACCGAGATCGAGCACATCGGGTCCACCGCGGTGCCGGGCCTGGCCGCCAAGGACGTGATCGACATCCAGGTCGGCATCAGCGACCTGGACGACGAACGTCTGGCCGCAGCGATGGTCGTGAGCGGATACCGGTGGTGGGGGGACATCCACCGGGATCACCAGCCGCCCGGGCAGACGATCCCACTGGACGAGCTCACCAAGCGCTTCGCGAGCCAGGGCGACCATGGCCGGCCGACGAACATCCACTTCCGAGTGCCCGGCCGGTTCAACCACCGCTACGCCCTCCTGTGCCGGGACTACCTGCGCACCCATCGGACCGCCGCGGACGCATACGGGGAGGTCAAGCGCAATCTCGCCCGGTTGTTCCCCGACGACGTCGAGGCGTACTACGACGTCAAGGACCCGGTGTTCGACGTGATCATGGCGGGCGCCGAGGATTGGGCGGCGGTGACAGGTTGGCGTCCGCACGCGACCTGAGCGGCCGCCGTAGGCTCCGTGGCTTGCGTCGCCCGTTCGTTCCGTTGACATTGCTCGCGCTCGTCCCGCTCGCGGCCGGCGTCTTCTCCGGCGTCGGGGCGTGGGCCGGCGCCCCGGCCGATGGCACACCCACCACCGCGGTCGTGCAGGGTCCGGCTGCAGCCACGGCGAAGGCGGTGCGGGTCAGCCCTCCGACGGCAAGCGCCACGACCGTCGTCCCGGGATCGACCGAGGGTTCGGCGAGCTGCCCGGCCACCGGGCATGCGGCCGTCGTTGACCGCGCCAACCAGCGCGCGTGGCTGTGCACGAGCGGGACGGCCGACGCGAAGTTCCCGATCACCACGGCGGTGAGCCAGCCCCGACCGGGCACGTACCACGTGTACGCGAAGGACAAGGTCACCACATCGACCTTCGGTGGTCACTTCTCCTACCTCGACAACTTCGTCGCGTTCACCTACG
This sequence comes from Acidimicrobiales bacterium, assembly GCA_025463415.1. Lineage (GTDB taxonomy): Bacteria > Actinomycetota > Acidimicrobiia > Acidimicrobiales > Ilumatobacteraceae > WLMZ01. The sequence continues at coordinate 13,288 of JAOBWO010000295.1, read as the reverse complement.
GCACCAACACGGGCGCGCGCATCGCCTTCCACGCCGTGCCACGCAACGCGTCCGGAGCGCCCTATCAGCCGCTCGACACGGTGGGGACGCCGGCCTACTACGGCGCGTCGTCCGGTTGCATCCGCGTCCTGCCAACTCAGTCGCAGGTGATCTGGGACTTCCTCGCGGCCGGCGACGCGGTGATCGTCATCTCCTGACTCCCGGCGCTCGCGACGGTTACGTTTGCGGGGTGGATCCAGCCGAGGTGCGAGCCGAGTCGCGCCGATTGATGTCACCGCTCGAGGGCAACCGGCTGCTCGATCGGCTGGAGCAGGGCGAGACGGTGCAGGCGCTGGCCAAGTCGATCGTCACCGACGGCAAGGCCGGGCTGTTCGTGGTCACCACGACGCGGGTGTTCTCGATCTGGGCCACGATGCGTTCGGCGAAGATCGTCCGCCCGATCATGCTCGATGTGCTGACGTCGGTCGAGGTGTTGCAGCCGACCCCGTCGCACGGGTCCGGCGATGCGGTCCTGATCGTGCGCGGGCCGACGGTCGAGGAGCGCTTCACGTGCTTCGCGGGCTGGCAGTCTGCAGCTGCCGTGCTGGAGCGCCTTGTGATGGCGCGCATCGCAGCGCCGCCCTTGCCGGCCGGGTCTGCTGGCACCACCGCCGCGGAGCTCGAACGGATCGCCGACCTGTGGCGGAGCGGCGTGCTCACCGACATCGAGTTCACCGCCGCGAAGGCCAAGGTCCTCGGCCTCGACTGACCGTCGGCGCAGCAGAGTCAGTTACGTGGCGCGCCGACGTAGCGACCCGCCTGCGATGGGCGTTCCAGGCCGGCGTGACGATCGGCGATCGCGGCGATGCGGTCCTGCATGTCCTGCGGCGCCGGTACGGACTTGCCGATGTCGGTGTCGACGTGCAGGTACATGTGCTCGCCGGTGGCCATCAGGATGTCGTCGGCCCCTTCCCGGCCGGAGAGGTACATCCGGTTGAAGAGGTGCAACCGCTTCGGGTCGTGGTGCAGCACCTGCGTGGTGACGTGCACGGCATCGGCCGCCTTCGATTGGGCGAGGTAGGAGATGTGGCTCTCGGCCGTGAACCAGCTGTGTCCGCCGCGCAGGTAGGCGGCGTCCATGCCGATCAGGCGTAGGAAGGCATCGGCCGCATCGCACGACAGTTGTGCGTACCGGCTGTCGTTGGTGTGGCCGTTGTAGTCGACCCAGTCCGTGGGGATGCGCGTGGCGTGGATGCGCAACGGGCCGTCGGCGTTGCCGGTCGACGAGTCCTCGATCACCGGGACCGCAGCGCGATCGAACAGAGCCTTCTCGTACTCGGCCAGCACGGTGCCCGCGCCGTAGCCCGCGCCGCCGTCCACCGACCGCAGTCCCTGCATCACCGCGACGAGGCAGTCGTCACGCAGCGCCTCGAGTTCGCGGATGCCGACGCCGCCGGCCTGATCGTCGGACTGGCCGACGATCTTCTCGAGCAGCACGTCGTCCAGCTCCGGGACGTCCATCAGCTTGGTCCACGGCCACTGCAGCGACGGTCCGAACTGGGCCATGAAGTGGCGCATGCCGGCCTCGCCGCCGGCGATCCGGTAGACGAGGAACGTGCCCATGAAGCTCCAACGCAGACCTGCGCCGAACCGCACGGCGTCGTCGATCTGCTCGGTGGTGGCGATGCCGTCGTTGACCAGCCACAGCGCCTCACGCCACAACGCTTCCAGCAGGCGGTCGGCGACGAACCCGTCGATCTCCTTGCCCAGCACCAGAGGCCGCATCCCGATGGCGGTGTACACTTCGGTCGCTCGCGTCTTCGCCGCCTCTGATGTCGCGTTGCCACCGCAGATCTCGACGAGCGGCAGCATGTAAACGGGGTTGAACGGGTGGCCCACGACGAGCCGCTCCGGGTGCGTCATGCCGTGCTGGATCTCGGTCGGCAGCAGCCCCGAGGTCGACGATCCGAACACCACGTCGGGACCCGCAGCCGCGCTCGCCCCACCGAGGATCGCGCGCTTGAGGTCGAGCCGCTCCGGCGCGCTCTCCTGGACGAAGTCGACGCCGGCGACCGCTTCCTCCGGCGTGGAGACGAACGTCAGCGTCCCCTCCGACGGCCACGGCGCCATCGTCAACTTCGCGTAGGCCCGACGGGCGCCGGCGATCACCTCGCCGACCTTGCGAGGCGCTTCTGGATCAGGGTCGTACAGAACGACGTCGACCCCGTTGAGCAGGAACCGTGCCGCCCAGCCGCCGCCGATCACGCCGCCGCCGAGCAGACCGACGCGCTGCAGGCCTGGGATCGGACTGGTCATCGCTTGACCAACTTGAGCTTGTCGCGCACCGCTTGCGCGCTCATGATGCTCGCGTTCATGCCGTGCAGGATCTCGACGGCGCGGGTGACGAGCTCGGCGTTCGTGGCGAGGTGCCCGCGGCCGAGGTAGAGGTTGTCCTCCAATCCGACGCGCACGTTGCCGCCGGCGAGCGCAGCCATCGCGACGTAGGGGATCTGCATCCGTCCGATCGAGAACGCCGAGAAGACGCAGTCCTGGGGGAGCAGGTTGACCATTGCCAGCAACGACTGCACATCGTCCGGCGCGCCGTAGGCGATGCCCATGCAGAGCTGGATCATCACCGGATCGTCGAGCAGCCCTTCGCGGATCATCTCGCGAACGAAGACGAGGTGCCCGGTGTCGAACACCTCCAGCTCCGGGCGCACCCCGAGCGCTTGCACCTGGGCCGCCATCGCCTTCAGGGTGCTGGTCGTGTTGACCATGATGTAGTCGCCGCCCGACGCGAAGTTCATCGTCCCGCAGTCGAGCGTGCAGATCTCCGGCAGGATCGCGCGCACGTGCTGCAGGCGCTCCGTCGCGCCGACCATGTCGGTGCCGTCCGCGTTCGGTGGCAGAGGTGCCTCGGCACTGCCCAGCACGAGGTCGCCGCCCATTCCCGCGGTGAGGTTGATGACGACGTCCACGTCAGCCGCACGGATCCGTTCGACGGCCTCCGCGTACAGCTCGGTGTCGCGTGCACCGACGCCGGTCTCGGGGTTGCGGACGTGCAGGTGCACGACGGCCGCGCCGGCATGTGCCGCCGCGATCGCGGAGTCGGCGATCTGCTGTGGGCTGACCGGGACGTGCGGACTCTTGGAGGCGGTGTCACCAGCGCCGGTGATTGCGCATGTCACGAACACGTCCCAGTTCACGTCGTCTCCTTCTGCGGACGACGCCACTGCACGGCAATCACGGCAATCTTCCGTCTGTCGGCAAGACTGTACACTCGGTCGTGAGTTGCTGACGGTGCCGTCTGACCGCCGCAGCCAAGGAGCACCGATGGCCGAGAGCACTGCGCTGACACCGGACTTCGACAGCCACCCGATCGAGCACGCGTTGGTCGCGACGGAGGTCGCCCCCGCCTGGATCGAGGTCGTCTGGTCCGACGGGCGCACCAGCCGCTTCCACCACCTCTGGCTGCGCGACAACTGCCCGTGCGAGCGGTGCGTGCACCAGGGCACCAAGGAGCAGATGTTCGAGCTCGTCACCGTCTCGGAGGACCTGCACGCGACGGCTGCGGAGATCGATGCCACCGGCTCGCTCAGCGTCAGCTGGAGCACGGACTCGCCGGACATCGCGCCGCACCTCAGCACGTTCCACGCAGGATGGTTGCGGCGTCACGCGTACGACGACGAGACCCGCCGCGATCGGCACCGCACGCTGCAGACCTGGGACGGTCAGTCGCTGCGCGAACCACCGACCTTCGACGGTCGGGCGATCATGGCCGACGACGACGCGCTGTACGACTGGCTGGTCGCACTCGACACCTTCGGCGTGTCGCGCGTGCAGCACGTGCCGTGCGAGGTCGACGCGATCGCTGACCTCGTCGGCAGGATCGGGATCGTCCGCGAGACGAACTTCGGGCTGCTGTGGGACGTGAAGAGCGAGCCGAACCCGATCAGCAACGCGAACACGTCGCTGCCACTGCCCCCGCACGTCGATCTGCCCACTCGCGAGTACCAGCCAGGCCTGCAGTTCCTGCACTGCATCCTCAACGAGACGTCCGGCGGAGAGAACATCCTCGTCGATGGGTTTCGGATCGCCGAACTGATCCGCGAGCAGCATCCCGCCGATTACGAGGTGCTGACCACCGTGCCGTTCGAGTGGGCGAACCGCAGCCGGACCAGCGACTACCGCTGGTCGTCGCCGCTGATCGTCACCGAGACCGACGGTTCGCTGCGCGAGATGCGCGTCGGCAACTGGCTGCGCGCCCCGCTCGACGTTTCCTTCGACATGGTCGAGGCGTGCTACAGGGCGTATCGCCGGCTGTTCGAACTGACCTACCGCACCGACCTGCAGCTGCGCTTCCGCCTCGAACCAGGCGAGGTCATGGCGTTCGACAACCGCCGCGCCCTGCACGCTCGCGGGGAGTTCACCGACATGAGCGGCAGACGGTTTCTCCGTGGCTGCTACAGCGAGCGCGACGAGCTGCGGTCGCGCATGCGCATGATCGAGCGCGCTCGCCGCGAGCGTCAGGTCGCGACGACCATCGCCAGCTCACCGCGCGGGTAGTTGCAAACGCACGTTTCCGTCCTCGTCGCGGCCGGACATGCGCGTGGCGACCCCGGTCGAGGCGAACTGCCGGGCGACTCGGCGGTGCAGGCTCGCCAGACCATCCGCCGCATCGCGGTGATCGAGCAACGTGCACACGATCTCGATCGAGCCGTCGCGGTGGCGAACCACCTCGACCGAGCGGGTCTGTGACGGCCAGTCGATCACCGACGCGGTGGTGATCTCCCAGAAGCCACCCCCGGCACCGGGCCGAGGCTCGATGCGATTGACGTGGCGGTGGCCCACCAACCAGGCGACGACGCAGGGGTGGCGGTGCACGACCTCGAGCAGTTCGGGTCCGAGCACTCGGTCCGGCCGTGAGCCGAGCGTGTTCACCAGCGAGTCGGCGCCGTGGTGGCTGACCAGCACGGCCGGCCGTCCCGGCAGGGCGTCGACCTCACCGAGACGCTCCTCCAGCCAGGCCAGCTGATCAAGACCGACGCTGCCCTGGTAGTCGCCCTCCGGGTGGTTCGTGTCGAGCAGGACGATGCGCACGTGGTCGAGGTCGATCACGCCGTCGATCCGGTCGGCGGCTGCGTTCGCGGGGCCGTAGCCGAGCGCACCGACGACGATGTGCGCGCTGATCCACTCGGCGCGATCGATCGACCGGCGGTCGGGGTCGGGTGCGATCGGGAACGTCGCCCCGGCGGAGAACGCCTCGGGCTCGAGCAGGTAGCGCGTCAACGGATCGTCGGGTGTGAAGCCATCCGGTCGGCGCAGCGACTTCTCGGCCGCGGTCGCGATCCGCCCGATGCGCAGGTTCGGCAGCGCGGTGCCCTGGATCATCAGGTCGTGGTTGCCGGGCACGCTGGTCCAGGGCATGCCGAGCCCGCGCGACGTGACGGGCGCACTCGTCCGCGCGACGAAGTCGTCGACCGCTGGGTAGCCGAGTGATCTCCAGGCGTCCTCCACCGACGAATCGGGCGACCAGTACGGCCACGTGCCGTCGAACGCTGCCGACGATGGGTCCTGCGCGCTGCCACGGCTGCTGAGGATCGCGGTGCCGCCGGCGAGCATGGCGAGGTAGGCGTCGAGCTCGTTGCGCTGCGCGTTGTCGATGTTGTCGCCACTGGACACGGCGATGTCGAACGCACGCCCCGTCGTCGAGCCGATCGGTTTCGCGGCGATCGACTCCACGTGGGCCTGCAGAGCGAACGCGGTCAGCGCGTCGTACGGCCGGTGCATGTGCAGCAGTGGCCGCCAGAACGGATCGCGCGCCTCGAGCTCCACCCACTCCGCCCGCGCCGGCGAGGCGGCGTCGAGGACGTGCATGTCGGTGAGGTGGACCAGGCTGAGCAGGCAGTCCCCGTCGTCACCGGCGATGTGTGGCGCCCCACCGAGGTCGGTGCGGATCAGGTGCGCTGACACGACCAGGACGATAGTCCGCGCTCCCGACCGATGACCGTGTGACGGATCGATCCCGACGGGATCGATCGGTCGCGCGATCTGAATCCCTTCAACGGCTGACGAGTGGTTCGCGTAGCTTGGCCGACATGACCGGCCGTGCCGACACCCCGCTCTGGACACCGTCGAACGAGCGGGCGCTCTCGACCAACATCGCCGCGTTCGCCCGGCACGTCGGCATCGATCCGCTGGACCCAGGCGCCCTGTACCGCTGGTCGATCAGCGACCTCGACCACTTCTGGCGCGCCGTGTGGGACGTCTGCGAGATCGTCGGCGAGCCAGGAGACCGGGTGCACCTTCCCGGCGACACGTTGGCCGAAGCGAGGTTCTTCCCCGACGCCACGCTGAACGTGGCCGAGAACCTGCTCGCCCACCTCCCGGTCGATCGACCGGCGCTGGTCGCGTACACGGAGACGGGTCGCTTCGGCGGGCTCTCCGCCGCGGAGCTGCGCGCGGCAGTGGCATCCTGCGCGGCAGTGTTCCGCGCCGCCGGGGTGCACGTCGGCGACCGGGTCGTCGTGATGTTGCCGAACGGCATCGAGGCGATCGTTGCGATGCTGGCGGCGACATCGATCGGCGCCGTGTTCGCGTCCGCATCTCCGGACTTCGGTGTGCCGGCGATCCTCGACCGCTTCGGCCAGATCGAGCCGGTGGCCTTCATCGGCTGCGCGGAGTACCAATACGCCGGCAAGCACATCGATTGCCGGGCGAAGCTGGCGGAGGTTGCCAACGGATTGCCGACAGCGACGCTCCGGCTCGCCACCGGACCGAGCAGCGACGTCAACGGATTCGAATCCTGGGACGAGGTGCTCGCCCAGCACGCCGATGCTGAGCTGACCTTCACACGGCTCCCGTTCGACCATCCGTGGTACGTGCTGTTCAGCTCGGGCACGACGGGCAAGCCGAAGTGCATCGTGCACCGCAGCGGTGGCGTGTTGCTGATGCACGCGAAGGAGCAGCGGATCTCCGCCGACGTCCGCGCCGGCGACGTCGTCACGTACTACTCGACCACCGGATGGATGATGTGGAACTGGCTGGCGTCGTTGTTGGCCACCGGAGCCACAGTGGTGGCATATGACGGCTCGCCGATGCACCCGACCCAGCACCAGTTGTTCGGGATCGCCGAAGCGGAGGGCATCACCCTGCTCGGTGTCTCCGCCAAGTTCATCGACAGCCTCGCCCAGAACGAGCTCGACATCGCCGGTGCCCACGATCTGTCCGCGCTGCGAACGATCTGCTCCACCGGATCACCGTTGTCGCCGCGCGGCTTCGACTACGTCTACGCGCACGTGAAGCGCGACGTGCACCTCGCATCGATCTCGGGCGGCACCGATCTGTGCGGTTGCTTCGTCGGCGGTGTGCCGACGCTGCCGGTGTACTCGGGCGAGATCCAAGCTGCCGCGCTTGGAATGGCGGTCGAGTTCGTCGACGAGCACGGCTCGCCACTCGATGCAGGCGATGGCGCCGGCGAACTGGTCTGCACCCAGCCCTTCCCCTCGCAGCCGCTCGGCTTCTGGGGTGACGAGCCGTTCGGGCCCCGTGGACCGAAGTACCTGGCGACCTACTACGAGCGCTTTCCCGGCACATGGGCACACGGCGACTTCGCGTCCTGGACCCGCCACACGACCCACCCCGACGTGCGTGGCGCGGTCATCCACGGCCGATCGGACGCGACCCTCAACCCCGGAGGCGTACGGATCGGCACGGCCGACATCTACCGCGTCGTCGATGCGTTGCCGGAAGTCGCCGAGTCGCTCGCGTTCGGTCAACAGGTCGACAGCGACGTGCGGATCGTGCTCGCCGTCCGGTTGGCCGAGGGCGTGGCCTACAGCGACGATCTCGTTGCGGTCCTGAAGGCGCGGATCCGTTCGGCGCTCAGCCCGCGGCACGTGCCGGCGGTGATCGTGGCTGTCGACGATCTGCCCCGAACCTTCAGTGGCAAGCTCGTCGAGCTGGCCGTCGCCGACGCGGTGAACGGACGGGTGGTGCGCAACCGTGATTCCATCGCCAACCCTGATGCCCTCGATGCGATCGTTGCCGCCGTCGCAGAACGCGCGGAACTGTGACACGGCAGCAACGCACAGTGGCCGCCTCACCGGCATGCTGTGAGGGTGCTCCGTACCGTGACCGCCCATCTGGAGTGCGACGTGATCACGCCGGTCGACATCGTCCTGTCGGTGGCGGTCGCCACCGGTCCTGAGGTCGTTGCCGAATCGCTGTCGGTGACCATCGATGGCGTCCCGTGTGAAACCGCCGAGATCCTCGACGATCACGGCACGCGGCTGCACGTCACCGACCGGATACCGGTGGGCTCGCTCGTCGTCGACTACGCCGGACAGGTCTGCTCGCTCGCCGAGCCGGCGGCCACTCGTCCCTTCGATCTCGTCCGATACCTGCGTCCCAGCCGCTACTGCGAATCCGACCGGCTGTCGCCCGTGGCGCGTGCCGAGTTCGTGGGGCTCGACGGCGCCGACCTCGTCGCCGCCGTGTCGAGCTGGGTCCGGACCCATCTCGGGTACGTGCCGGGCTCCAGCCGCCCGATCGATGGCGCCGTCACGACGCTGCTGGCGCGCCAGGGCGTGTGCCGCGACTTCGCCCACCTCGTCATCGCGTTCCTCCGTGCGTGCGATGTGCCCGCCCGGTTGGCCTCTGTCTACGCGCCCGGTCTGAGCCCGATGGACTTCCACGCCGTCGCCGAGGCGTACGTCGATGGCCAGTGGAGCGCGGTCGACGCCACCGGGCTGGCGCCGCGATCGACGATGCTGCGCATCGCCACCGGTCGTGATGCTGCGGACACTGCGTTCTTGACCAACAGCCGGGGCATCATCGTGCTCACCGGCATGGAAGTCGTTGCCTACACCGACGAACGGCTGCCCTTCGACGACGTCAACGCGCTCGCCGAGCTGCGCTGATCCACGCCGAGCATGAGCGGCTTCGGGAGCTGTGTGCGAGCGGTGACGTGCGGATCGAACATCGACCCCTTGCACTCCACCGCGGCCACCGTGGCGCGCATCGCGTCCGGCGGAATCGGTCGGCTGATCAGGTAGCCCTGAGCCTTCATGCACCCGAGCTCGTCGAGCACCTGCATCTGCTCGACCGTCTCGACACCTTCGGCCACCATGTCGAGCCCCAGCGATGCGCCCATCGCGATGATCGTGCGGACCAGCGAGCGGTCGTTGACGTTGTCGGCCACCCCTTGCACGAACGCGCGGTCGATCTTGATCCGCTGCAACGGGAACTGCTGCAACGACGAGAGCGAGGAGTAGCCGGTGCCGAAGTCGTCGATCGCGACCCGGACACCGAGCGAGCGCAACCGTCGCAGCGTCGCGAGGGCGATCTCCGGCTCGGAGATCATGATCCCCTCCGTGACCTCGAGCCAGAGCAGGTCGGGGGCCAGCTGCGAGCGCATGAGCGCCTCGCTGACCACCGTCGGGAACGCCGGATCGGCGAGCTGCCGAGGGGACACGTTGACCGACATGTTCGCGGTCGGCGAGCAGACTCCCTCGGCGATCCAGTCGTGCAGTTGGGTCATCGCCTCGAGCAGTGCCCACGCGCCCATCTTGTTGATCGTGCCCGACTCCTCGGAGATCGGGATGAACTCGGCCGGTGAGACGATCGTGCCGTCCGCGAGCTGCCAACGCATGAGGGCTTCGAAACCGCTGACCGCGCCGGTGCTCAGCTCCAGGATCGGCTGGTAGTGCAGGCGCAGCTCGTCACGCTCGAGCGCACGGAACAGCGCCGTCTCGAGCGCGAGGCGATGGGCGACACGTTCGTGCATGGACTCGTCGAACAGTGCGATGCAGTTCCGCCCCGCGTCCTTGGCCTGGTACATCGCGGTGTCCGCCTGGCCGAGGAGGACCTGCGCGGTGATGTCCGATGCCGACGGCGAACGGGTCATGCCGATGCTCGTCGTGACGAACACGTCGCCGGCGGGTGCGGGCAGGCCGATCGGCTCGCGCAGCTCCGCCAGCAGGTGGTGGGCCAGGTCGAGCGACGCGCTCATCGACGGCGAGGTGGGGTCGAGCACGACGAACTCGTCGCCGGCCATCCGTGCGACGGTGGCCCGCTCCGGCACGGCGTGGCGCAGGCGGTCGGCGAGGATGCAGAGCACGCGGTCACCGGCGGCGTGACCCAGGCTGTCGTTGATGTTCTTGAACCGGTCGAGGTCGATGAAGAACAGGGTCGGTGCATCGTCGGCCCGCCACGCCTCGTGGAGCGCGGTGTTGAGCGTCTCCAGGAGCACGGCGCGGTTCGGCAGCCCGGTCAGGGAGTCCGTGCGCGCGCTGTGCAGCAGGGCCTCCTGCGCGGAGCGGTTGCCGCGCACCGCCTGGATCGTGCGCCCGGCCACGAGCATCGCGAGGATGCCGACGGAGACGGTGCGGATGAGGCGATCCGTGCGGTCGATCGGGGTGATGGCCGACATGACCATCACGGGCACGACGAGTGCAGCCGCGGTGGCAGCGACCCGGCCGACGAACTGTCGTTGCGGAGCCTCGGGCATGGGGGCGACGAGGGTGCGCACGCTCGGGTGCAGGACGGCGGAGAACACCAGCCCGATCGCCAGTGTGCTCAGCGCGGTGGGGACCGGGCTGGAGTGGGCGAGGGTCCCCGAGGCGTGGAGGCCGCGCAGGAACCCGCCGACGATCGCGAGCAGGATCGCGACGCAGCTGTAGTCGATGGCGGGGGTACGTGCCTTGTCCGAGAACACGATGATCACGAGCAGGAACATGATCACTGCGCCGAGCGGCGGGAACGCGCTGCGCAGGACCGTGATGGTCGTGCTCTGGTGGGCTCGATCGATCGTCGGGCCGACGATCGTCACCCACGCCATCAGCCACACGCCGAAGGCGACGACACCGCCATCGGCGAGGATCGCCCAGAAGTCCCGGCCGCGCCGGTTGCGGGCCACCATCGACACGGCGGTGATCAGCATCAACACGCCGATCAGCCCGATGGTCTCCGCCCAGACCATCGCTGTGGGATGGCCCTCCGTCGCGGTGCGCATCAGGTCGGCGAGCGCGTTGCACAGGGTGAGGCCGATCAGCCCCCGCACGTGGAACATCGGCAGGTCGTAGCGCCGATGGGCGATCAGGGCGATCGGGATCATCGCCAGGGCGACGACCGCGAAGCCGATGGATTGGATCAGGTGCGAATCGCTGAGCAGGCCGGCCGTGGCGATGCACCCAGCACCCACGGGGAACCACCACCACTTCGCCTCAAGACGTGACGTCACGGGGACTCATGTCGGCCGTTTCGCGGACGGCTCCAGGGGTCGCAGCCTGGTGACATTTCCCCCACCCGGCGATGGGTCCGCCGAGCGGGCGCTACCGTACTTCTGATGACGCGCTCGACGGCCCAGGTTTCATGACCCTCCTCGGTACCACCGTGACGGTCGTGATCCCCGGTTCTCATCTGATGGCGTCTCTGGTCGGCCCACGCGACGAATACGTGCGCCAGATCGAGCAAGCGTTCCCGGCGGTCAACGTCGTCGTGCGCGGCAACGAGATCGGCATCTCCGGGGACGGCGCGGAAGAGGTCGGGCGGCTGTTCGAGGAGCTGGTCCTGGTCCTCCAGCGCGGCCAGCACCTCGACGCCGGCACCGTGTCGCGGTCGATCGACATGATGAACGCGCACGAGTCGCCGAGCAAGGTGCTCACCGACGACATCCTGCGTGCCACCAAGGGCCGCCAGGTTCGCCCCAAGACAGCCGGTCAGAAGCGGTACATCGACGCCATCCGCGAGAACGTGATCACGTTCGGCCTGGGCCCGGCGGGCACGGGCAAGAGCTGGCTGGCCGTCGCGATGGCCGTACAGGCGCTGCAGTCCAAGCAGGTCCAGCGGATCATCCTGACCCGGCCTGCGGTCGAGGCGGGCGAGCGGCTCGGCTTCCTACCCGGCGACCTGATGGCCAAGATCGACCCGTACCTGCGCCCCCTGTACGACGCGCTCTACGACATGGTGGAGACCGAGGGTGCGCAGAAGTTGATCGAGCGCCAGGCGATCGAGGTCGCCCCGCTGGCGTTCATGCGTGGCCGCACGTTGAACAACAGCTTCATCATCCTCGACGAGGCCCAGAACACGACGCCGGAGCAGATGAAGATGTTCCTCACCCGCATCGGGTTCGGGTCGAAGGTCGTCGTCACCGGCGACACCACCCAGGTCGACGTACCCGACGGGCGCAGCGGGCTGGCCGGCCTGGAGCGCATCCTCACGGGCGTCGAAGGCCTCGGATTCGTCCACCTCGGCGCCGGCGACGTCGTGCGCCACAAGATCGTCGCCGACATCGTCGCCGCGTACGAGAAGGCACCTCCGCCCACGCCCGGCAACAACGGCGGCCGTCGTGGGTGACACCTCCCGGCCTCGAATAGGCGGCGCGTCCAAGATCGGCGGCGACGTCGATCCCGAGGTCTTCGTCTCCGACGAGCAGATCGATGTCCCGGTCGACCTCGCCCGCTGGCAACTCCTCGCCGAGGGCGTGCTCGCGTCCGAGGGCATCCGCGGCGGCACCGAGCTGTCGATCATCTTCATCGCCGAGAGCGACATCGCCGAGCTCAACGAATCCTTCCTGGGCGTCGCCGGCCCCACCGATGTGCTGTCCTTCCCGATCGATGCATCGGAGCTCGAGACGGCGCCGCAGAACGGCGGCGCCACCCGCGGGCCGGACCGGGCTCCGCAGGATCCCTCGGACCTTCCGTTACTGTTGGGCGATGTCGTCATCTGCCCGAAGGTCGCCGAGCAGCAGGCGCCCACACACGCCGGCAACCTCGACGACGAGCTGGCTCTGCTGGTGGTCCACGGGATCCTCCACGTGCTCGGTCACGACCACGCAGAGCCGGACGAAACGATCGTGATGCGCCGTCGTGAGCTGGAGCTGCTGGAGCAGCTGCACTGGCATGGCCCCGCCCCAGAGGGCTTTCGACAGGAACCCCCGACACCGTGATCGCGATGGAGTTCACCCAGACCGATCTGATCATGGTCGCAACCATCTTCTGCCTGCTGGTGGTCCTGGCATTCTGTTCGGCGGCCGAGATGGGCCTGTCGCGGATGACCAAGCCGAAGGCGGACTCGCTGCTCGACCAGGGCCACAAGTCGGCCAAGGTCCTGGCCAAGCTGGTCAGCGACCCGGAACGGTGGATCAACCCGCTCCTGCTCACGGTGTTCATCTGCCAGATCGTGCAGTCCACACTGACAGCTGTGGTGTTCGACGACCTCTTCGGCACGTGGGGTGTCGTGGCCGGCGTCTTCATCAACGTGCTCGTGTTCTTCGTGTTCGCCGAGGCCGTGCCGAAGACGTACGCCG
>JAOBWO010000259.1 GCA_025463415.1 Acidimicrobiales bacterium | reverse complement strand
GTCCGCCGATCGTGGTGCTCACCAGCAATCGCACCCGTGACGTGCACGATGCGCTGAAGCGCCGCTGCCTTTACCACTGGGTCGAGCACCCCACCTTCGAGCGGGAGGTGGAGATCGTGCGGATGCGCGTCCCTCACGTCACCCTCGGGCTGACCCGTCAGGTCGCCGCAGCGGTCGAGAGCCTGCGCAACCTCCACCTGTACAAGCCACCGGGGGTCGCCGAGACGATCGATTGGGCCACGGCGCTCGGCCGGCTCGGCCTCACCCAGCTGACGGAGGCATCGGTCAACGCCACCCTGGGTGCGGTGCTGAAGTACCGCGAAGACGTCGAGCGTGTCCAGCAGCACGGCATCGCCGACCTCGTCAAGCATGCGTTCGAGCGAGGCATGCTCCCGGCGTGACCTCGCCCTGGCCGTTTCCCCACGACGAGGACCGGACCGCGGACCCGACGATCGAAGACGTCGAGACCATCGCCACCGCGTTCGCGCGGGTGCTGCGCGGCCTGGCGATCGCGGTGCCGATCGGCAACGTGCTCGCGTTTGCCGAAGCCCTCGCTGCGGTCGGCATCGACCAGCGGTCGCGCGTCTACTGGGCCGCGCGCGCCACGCTCGTGCGCCGACCCGAGGACCTCCCGCTGTTCGATCGAGCCTTCGCCGTGTTCTGGGAGGCGCGCGGCAGCGACGAGCCGACGCTGGAGGAGGAGTTGCAGCGGATCACGATCGCGATGGACAGCGACGACTCCGACGATGACGACGGGTCCGATGCCGACTCGGCCGAAGCCGACGACGATCCCACCATCCAGCTCCGCTTCAGCTCCACCGAAGTCCTCCGGCAGAAGGACTTCGGCGCCTACAGCGACGACGAGCTGCGCCTCGCCCAGCAGCTCATGGCGCAGCTCCGCTTCGTCGGCCAGCCGCGTCATTCGCTGCGCCTGGTCCCGGCGACACGCCACCACCGCCGCCCGGACCTGCGTCGAACGGTGCACGCCTCGCTGCGCGCCGGCGGTGAGCCCGTGGAGCGCCACTGGCGCGAGCCCGGTCAACGGATGCGGCGGATGGTGCTGCTGCTCGACGTCAGCGGCTCGATGGAGCCGTACGCGCGGGCGTTGTTGCGCTTCGTGCAAGCGGCCGTCGCCGGCCGTCAGAAGGTGGAAGCGTTCGCGATGGGCACCCGCCTGACACGCATCACCAAGGAGCTCGGCAGCCGCGACCCGGATGAGGCCCTGCGCCTCGCCGGTAGCCGTGTGTCCGACTGGAGTGGCGGGACCCGACTGGGTGAGACGCTGCGCCGGTTCAACGACGAGTGGGGCGTGCGCGGCATGGCCAGAGGCGCGATCGTGATCGTGCTCAGCGACGGATGGGATCGCGGCGACCCGCAGCTGCTGGCCGACCAGATGCAGCGTCTCCAGCGGATCACCCACGAGCTCGTCTGGGTCAACCCGCTCAAGGTCACGCCGGGCTACGCGCCACTCGCGAGGGGAATGGCGGCGGCACTACCGTACGTTGACCACTTCGTCGAAGGGCACTCCATGGCAGCCATGGAGGAGCTCGCCCGGGTCGTCTCCGGCGCAACGACTCGGACGACGAGCCGGAAAGGAAACGGACATGCGTGACATCCTCGACGACATCGACCGCTGGCGACAGGACGGACGCCGTGTGGCAGTGGCCCGCGTGGTCGACGTCGAAGGCTCCGGTCCTCGCGATCCGGGCGCGTCGATGGCGGTCAGCGAGGACGGCGAAGTCGCCGGATCGGTCAGCGGCGGATGCGTCGAAGGCGCGGTCGTGGGCGAAGCACTGCGCATCCTCCATGGCGACCAGCAGCCGCGCCTCGTCACGTTCGGCTACAGCGACGACGAAGCGTTCGCGGTCGGCCTGACGTGTGGCGGCACCATCCACCTGTTCATCGAACCACTCGACTGGTGACGGCGGCGCCGTGACGTCCATGTACGAAGTGCTCCGCGACCGGATCCGCAGCACCGAGCCGGTCGCGCTCGTCACGGTCGTCGACGGCCCGAACATCGGCGCCAAGCTGCTGGTCCGCCCCGGCCACCCGGCTGAGGGCACGCTCGGCGACGCCGAGCTGGATCGCATCGTCGGTCGCGACGCGCTGGCCGAGCTGGAGGCAGCGACCACCGGCGTGCGCCACTACGGGCCACGCGGCGAGACGACGCCCGAGGACCTCATCGACACCGACACGGTCGCGGTCTTCGTGGAGAGCTTCGCGCCGCCACCGCAGATGTGGATCTTCGGCGCGGTCGACTTCACGGCCGCGCTCGCGAAGGTGGCCAAGATGCTGGGCTACCGAGTCACCGTGTGCGACGCCCGCGAGGTGTTCGCCACCAAGCGCCGGTTCCCAATGGCCGACGAGGTGCTGGTCTCGTGGCCGGGCCGGCTGTTCAGCGAGCGGGGCAGCTCGCTGGGACCGCGTGATGCCGTGTGCGTGCTCACCCACGACTCGAAGTTCGACGTGCCGGCGGTGATGGGCGCGATCGGCACCCCGGTCGGCTACATCGGCGTGATGGGCAGTCGCAAGACCCACGCGAAGCGGATGGAGCGGCTGGCGGAGGCGGGTCTCACCGAGCCCGATCAGCTCGAGCGGCTGATGTCGCCGATCGGGCTCGACATCGGCGCGCGCACGCCGGAGGAGACGGCGATCTCGATCTGTGCCGAGATCATCTCCCGCCGCACCGGTCGCCAGAGTCCCTCACTGCGCGACGGCGCGGGCGCGATCCACAGCTGAGCGCTGATCAGCCGATCGGGTTGCCGTAGCGAACGCTGCGTCGCTTGGCGACGGTGTCGACCTCGACGTTGCGGCCGGTGTACGGCGCGTGCACGATCGCGTTGTCGACCCCCAGCCACAGCATGACGTGACCCGGGTAATAGACGATGTCGCCGGCCATGGCGGTGTCGGCTGTGCGTGCTGCAGCGGCGCGGATCTGGCCGCCGGACTGGCGGACGAGCGTGGTGCCGGCGACACCCCATGCATAGGTGGTCAGGCCGGAGCAATCGAAGCCTTCACCGGCCTTGCTGGTGTTGCGGTGGTACGGCACCCCGAGCTGGGTGAACGCCGCCATGAGCGCAGTCTGGTGGGCGAAGTCGGCGTTCTGCCACGCCGTGGTCATCGCGCCGGGATCCATGCCCAACCGGTTCGCCATCTCGGTGGCGATCTGATCGCGTTCGGCGACGTAGTCGAGCAGTGTCGTCGCGTTCCAGGTGTGGGTGTAGGCGATGAGCTCGGTCAGCGCCGCAGCGGCCACGGCCGCCATCGGGTCGTCGAACCGGACCCGGCTCGCTGAGGCCATCTCCGTCTGAGTCGACGGGGCCGCACTCGCAGCGGCCACCGGGGCGACGACGGCGCCGACGCACGAGCCGGCGATGATCACCGTGATGCCCATCCGTGCCCGCCACGTCGCTCGGCGAGCACGTGACGGTGAGATCTGTTTGCTTCGGTCTCCAGACACAGAAAGCGCTTCCATGGTGGCTGTCCCTTCGTTTGGCACCGCCACGCCAAAGGAGGGGTGGGGGTGCGGCGTGAGCGTTTGCCCGCTCCGTCGCGTTGCGCCAAACGAGAGCGCCACGTCTGTGACGAACCGAGCACCAAAATGGCCCGGCTTCGTAACAGAGCGAGATGATAACGACATGGAAAAGCAACAATCAACCCCCTCGTAACCATTTCGTCATGTTTGGGTCGCCCGCGAGCGGGGCATTGTCGACCGGATGTAGGCGTGATCAGCGAGGATGTGGCGTGGCCGCTGCGCGAGAAGATTTCGAAGAAATCTGCGCGATCGTGCTCGCCGCGGGCGCTGGGAGCCGCTTTCGCGCCGGCGCGAGACCACAGTCCTCCGACCGAACGGGCGAGGCGCGGCACAAGTTGGTGGCCGACCTGCGCGGCCGCCCGGTCTATCGATGGGCACTCGATGCGGTGCTGGCGGCAGGCTTCGGCGAGGTCGTGCTTGTCACGGGCGCCGTCGAACTGGACGTCGCCGACATCGATCCAGGAAGCTCCCGTCTCACGGTCGCAGCGAACCCCCGTTGGGCCGATGGCCAGGCGACATCGCTCCAGTGCGGGTTGCAGTTCGCGTCCGAGCTGGGCGCCACCGCGGTCGTCGTCGGCCTCGGTGACCAGCCATTCGTGACGGCCAAGGCGTGGCGCGCGGTCGCGGCGTCACCATCCGAGATCGCCGTCGCCACCTACGCCGGGGTCCGGGCCAACCCCGTGCTGCTCCGCGCATCGGTGTGGCCGTTGCTCCCCATCGCTGGTGACCAGGGAGCCCGTAGTCTGATCGCACAGCGATCGGACCTCGTTGTGCAAGTAGCATGCGTCGGCTCGCCAGCCGACATCGACACGATGGAGGATCTTCAGCAATGGAACTCGTCAACGAATTCACCGTGAACCGGCCGATCGACGAGGCGTGGGCTGTGCTGACCGACGTCGAGCGGATCGCACCCTGTCTCCCGGGCGCGCAGCTGCAGGAGATCGAAGGCGACATCTACCGCGGCGTCGTCAAGGTCAAGGTCGGTCCGATCACCGCCGCGTTGAAGGGTGAGGCGTCGTTCGTCGAGCGCGACGACGAGAACCACCGCGCGGTGCTGAAAGGCGACGGGCGCGACATCAAGGGCAACGGCAACGCCTCGGCCCTGATCACGGCCACGCTGGAGGAGATCTCACCGACCAGCGCGAAGTGCGTCGTGCACACCGACCTCAACATGACCGGCAAGGTCGCCCAGTTCGGGCGCGGCGCCCTGGCCGACATCAGCGGGAAGCTGATGGCGCAGTTCGCCACCAACCTCGACGCGATGCTGGCCAAGGACGCGGCCGGTGCGCCAGAAGCCGCCGCCGAGCCGACGACCGAGACCGATGCCGACGCCGAGCCGGCGACGGATGCCGACGCCGCTCCGGCTGTCGCGGAGACGTCAGCCGATGCCGATGCCGCCACGCCGGCGACGGAGGCGGCCGCAGATCCGGCCAAGCCGACCACGCGGATCATCAACGGGCCGGCAGCCGAGCCGATCGACGCGTTCAGCCTCGGCGGCAGCGCACTGCTGAAGCGCCTCCTCCCTGTGTTCGGCGGCGTCGTCATCCTGCTGCTGGCGTTGAGCCGAGCCCGGAAGAAGTAGCCGGGCGCGATCCGATGAGCGACGATCGAGGCCGCGTTCGCGAACTGCTCGGCCGCGATCCGCAGGGCACGTTCGAGGTCGTGGTTCGCGACGCGGCCGGCGATCCCCTGGTGCTGTGCAACGCACCATTGCTCGACGACGGCACGCCGATGCCGACCCGCTACTGGCTGATCGGCCGCTCGGTGGTGGCGGCGATCGGACGCCTGGAAGCAGCCGGTGGCGTCCGTCAGGCCGAGGCCGAGATCGATCCGCAGGACATCGCCGATGCGCACGCCAGGTACGCGGCAGAGCGGGATGCGCAGCTGCCGGCGGACCACGTCGGCCCTCGGCCGTCCGGCGGCGTCGGCGGGACTCGGTTGGGGGTCAAGTGCCTGCACGCCCACTACGGCTACTTCCTCGCCGGCGGCGATGATCCGGTCGGGCGATGGGTCGACGAGCGGATCGCCGCGGTGATGCGATGACCCGTCTCGATGTCGTCGTCGGCGACACGATGACGACGCTGACGATCACCGACGGCACGGCCACAGCACGGTCCGCCGAATCATGGGACAACTTCGTGATCCCGTGCGGCGTGGTCGACCTCGGACAGCGTCACATCGTGAGCAACCCGCCGCTGCCCGAAGAGCTGACCAACGCGATCGGCGAGATGATGGACCACGTCGACGACGCCAAGCGTGAGCTCCCCGGGGTGCTCGACGCGACCGAGGTGTTCATCGCCGGTGCCGTTCCGAGGGTGATGGCCGCGGTCGAAGTCGGCCGTGCGATCGACGCCGATGCGTTCGTGCTCGATCGCGACGCAGCCGAAGATGTCTTCCGCACGCTCGCCACGGAGTCGACCGCGGATCGGCGTCACAACCCCGGGCTTCCAGCCGATCTGGTCGACACCGTCGTCGGCGGGTGCTGTGTCGTGATCGGTCTGATCCGAGGCTTGCAGCTGGACGCGGTCACCGTCATGATGAAGCAACTCTCATGAACAGCTCACTCTCATGAACACGGATCGCCGCCCGCTCAACCATCCCTCGCTGCCGGCGGCCACCGGCCTCCGCTTGTATGGCCGGCGCGTGATGATGCGGCCACTGGTGGCACCGGACTTCCCGGCTTGGAGCGACGTGCGGCTACGCAACGAGCGGTGGCTGCTGCCGTGGGAGCCGTCACGACTGACGAACCAGGGCGACCCGACCCGCGAGCGGGACGTGTTCGCGTCCCGGTGCGCGGCGCGCGACCGCGATCGGCAGCTCGGCGTCGCGTATGCGTTCGGGCTGTTCGTCGACGGCGTGGTGGCCGGCGAGATCAACCTCAACAACATCGTCCGTGGCGCACAGCAGACCGGCACGATCGGCTACTGGATCGATCAGGCCCGGGCCGGCAACGCCTACGTGGCCGAAGGCGTCTGCGTGCTCATGCGGTTCGCGTTCGAGGAGATCCGCCTCCATCGGCTGGAGGTCTGCATCATCCCCCGCAACGACAACAGCCGACGCGTCGTCGACAAGCTGGAGCTGCGCGATGAGGGCATCGCGCAGCGGTTCCTCGAGATCAACGGGGTCTGGGAAGACCACGTGCGCTACGGCGTCACCCTCGAGGAATGGTACGTTCGCCGGGACGCATTGACCTCCGCGTGGCTGTAACTCGGCGTCTGGCTGCAACTCGGCGCCTGGCTGTGATTCGACGCTGACCACCGCAGCGTCGGGACGAGCGCCGTGCGCTCGCCCCGACGGCGGGATCGGTACCTCAGGCCTGCTCGGCCACCAACTGGGCCACGGCGGCCTTCGCCTTGCGCACCGTGGTGCGCCGCTTCCACATCTTCATCTTCCAATGCCGAGGCGACGTCTTCGCACCACTGGCCTTGCCCCGCTCTGCGTCGTGGTGGTGCATCGGCACCCACGCCCGGCCGGGTTCGTGCAGATCCTCGGCCTCCAGGCCAGAGCTGACGATGTTGGCCACGCTGCACAGCTCGCTGTGGATGCGGTGTCGTTCGTTGTGCGCATGGGCTCGCAAGTCCATCTTCGGCGGCGGGGACGACTCGGATTGGTGATGTCGCTGACTCATCGGTACCTCCTGTGAACAGGTCGGCTGATGGGCTCCCCTTGCAAGGCCAACGTACACCCGTGACGAACGCCAGGGAAGGCATTGATCGCGAATGTCCAGCAGGTCAGGGCCGGTGAAGCGGGTCTCGGTCCGGTCAGCTGCTCTTCGTCGAGATCTTCTGCTGCAGCGCGGCGAGGCGCTCGGCGAACCACGGCTGCTGGGTGCTCCACAGCTGTGGCACGAGCTCGGTCGCGACTGCATCGGGATGGGTGTCGACGTCGGCCATCTTCTGGATGGTGGCCTTCGCCGCGATCGCGAGCTCGCGCGGTGCGCCGGCCGCACGTGCCGCCATCTCCTGGGCGAGCGCCAGCAGTCGATCGTCGTCGACGCAGCGGTGCACGAGCCCGATCCGCTCGGCTTCCGCGCCGTCCAGCACCTCGCCGAACACGACAGCCGCCATCGTCGCCTGCGGCCCGGCGATGCGCCGGAACATCCAGGTGTGGCCGCCACCGGGATGCAGGCCGATCTGCAGGAAGCGGGTGTCGAACTTCGCCCGACGACCGGCGAGGCGGACGTCGCAGCCGAGGGCCAGGTTCATCCCTGCGCCGACAGCGGCGCCGTTGACTGCTGCCAGCGTCGGCAGTGGGCTGCGCGCGACGCGCAAGAAGCCCTCGTAGATGACGCCGAGGCTCTCCCCCGTCGCTTCCGCGAGGTTGCCCAGGTTCGCTCCGGCGCAGAACGACGGCGCGGCACCGGTGACCACGATCGCGCCGATGCCGTCGTCGGCCTCGATCGTGTCCATCGCGGCAACGATCTCGGCCACCATCGGCGCCGTCAGCGTGTTCCGCTCGGCGGGGTTGTTCAACGTGATCGTGGCGACGCGGTCCGCCGTGGTGAGGTTGACAAGACTCATGCTCGGATTGTCGCATGTGCCAGGGTGGATCCGTGAATGCCGATGCCACCCAGAACCTGGCCCGTCCGGCGGCCACGGTGATCATCACCCGTACGCGCCCAGACGATCCCGAGGCCGGGATCGAGGTGCTGTTGCTGAAGCGCAGCGATGTCGGCGCCTTTGCGGGGATGTGGGTGTTCCCCGGCGGCCGGGTCGACGACGCAGACGCCGGCGAGGACGAGCTGTCCCGGGCTGCGTCAGCCGCCGTGCGCGAGGCCGCTGAAGAAGTGGGCATCACGGTCGATCCCACCGGCCTGATCCCGCTCTCGCACTGGACACCGCCGGCCATGGCGCCGAAGCGGTTCACGACGTGGTTCTTCGTCGCGCCGTGGGCGGGCGACGAGATCCGCATCGATGCGCACGAGATCGTCGACTTCCGCTGGATCGGTCCGGCCGAGGCGCTGGCCGAGGGGTTGCCGCTGGCGCCGCCGACCCACGTCACCCTCGTCACCCTCGACCAGGCGGGAACGGTCGATGGGCTGCGCGAGCTCGTCGAGCGGCGCGGCGTCGAGAAGTACCTGACGGTGCCGAGCAGGCTCGACGGAGCGCTGGTGCTGTTGTGGGAACCCGACGCCGGCTACGCCACGGGAGACGCCACCGTGCCGGGGGCCAGGCACCGGATGACCATCCCGTCGAACTCCATCACCGGCGGCGGCGCGCAGACATTCGAACGGTCGGGACCGGACTGACCGGACACCAGTAGTCTGCGCAGCGCATGCTCGACCACGTCTTCACCGATGCCATCGGTGCGCTCCGCGATGCGTTCGAGGGTGCGTTCCTCGAGCGGCAGGCCTTCGAAGAGCACTTCCAGATCGATGTGCTGCTCGGCGACATCACCTGGGAGACGAGCTACGGCCTGCCCGGCGAGGGCCAACCGCCGCGGGTGGTGGCCCACATCACGTTCGACTGGCCGACGTGGAGCCAGACCGCCTACCGCCGCTGGTACGTGGAGGAGATGCTCGAGGAGCAGCCGACGATCGAGATGGAGATCGTCTTCCGCGTCCAGCGGCTCGTCGAGCAACCCGACCCCACCCACGTCCAGTCGGTGCTGCCCGACTCCAGTCCACTGATCGGCAACGAGCGCCTCGAGCGGGCCGGCGCCACGGTGGAGATCGGCTATCTCCACGACACCGACTCAGGTGCACCGCTGCATCCGGATTACGCGATCGAGATCACATACGAGGGGCTGTACGAACTGGCCGAGGAGACCCTCGCCGACGGAGCCAGCAAGCTGCTCGACGAGCACTTCGGCACCTTGGGCTCGTGGATCGCGACGGCACTCGTCAAGCTCGGCGACCTCGGTCTGAACTTCCTTCCCGCCGACGACCCCGATGAACAGTGAGACAGCCGACATGCCAGACAGCGCCGTCGTCCTCGTGGAGATCAGCGAGCGCATCGCGACGATCACCCTCAACCGTCCGGAAGCACGCAACGCACTGAGCGGCGAGGTGCTCGCCCTCTTGCCGAAGGTCATGCGCGCCGCCGACGCCGATGACGCCGTCGACGTGATCATCCTCACCGGCGCAGATCCCGCCTTCTGTGCCGGCCTCGACCTGCGCGAGCTCGGTTCGTCCGCCGCTCCTCTCGACAATGGCGGCACCGCTGACGACGGGCTGACCGACGGCGACAAGGTCCGCAGCCCGTTCCCGAGCCTCACCAAACCACTGATCGGTGCGATCAACGGCGTCGCGGTGACGGGCGGATTCGAGCTGGCCCTCAACTGCGACTTCCTCGTGGCGAGCGAGCGGGCCAAGTTCGGCGACACCCACAGTCGAGTCGGCGTGATGCCTGGCTGGGGGCTCACGGTCCTGCTGCCCCAGGCGATCGGTGTCCGGCGGGCACGGGAGATGAGCTTCACCGGCAACTTCATGGCAGCCGACGAGGCACTGCAGTGGGGTCTCGTCAACCGCGTGGTCGCGCACGAGGACCTGCTGCCCGTCACTCGGCAGCTCGCACTCGACATCATCGGCAACGACCAGCCCGGCGTGCGCCAGATCCGGGCCACCTACGCGGCGATCACCCGCGACCAACCGGGCTGGCGGATCGAGGCCGCCGACGGCGCGCAGTGGCGGCGCACGATGTTCAGCCCAGCGGCCGTCGCGGCGCGTCGCGACGCGATCATCGACCGCGGACGCGGGCAGTGACCCGCCCGCGGCCGGCCACCTGAAGGCCACCGCCGACCACGATCAACAGCACTGCCAGCGCAACCAGGTCCGACGACGCCTGCCCGGTCTCCGGCAGGCCGCCCTCGGGAACGGCGGGCATCGCAGGGAGCGTCTCGGCCGCCGGCGCGGCTGGAACAACGGGTACAGCAGAGTCGACCTGGTAGCAGCGATCGATGCTCAGCTCGATGCGCGTCAGCGCAACCGACGCGGCACTGGAGTTGGTGGCAGCGATCTCGCCACCCGGCACCGATGCGCCGTTGGACACCGAGCTGCCGCCGATGCTGATCGACACCGCACCGGGCGCCGGATCCATCGTGGACACGTCGAACGCGACAACCGCCAACTGCACGCCGGGTTCGCTCGGCACGACCACGCCGGTGGAGAAGGACTGGCCGGGAGCGATCGTGGCCGCGCCCGCCCAGCTGTAGGGAACGTTCGTGCACTGCGTCGCCTCGGCCGGGCGCGGCCCTGCCGCAGCCGCTGGACCAGCGATGCACGCGACCGACACCACTGCACCGATCGCCGCCGCCGAAATCATCTGCCTCATGCCAGCTCCCGAAGTGAGTGAACACGAGGGCCGGTTTCGCGCTTGCTCCCCGCTGAGCAGTCGCGACCACCCGTCACTCATCGGATCAGAACATCCCTCAGTTGTGGCCAGAACCCTACCGGTGGACTCACGGAGCGTAAAGGACGCAGGCCAGACCTTGACACAACCTGTCAGATCGCCGCGCCACGCGCCTTGAGGTCGGCGAACACGGCCCCTCCGACGAGGTAGGCGAGGATCTCCTCGCCCGTGGTGTTGAGGTGGAACCCGTCGGTGTCGCTGCGCACCGGCTTGAACTGGCCGTCACGCGGGTCGAGGATCAGCGGCGCGAACCCGCCGTCGATCCCGGTGAACGTGTGCCACGAATCCACGAAGACCACCTTCGGCCGCTTGGCGATCTCGCTCTTGACGACCTCGTTCTGCACCGTCAACGCTGCGGTGAGGCTGTCCTTCTCGGCGTTCGGCACGCCGACCCAGACCAGCGTGCGGCCGCCGGCGGTGAGGAAGTCCATCACCGAGCCGATCCGCTTCGCGTACTCGGCTCGCCATTCCGCGCTGTCCACGGCCTTGTTCGCCGCCGCCCCGGCCGCGGCGTCCCCCGCCAGGAACGACTGGCCGTCGTTGCCGCCGAACACGGCGATCACGATGTCGGGGTTCGAGACGGGCACGGACTGCTGGAGATGGGCGGGCCAATCGAAGAAGTCCGGACGCACGAAGCCGGAGGAGACCTTGTAGTCCGTGGTCAGCGCGACGACGCCGGTCGTGTCCAGGACCTTGCTCAGGAATGGTGACAGACCGCCCGCCTCCGAGTCACCGACGAGGAGGACCCGCGCCGGATCCGCGGCCGTCGGCACCGTGCTCGGGTCCGACGTCGGGGTGATCGTCGTCGAGGCGTCCAGCACGGTGGTCGCTGTTGCCGCGGGGTCGCTCGGCAGCACGGCGACCGAGCCCTGGGGGAGCACCGGAGTCGTCGTCGCCGTGACGGCGGGGGGGCTGGACGCCGTGGAGGTGTCGCTCGACAAGACGCCCTTGACCACGGTCACCAGACCAGCGACGATCGCGATCGCCACGACCAGCACGACCACACGACGGATCAGGAAGGTGCGCCGGCTCGGACGACGACGGGCGGGTGGTCCGGGTGGACGGCGAGGTGAGCGTTGCGGGTCCATGAACGTTGTGTTGCATCGTATGCGTCAAAGGTGCCGCCGGTCGTGACACCAAGGGCTGCAGGCTAAGATCGCCCGAACCGGAATCACCCGGTCACACCGAAATCGTCCACCCGGGCAACTATCCACACATAAGGGGGAGCAATGCGGAAGAGCAACAAGAT
>JAOBWO010000250.1 GCA_025463415.1 Acidimicrobiales bacterium | reverse complement strand
TGCGGTTCTTCACGCCGGCTGCGTCGAGCGCGCCACGGATGACCTTGTAGCGCACGCCGGGGAGGTCGCGGACGCGGCCACCACGGACGAGCACGATGCTGTGCTCTTGCAGGTTGTGACCTTCACCGGGGATGTAGGCCGTGATCTCGACGCCACTGGTGAGGCGCACACGGGCGACCTTGCGCAGTGCCGAGTTCGGCTTCTTCGGGGTGTTCGTGTACACACGGGTGCACACACCGCGACGCTGCGGCGAGCCCTTCAGGGCCGGCGTCTTCGTCTTGGTGAACTTGCTGCTGCGCCCTTGGCGAACCAGCTGCTGGATTGTGGGCACGCGTCAACCTTTCAACGTTCACGGTGGAACGGATTTCTGTCTGCATCGATGGCTCGTACGTCGGGTTCCACCGCCGCACAGGACCCTGCAATGTTAGGGGCGTGTCCGGTGGCTGGCAACCCTCTCGCCGTGAAGTTCCACTACCACAGCCCGACCGACGATCCACGGATGTCGGTCGACGCAGCGCGCGTCTGTCGGCTCAGGCGTCCTTGCGGAGCCCGGCGAGCAGCGTGTCGCGGTACCACTGGGTGAAGTCGGCAGTGCCGGCCTCGATCACCGGGACGTAGGGCCCGGGGCGGTACCCGCGCGTGGCGATGCCGCGCTGGTTGTTCTCAGCCAGGGTCCTGTCCTGGTCGTTGGTGGCCTCCCACACCTTGGTGAGGTGGCCGAGGTCGTAGTCGATCCCTTCCACCGCGTCCTCGTGGACCAGCCACCGGGTCACCAGCTTCGTCTCGGTGGCGCTGATCGGCAGGACGCTGAAGCTGACCACGTGATCCGACTGCACGTGGTTCCACGTGTTGGGGAGGTGCAGCACGCGCACCGAGCCCAGTTCACGCAGCGACTCGTCGAGGTGGCCCAGCAACTTGGTGCACGCGGGCGAGCCGTCGAGGGTCATCGCCACGGAGTCGTTGGTGAACGGGATCCGCACGACCCGCCACTCCTGCCCGCCGGCGGTGGTGTGCTCGTGGGTGATCCCTGCGGCGTCCCACGCGGCGAACTTGCGCTCGAGCATCTCCTCCACGCCGTGCCCGGACGCCGAGGAACCCGGCCCGTCGAACTCGGCGATCGAGTGCATCAGCTCCGGATGCGCGCCGACGCAGTGGTAGCACTCCCGGTTGTTCTCCATGACGAGCTTCCAGTTCGACTGCTCGACGATGACCTGGGTGTGCGCGACCTTGACGTGCTCGAGCTCGTGAGGTGCCAGGAACGGCGCTGCCGCGTCGGCGAACGTGGCGAAGTCCGGAGCCTCGTCGGCCAGACAGACGAACACGTAGCCACCGACGGTCGCGCAGTGCACCGGCGACAAGCCGAACTCGGCGGGATCGAAGTCGTCGGCCACGTAGCGCGCTCCGGCGAAGGAGCCGTCGAGGTGGTAGCTCCACTGGTGGTAGGGGCAGACGAGCCGCCGGGCGTGCCCGCTCTCACCGAGGCAGACCAACGAGCCGCGGTGCCGGCACGTGTTGAAGAACGAGCGGAGCGCGCCGTCCTTGCCACGGACGATGATGATCGAGTCGCCGGCGACGTCCACTCGGATCCAGTCGCCGATCTCCGCGATCTCGCAGCTGTGCGCGACGAAGATCCAGCGCGGCACGAAGACGTGCTGCACGTCGAGTGCGAAGTACTCCTGATCGACGTAGAAGGGCTGAGGCAGGCTCCAGCCATACGGCTGCTCTTCCAGGTGGGCCCGAGCGGACTCCGCTGCAGTGCTCGTCGTCGCGATCATCTTCCGAATCCTAGAACGATCGTGCCGGGATAAACAGCGCAGAGTTGTGACGAAAGATGAACGAACGCCGGCGGCTCGAGGGCCACCGGCGTTCGTTCACATGTTCGTTCACTTCGTCAGCTCAGCGCGAGCGCTCGACCGGAGATCAGGCCTCGGCGAGATCGGTGTCCGCTGCGTAGGTCCCGTGGAGGTTGCCCAACCAGGCGGCGGGGTCCTCCGTGTCGCTGCTGTAGTATGCCATCGGCTTGTAGTCCGGCGCCGACACGTCGAAGTCGCGGTAGCGCTCCATGCCCGTGCCCGCTGGGATCAGCTTGCCGATGATGATGTTCTCCTTGAGGCCGAGGAGGCTGTCGCTGCGGCCGTCGATGGCCGCCTCGGTGAGCACTCGGGTGGTCTCCTGGAACGATGCGGCCGACAGCCACGACTCCGTGGCCAGCGAGGCCTTGGTGATGCCCATCAGCTCGGGGCGGCCCTCGGCGGGACGCAGGCCCTCTTCGACCATCCGCTTGTTGGTGTCGCGGAAGACCTTGGCATCGGCACGTTCGCCCGGCAGGAACCCGGTCTCGCCCGGCTCCTGCACGCCGATGCGACGCGTCATCTGACGCACGATCAGTTCGATGTGCTTGTCGGAGATCGACACACCCTGGTCGCGGTACACCTTCTGCACCTCTTCGACGAGGTACACCTGGGTCTCGCGGATGCCCTTGATCTCCATGATCTCCTTCGGGTCGAAGGGACCGTCGGTGACCGGGTCGCCGGCTTTGATGTCGTTGCCGTCGACCACCGACGGACGGCTGCCGGTGGGCAGCACGATCAAGTGCTCTTCGCCGCCATCGTCGATGACCGTGATCGGGATGCCCTTGCCTTCGTCCTCACCGACGCGCACCACGCCGCTGGCCTTGGCCAGACGGGCCGAACCGCGAGGCGTGCGAGCCTCGAACAGCTCGACGACGCGGGGCAGACCGCCGGCGATGTCCTTGCCGGCGACGCCAC
>JAOBWO010000226.1 GCA_025463415.1 Acidimicrobiales bacterium | reverse complement strand
TCCTCAGGCGGGGGGCGCTCAGTCGCGTCGCAATGGCGCGAGGGCCTCGGCCAGGCCGGTGACGGTCCAGCGGTCGTCGTGCTCCACGGAATCGCCCATCGCCCAGGTGTTGATGCGGGTGACGACGCCGCCCTGGACGAAGAAGGTCTCGCCACTGAACGCGCAGTCCGCCGTGGCCAAGTAGGCAACGAGGGGAGAGATGTTCGCCGGGTCCCACATGTCGAACGTGCCCTCCTTCGGCGCCATGATGTCTTCCAGCCCGGGCGTGGCGAGCGTGAGCCGGGTGCGCGCTCCCGGGGCGATGCAGTTGCTCTTGACCCAGTAGAGACTGAGCTCCTTGGCGCAGATCTGGCTGAACGTGGCGATGCCCGACTTGGCCGCCCCGTAGTTCGTCTGGCCCGGGTTGCTGAACAGTCCCGACGTCGACGAGGTGTGGACCAGGTTGCGCGGCTTGGCGATGCCGGCCTTGGTCTGCTCACGCCAGTACGCCGCTGCCCAGCGCGAGGGTGCGAAGTGACCCTTCAGGTGCACGGCGATCACCGCGTCCCATTCCTCTTCGGTCATGTTCACCAGGACTCGGTCGCGCAGGATGCCGGCGTTGTTGACGAGGATGTCGAGGTCTCCGAAGGCCTCGACAGCACTGTTGATCAGTCGCTGCGCGCCCTCCCAGTCGGCGACGTTGTCGCCGTTGACGATCGCCTCGCCACCCATCGCACGGATCTCGGCCGCGACCTCTTGGGCCGGTGTGGCATCGGTGCCGGATCCGTCGTTGGCACCGCCGAGGTCGTTGACCACGACCTTGGCGCCTTCAGCGGCGAACAGCAGCGCGTGTTCCCGTCCGATGCCTCGACCGGCTCCGGTGATGATGGCAACGCGTCCGTCCAGTGTGGTCATGGGCGAACGCTAACGACCTGATGCCTACGGCGACGAAACGGGCACCGTGTCCGGCGGAACTGTGGTGGTCGGCGGAGGATCGACGAAGACGAGGTCGACCTTGGTGTCGCGCTCGAGCTGCTGGCCCGGCACCAACGAGACGCCGCCCACGGTCGCGTCGCTGATCATCCCGGTGTCCTTGTTGCCCTTGACCTTGCCCACCCGCAAGCCGGCAGCGGTGAGCGCGGCCTCGATGTCGGTGTAGGCCAAGCCGCCGAGGGCCGGCACCGCGACGAGGTCCTGGCCCTTCGACAACGCGACCGTCACCGACTCGCCTCGGGCCAGCGACGAACCGACGGGCGCGGACTGCTCGGCCACTGCACCGATCGGCTGGTCGTGGCTGAACACGTCCGGCGCCTGGATGATGCCGAGCTGCAGGGCAGCGAGCGCCGCCGTTGCACCGGGGAGATCGAGACCGATCAACGACGGGACCTGGCGGGGTGCCGGACCCTGCGACACCACGACGGCCACGACGGTTGCCTGCATGACCTCTGCGCCGGCTGTCAACCCCGGTTGGGCGGGCACGGTCCAGGAGATGATCGCTCCGTCGGGCACCTGTTCGTTGTTGACCTGCTGGGCCACGGTGATGTCGAGGTGGCTGGCGGCGAGCAGCGCGGTCGCTGCGTCGAGGGTGAGGCCGGTGACGTCGGGCAGCGCGGCAAGGGTGGCGCCGTCACTGACGACGAGCGTGATCGACTTGCCCTCCGCCAACTTCACGCCCGGACCGGGATCGGTTCGGATGATGTTGCCGGCCACCTGTTGGTCGCTGCGTTCCTTAGTGACCACGACGGTCCACCCGTCCTCCGCGATCCGGTTGCGAGCCACGGCCTCGGTGAGCCCGGCGAGGTCGGGCACGGTGTGGGTCGCATCCTTGACGAGGCCGTAGACCACGAACGCGCCTGCCACGAGCGCGGCGACGATGACGATGGCCACGGCGGCCCAGACCCGCTTCCGACGGCGCGCGCCAGGCGATGGCGGGACGTCATCGTCGAGGCTGAAGTCGTAGAGCCCGACGCCGGCAGGTGCCGCCGCCGGGACGGGCGTGACCGGTGCCATGTCGGCCGGGGCCGACGCGGCCGGCGCGATGTTCGCCGGGACGGACGCGCCCGTCGCCGGCATCGCTGCAGCCAACGGCTTTCCGGTCTGGGGATCGAAGCGAGCCATCACCGGTGACGTCGCCGTGATCGTGGCCGGCGGCGCGGCGGCTTCGTCATCGACGGAAGGCGGGCCGGGGACCGCCACGAGCGTCGGCGTGACGGACGCCGCTGACAGGTCGGGCGGCGAGGCGGCGATCGCCGACGCGAGCGACACTGCGGCGACCGGGGCATCGGTCACTGGGGTCACGGCCGGGGATGTCGGCATGGGCATCGGACCGCTCGGATCGATCGGTCGACGGGTGCCGCCGGTGCCGTCACCGAAGAGTCCGCTGCCACCACCGACGACGTCGAGCGGTGTGGGGCGGGGCAGCTTGCCGGCGGCTTGCACCAGCGCCCGGCCGAGCTCGGCTGCGGTGTACCGATCACTCGCGACGGCACTCCCGGCACGGGACAGCACGGAGGCGAGCGGACCGAAGTCGGCCGACACCGGCATCAAGCGATCGAGCCGAGCGTTCAGGGTGGCCACCGTGGAGTCCGACACGAACGGCACCTGGCCGGTGACCGACTCGATCAGCACCAACGCGAGGGCGTAGATGTCGGTGGCGGAGGTCATCGTGCCGGCGGCCGGCGTGGCGCCGCGGGCCTGCTCAGGCGAGGCGTAGCGGGCTGCATCGATGCCGGCCGCACTGGGGTCCGACCAGGTGACCTCGGCGACGTAGCGGGAGATGCCGACGTCGAGGATCTGCGCATGCCGGTCCTCGCCGAACGCGATGTTCGCGGGCCGCAGATCGCGATGGATCACGCCGCGCCGGTGCATCGCGTCGAGGCCACGGCACACGTCGAGCCCCACGATCAACGCCTGCGACGGGGTCAGCAGACGGCCGCGATCGATCATGTCGCGCAGGCTGCCGCCGGGCAGCTTCTCCAGGGCCAGGAACGGGACCTTCGCCCCTTCGATCTCCTCCACACCCCAATCGAGCACGGCGTTGAGGTTCGGGTGCGAGAACGACGCAGCGACCTGTGCTTCGAGCCGGAAGCGGGCTTCGGAGGCGGTGTCGCCGGCGAACTGGGGCATCAGGATCTTGATCACCACGACCCGCTGGTCCTGTTCGTCCAGGGCGTCGACGACGACCCCGTGCGCGCCCACCCCGCGCCGCTGCACGACGCGATAGCGGCCGGCGATCAGCTGGCCGATGAGCGAAGGGTTGATCGCCATGGGCAATCGAAGATAGCGGTTCCGCTCCTCCGATGGTCGGCGGCGCGCTGCGGCGGAGGTCTCGGACCACGAACCGGACGGCCGGGATGTGACCACAGCGATCGGCCGAAATGGTGGGAAACGCGTGGCCGTGACGGAGAATGTGCGGGTGAGCCGGTTGAGTCCGAAGGTCAAGCGTGGCGGGGCCAGTCTGGCGATCGCTCTTGGCATCGTCCTGGTGTTCGCAGGCCTGGCCAGCTCGGTCACCGGCAAAGCCGCCCAGAAGCTGACCCCGGAGATCGAGAACATCACGCCGGTGCGCAACGCGACCCAGGTCCAGTCCCAGGAGAAGATCCAGGTCGACCTGATCACCGGGTACACCGGCAAGCTGATCGTCAACGGGATCGAACTGCCCACGGTGTCCCTCGACAGCCTGGCCGCCGCAGCACCGGGCCGCGAGGTCGACCTGCCGCCAGCGGTGATCTTCGAGCCCGGCAACGACACGCTGACGTTCACGCCCACGGCCGGCGCGTTGATCGAGAAGTTCGCGACCGGCGTGAACACCGTCTCGGTCGTCTACTGGAAGATCACCGAGGGCCCGAACTTCGCCAAGCCGACCTTCACCTGGCAGTTCGATGTGGTTTGAGTCAGCCGGGCGGTAGGTCGCCGGTGTCGAGGAGGTGGGCGAAGCCGACTTCGTCCAGCATGGGGATGGCGAGCTCGGTGGCCTTCGTGACCTTTGATGCACCCGGCTCGGCGCCGACGACGACCGCGAACGTCTTCTTGCTGACACTGCCCGGGCTCTTGCCGCCGCGGTCCTTGATGGCCGCCTCAGCCTCTTCGCGCGTGTAGCCCTCGACCGAGCCGGTGACCACCACGGCCTTGCCCGCCAACACCTGCGGCTGGCGACTGATCACCACGTTGCCGAAGTCGACGCCGGCCTCGCGGAGGCGCTCGACGAACGCGCGGTTGTCGGCCACGGCGAACCACCGCGTGATCGAGGCGGCGATGATCGCGCCGAGCCCGTCGGTCATCGCGAGGTCGGCCTCTTTGGCCTCCATGATCGCGTCGAGCTTGCCGAACGCACGGCTCAGCCCTTCGGCTGCCGACGGCCCGAGGTGCTTGATGCCGAGCGCGGTCAGCAGCCGCGGCAGGGGGCGATGCTTGGACGCCTGGATCGCGGCGACGAGCCGCTCGGCGCTGACCGTCGCGAAGCCTTCGAGCTGGAGGAGGTCGTCGACGGTGAGGAAGTAGATGTCGGCCGGCGTCGTCACGAGGCTCGCCCCGTCCGCGCGCGTCGCCTGGCTGAGCTGCATCACGGTGCGTTCGCCGAGCCCCTCGATGTCCATCGCACCACGGGACGCGAAGTAGATGATCCGCTGGTCGCGCTGGAACGGGCAGGCGACCTCGATGCACGTGATGTTCGCTTCGCCCTCCGGCCGGACGAGCTCGCTCTGCAGCGGACAGGGGCAGACGGTGGGGAACACCCACGGCTCGCTGCCCTCGGGACGCAACGAGAGCACCGGTCCGACGACTTCGGGGATCACGTCACCGGCCTTGCGGACGATGACGGTGTCACCCGGACGGACGTCTTTCAGCGCGACCTGGTCCTGGTTGTGCAGCGTGGACATGCCGACGGTGGAGCCGCCGACGAACACCGGCTCCAGCACGGCGAACGGCGTGACCCGGCCGGTGCGGCCGACGGAGATCATGATGTCGCGCAGCAGCGTGGTGCGTTCCTCCGGCGGGAACTTGAACGCGATCGCCCAGCGTGGCGCGCGAGACGTGAACCCCAGCTGCTCGCGCTGGGCGAGGTCGTCGACCTTGACGACGCAGCCGTCGATCTCGTACTCGAGGTCGTGCCGGTGCTGCTGCCAGCGCGCGCAGAACTGCGCGACGTCGCCGACGGTGGACAGCCGGCGGACCTCGGGGTTGACCGGGAAGCCGAGGGCGCGCAGGAACTCCAACGTCTCGTGGTGCGACGTGAACTCGGGGCCACCGACGACCTCGCCGAGCTGGTAGCTCCAGAAGCTCAACGACCGCTTGGCGGTGATGCGCGAGTCCTTCTGACGCAGGCTGCCGGCGGCCGCGTTGCGCGGGTTGACGAGCAGCTTCTCCCCCGCCTCCATTGCCGCAGCGTTGAGCGCGTTGAAGCTGGCCAGCGGCATGTACACCTCACCGCGCACCTCGAGCACCTCCGGCACGGCGACACCATCGACCGCATGCAGCGTGTGCGGGATCACGCCGATGGTCTTGATGTTGGCCGTGACGTCCTCTCCCACGCGACCGTCGCCGCGGGTGGCCGCCTGCACGAGCACACCATCCTCGTAGCGCAGGCTCATCGCGAGGCCGTCGATCTTCAGCTCGCACACGAACGAGGTCGGCTGTCCGGACAGGCCACGCAGCAGCCGCTCACCCCACGCGTCGAGCTCGCCGGCGTCCATCGCGTTGTCCAGGCTGGTCATCGGCACCCGGTGAACGACGGGAGCGAACGTGGCCGACACGCCGCCGCCCACCTTCTCGGCCGGCGAGTCCGGCGTCTGCAGCTCCGGGTGCAGCTCCTCGAGCGCGCGGAGCCGGCGCATGAGGATGTCGTAGTCGGCGTCGCTGATCTCGGGCTCGTCGAGGTCGTTGTAGAGATGGTTGTGGTGCGCGATCAGGGCGCGCAGCTCGAGCAGGCGCGCTTCGTCGTCAGGCAGTGCGTCAGGCGTCTCGTCCACGTCCGCAGACTAGTGAACGGGTGTCACAGCGTCGGGGGCGTCACGGGACGTCATGAGACCATCCGGCTCACGCACCGAACGAGAAACGGGTGGCCGTGCTCTGGTCCCGCACGCGCCCGGCGATGTCGGCGTTGATGCGGAGCACGCGCTCGGCCACCGAGGTGTGGTGCAGGGCGAGGCCGCACTCCGGTGTGATCAGGCTCTGTTGACGCAGCAGCGCCGGGCTGCAGCCGCGCTGGACGAGCTGGCACCACAGGTCGCACAGCCGCTTCCACGGACGCTCGGCGC
The DNA here is from genome assembly GCA_025463415.1 of Acidimicrobiales bacterium. Taxonomy (GTDB): domain Bacteria; phylum Actinomycetota; class Acidimicrobiia; order Acidimicrobiales; family Ilumatobacteraceae; genus WLMZ01. The sequence continues at coordinate 17,349 of JAOBWO010000226.1, read as the reverse complement.
TCATCGGCACCGGCCCGTCCGTGGGCACGGCACCCCACGCGACCCAGCCACCGTTCTCGAGGAAGCGCTGGAGGTGTCCGGCGTGCTCGACGAGCGCCAGCGTCGCCGGCACGCAGACCAGGCTCGGACCGGCGGCCATCAACGACTGCAGGTCCGCCGATGCGCAGCAGTGCACGCCGGCGATCGCCACCGGTTCGATGACGGCCAGCGCGCCGGACAGGAGATCGATCGCGACGTCGGGTGGCAGGGGGAAGCCGGGCTCCTGCAGGGCACCCCACTCCGGCTCGTCGATGACCACGATCTGCTCGCTGCCGGGGAGCGCGGCGCGGATGGCGGCAAGGAGGTTGCTGACGTGGCCGCGCACCGAACGTGTGGCGATCTCGAACGCCGTCTGGGGCAGCACGCCGGCGCGCTGCAGGGCGAGACCGAGCGTGATCGGCCCGACGAACTGCCACTTGACGGGGCCGGTGAACCCCTCCGCCGAGGCGCGGGCGAGGAAGGCGCGGAAGCCGGCGAAGGCGTCGTGGTCGAGGTCGGTGCGCACGGGTTCGTTGGCGTGGATGCCGGCCGAATCGATCGCGATCGAGCCGTACTGACCGACGGTGACGCCGGGCAGGCCGACGAGCGCCTGGGCGATCATGCTCTCTGCCGGCGAGCGGCGGGGCAGCGTGGGGATGGTGGCGATGTCGGTGGACGAGAGGCTGACGTCGATCGCGTCCGACAACGACCGATGCGGCAGGCTGCCGATGGCCATGGACATCCCGCCGACCACGCGTGACGCCATCCGGGGAGGCGTTTTCGATCGACCGCTCGTGAGTCGAGTCAACATGACGCCTCCCTTCTCGAGTTCGTGACGCTCGCTGCGGCAGTTAGCCTGACACAGCCCGGAAGAGCGAGCACTACCGGTCGTGTTTCCATTCCGTGAACGATGACGAGTCGAGCTGAGACCATGCAAACCGCCGCCGATGCTCTCCCCGCGGGAGCCTCCCGAACCCCGGCGTGGATCCTCCGCGGCGTGTGGCTGTTGCAGCCACTTGCCTTCGTTCCGCTCCTCGGCGACGCAGTGTTCACCCTGCCCGACGCCGGGAAGATCATCGTCGCAGTGCTCGCCTGGGCGACGTGGACGTCGGTGCTCCTCGCCACGTTCGTGCCCAGCACCGTCAGCATCACTGTTGGCCGGTTGATCGCGCCTCTGGCGCCGATCGTCGCCCTGACGGCCGGGCTCGGAGGTGCGGTCGACGGGTGGAAGTTGGCGGTCGGGATCGGCGCCGGCGCGATCGCGGTCGTCGTGTGGTTCAGCGGTGAGACCGGCATGGTGCTGGCCCAGGGTTCTGCGTATGGGGCCGAGCAACGCTTCCCACTGAAGCCGCCGGTACCGTTCGTGGTTCCGATGGCGGTGTCGTGGTTGCTGCTCGCGGCGTCCTCCGTTGCGGGCGCTGTGCTCCTGGCAAACACGCGCTGGATCGTCGGAGGTGCGCTGGTGGTGCTGGCCGCCGTCGCCGGACGGTTCCTCGGCTCGCGCTTCCACCAGTTGTCGCGCCGCTGGCTGGTCGTCGTGCCGGCCGGGCTCGTCGTGCACGATCCGCTGCTGCTCGCGGAGAACGCTCTGTTCCGTGTCGTCGACATCACGGCCGTGCACCTCGCCCCGGCGGACACCGAAGCCGCGGATCTCACCGGCGGTACGGCCGGGGTCGTGATCGAGATCGTGCTGCGCGAGATGGACACGATCGTGAAGGCGGCCACCGCGGACAAGCCCACCGGCAACGCGCTGCATGCGCGCAGCGTGCTCGTCAGCCCGACCCGTCCCGGACGCGCGTTGGCCGCGGCCGGAGCGCGCCGCATGCCGGTCGGCTGACCGAACGTCCCGGCTCCGTCAGTCGGTGAGCGGTGCGTCGGCGATGCCGCCGCCGAGCACGAAGCGATCCGTCGGGTCGTAGAGCACGATGCTCTGCCCCGGTGCGATCCGCCGTTGCGGCTCGAGCCAGCGGATGTCGATGGTGCGCGGAATGCTGGTGTCGTCGACCGCAACGGTGACCGTCGCAGGGTGCGGAGTGCCGTGAGCGCTGCACTGGACGAGCACGTGCTCGAACTCGGCGAGGCGGTCGGGTGCACCGACCCACGTCATCTCGCGCACCCTGTGGCCGGGCGTGAGCAACTCTGCTTCGTCGCCGACGGTCACGACCGCAGCCTCGACATCGATGTCGACCACGAACCGCTTCGGGCCGCCGCCGGGCAGACCGATGCCGCGGCGCTGCCCGAGCGTCACCATCTCCACGGCCGGCACGGTGCCCACGACGGCGCCTGCCGAGTCGACCACTGACGCCGGCCGGAAGGGGATCCGCGTGCCGAGGAACGCCGTGCGGCCCCCCGTGCTGGTGATGAAGCAGACGTCCTGGCTGTCGGGCTTGGTGGCGGTGCGCAGGCCGAGCCGCGCGGCGTGAACGCGCACGTCGGCCTTGGTCATGTCGCCGACGGGGAACATCGTCCGCGCCAGCTCGGCCTGGTCGATCATGTGCACGACGTAGCTCTGGTCCTTGGCCCGATCGAGACCTCGCTCGAGCTCGACCCGGGTGCCGTCAGCAGCGGGCGTCACCCGAGCGTGATGACCTGTCGCCACGGCGTCGAAGCCCAGCAGCGTCGCCCGCTCGCTCAGGCGTGCGAACTTGACGTGCCGGTTGCACTCGATGCACGGGTTCGGCGTGATGCATGCCGTGTGCGCTTGCACGTAGGGCGCGACGACGTGGGCATCGAAGTCGTCGCTGAAGTTGAAGACGAGGTGGTCGATCCCAAGCTGCTGGGCGACCCGGCGCGCGTCGTCGACATCGGAGACGCTGCAGCAGCCGGTGTCGCTCTCGCCGCCCCACAGCCGCATCGTCACGCCGACGACCTCGTGGCCCTGCTCGACCAGGAGCGCTGCGGCCACCGACGAGTCGACGCCACCGCTCATCGCGACCATGATCTTCATCTCGGGACCTTCATCTCGGCACCATCATCTCAGCACCGTCATCTCCGGAGACGACGGACGGATTCGACCAAGACCGCGCCGGCTCGATCGACATCGGCATCGGTGGTGGTGCGGCCGAGGCTCATCCTCAGCGCGCCGGCGGCGAAGCGCTTGTCGATGCCCATCGCGGCGAGCACGTGCGAAGGCTCCATCGCACCACTGGCACAGGCCGACGCTGCCGACGCGCACACGCCGGCCTCGTCGAGCAGGTACAGCAGCGCCTCGCTCTCGATGTCGGCGATGCAGATGTGCGCCGAACCGGCGATCTTGGCGTCGCGTGGCACGGTCTCGATGACGTCGTCGAGCTGATCGAGCAGGGAGTCCACCAGCCGGTCACGCAGTGAAGCGACGCGCACGATGTCCTGGGAACGTTCGAGGTCGGTGAGCCGCAACGCTTCGGCCATGGCGACGATGCCCGCGACGTTGTGCGTGCCGCTGCGGCGATCGCGCTCTTGCCCGCCACCCTGCAGGAGCGGCTCGATCGACGTGCCCTGCCGCACGATCAGCGCGCCGACACCCTTGGGACCGCCGAACTTGTGTGCGGACAGCGCCATCAGCTGCACGTGCGGTGTCACCTCGCGCAGGTCGAGCCAGCACGCAGCCTGGATCGCATCGGTGTGCAGCAGTGCCCGGGGTGCGCGCTCGCTGACGACGGCTGCGACTGCGTCGAGCGAGTTGATCGAGCCGACCTCGTTGTTGACTGCCATCACCGAGACCACCGAGACCGTGTCGTCGAGCGCCGCGGCCAGTGCCTCGAGGTCGATCCGCCCGGCAGCATCGACCGCCACGACCCGTCCGCCACCGTGCTCGACCGCGTGCAGCACGGCGTGGTGCTCGACCGCCGAGCAGACCGCGACGCCACCGTGGCGTTGCTGCGTGCCGGTGATCGCGGCGTTGTCGCTCTCGGTGCCGCACCCGGTGAACACGACCTCGCCGGGCTTGCAGCCGACGACATCGGCCACGACCTCGCGCGCCTCGTCCACGGCCTGGAGCACCGACCGCGCGAAGCGATGAGAACCACTCGGGTTGGCGAAGCGCTCGGTGAGGAACGGGAGCATCGCCTCCACCGCCTCGGGGCGCATGGGGGTGGTGGCCGCGTGGTCGAGGTAGGTGAGCGTGTCGCCGGCAATCACGTCATGGAGGGTACCGCCGGCGTGATCGGCAAGCTGCCGCCGCGCCGGGCGCCAACAGCTCTTCCACCAGCCAGGTTCCAGCGTTACCCTGACCGGTCGTGCAGGGCTACGACAGCGCCAGCTACGGCGACGCGTTCGCCGATGTCTACGACGAGTGGTACGGCGACGTCAGCGATGTGCCGTCGACGGTCGCCGCGTTGGCCCGGCTCGCCGCCGGATGCGCGGACGCGCCCATCGTCGAGCTCGGTGTCGGCACGGGCCGATTGGCGATCCCGCTTGCCGAAGCCGTTCGTCCCCGCCCCGTCATCGGCATCGACTCGAGCCAGGCGATGCTCGATCGGCTCCACGTCAACCAGCGCTCGGCGGCGGACGCGGCGAACGCGATCGATGCGCGCCTCGGCGACATGGTCGACGACATCCCGCCGGGGCCGCTCGCTGTCGTGTTCGTGGCCTTCAACACCTTCTTCAACCTCGGCACCCGCGAGCGCCAACAGTCTTGCTTCCGCACGGTGGCGGCGCGTCTGGCACCGGCCGGCTGCTTCGTGATCGAAGCCGCCGTCCCCGACGTCAGCGCCACGACCGGCAACCACGTCGAGGTGCGCACCATCGCCGCCGACCGGGTCGTGCTCAGCGTCGCCCGGTACGACGCCGAATCGGCGGTCGCCGAAGGCCAGTTCGTCGAGTTCACCGAAGCCGGCGGAGTCCGTCTTCGGCCGTGGAGCGTGCGCTACGCGGCGCCCGACGAGCTGGACGAGATGGCCGCAGCGGCCGGCCTCGCGCTGCGCGATCGCTGGGAGGACTTCGGCGGTCATCCGTACACGATCGACAGCGAGCGCCACGTCAGCGTGTACGAGGTGCCATCAATCCCAACGGCGTGACCAGGAACAAAGCGTAAATATCCGGTTCCGTCCGCACCTTGCGCTCGCAACCGTCGTATCCTGGCCGAACAGTGTCTCAGATGCGTTTGAATCCCCTCACCGGGCGATGGGTCACCATCGTGGCGGAACGTGCCGAGCGACCCACGGACTTTGCGCCGCGGGCGCCGGAGATCGAATCCGACCCGTCGCGCCCGTGTCCGTTCTGCCCTGGCAACGAGGAGAAGACCCTCCCAGCGCTGGAGCAGGTCGACGACGGTGGCAGCTGGCGGCTGCGGGTCGTGCCGAACCTGTTCCCGGCGTTCGACGGTGACGAGCCGTTCGCGGTCCACCACCTCGGCCCCGTGCACGTCATGGCCGAAGCCAGCGGCATCCACGAGGTCCTGGTCTACACACCCGACCACGACGGTGGCATCGAGAAGTCCGACGACCACAAGATCGCCGAGATCATGCAGGCGCTGAAGCGCCGCCTGGTCGATCACGCCAGCACGCCGAACATCCGCTACACCCAGGTGATGATGAACCACGGTCGTGAGGCCGGGGCATCGCTCGCCCACCCGCACGGTCAGCTGCTCGGCCTCCCGTTCGTACCCGGCGAGATCCTCGAAGAGGAGCGTGCGTTCGCCCGCTTCGAGAGCGCATGCATCCTCTGCGCCACGGTCGAGGCCGAGATGACCGATGGCAAGCGGGTCGTGTTCGCCGACGACAACGTGCTCTGCCTCTCGCCGTTCTGGGCCGGCAGCGCGTTCGAGCTGTTGATCATCCCTCGCCAGCACGATCTTCACCTGCAGGACGCCAGCGACGACTCGTTGGAGAGCGTCGGCAAGGGCATCCGCGACGCCGTGCTCACGCTGCAGGAACTGTTCGGCGACGTGGCCTACAACCTCGTCTTCCACACGGCCCCGCACCAGCACACCGGTGAGTTCCACTGGCACGTGCACCTCTGGCCGAAGCTGGTCACCACGGCCGGTTTCGAGCGCGGCACCGGCGTGTTGATCAACATCGTCCCACCCGAGCACGCCGCCGAGCAGCTGCGTCGCATCGCGGTGAAGCACTGATCACCGTCGTCTCCAGGGTCGCCCAGTGAGCCGCATGGCGGTCAGCGTCGAGATCGACGCGTCCACCGAACGCGTCTGGGAGATCGTCGAGCCCGTCGAACGCCACATCGACTGGATGCACGACGCGGTTGCGATCCGCTTCCAGACCGAGCAACACCGTGGCGTTGGCACGAAGTTCTTCTGCGACACCAAGGTCGGTCCGATCAAGCTGGTCGATGTGATGGAGATCACCGAGTGGGAGCCGATGCGCACGATGGGTGTACGGCACACGGGCCTCGTCACGGGCACCGGGAACTTCACGCTGACCCCGATCGACATGGATCGGCGCACCCGCTTCGCGTGGACGGAGGAGCTCACGTTCCCGTGGTGGCTCGGTGGCCGCATCGGTGGGATCGTCGGCGGCAACCTCGTGATGAAGGCCATCTGGCGACGCAACCTCAAAGGCCTCAAGGCACTCGTCGAATCCCGGTAGCGCGGCGCTGGCGCGAGGTCCCCGATCGACCCGTTGATCAACGCTCACCTGTGTGCGAACATGTGTTCGTGTCTGCAGTGCCTCGTGTCCCCACTGATGAGGCCACCATCTTGCACGCCGATCTGGATTCGTTCTACGCGTCGGTGGAACAGCGGGACGACCCGGCGTTGCGGGGCCGGCCGGTGATCGTGGGGGGTGGAGGGGTGGTGCTGGCGGCCAGCTACGAGGCCAAGGCATTCGGCATCCGCGCAGCGATGGGCGGACGGATGGCGCGCGAGCTGTGTCCGCGCGCCGTGTTCGTCGCGCCGCGGTTCGAGGCCTACACCGAGGCCAGCAGGGCAGTGTTCGAGGTGTTCGACGACGTCACCCCGCTGGTCGAACCGATGTCGATCGACGAAGCGTTCCTGGAGGTGCGCGGCCTCCAACGGCTGGCAGGTACACCACGTGAGATCGCGATGAAGCTGCGTGCCGATGTGCGCGAGCGGGTGGGGCTGCCGATCACCGTCGGTGTCGCCCGCACCAAGTTCCTGGCGAAGGTGGCCAGCGGGGTTGGAAAGCCCGACGGGGTGCTGGTGGTCCCGCCCGATCGCGAGCTCGAGTTCCTCCGCCCGCTCCCGGTGCAGAAGCTGTGGGGCGTCGGACCCGTCACGACGAGGAAGCTCAACGACCGCGGCATCTACACCGTCGCCGATGTCGCGTCCCTGCCCGAGCCGGCGCTGGTCTCGATCCTCGGTCCGTACTCGGGTCGCCACATCGCTGCGTTGGCCGAGAACCGCGATCCGCGCCGTGTCACCACCGGCAGACGCCGCGGATCGATCGGCTCACAGCGTGCTCTCGGACACCGGATGCGCACGGCCGACGAGCTCGACGCATTCATCGTCGGCATCGTCGATCGCGTGACGAGCCGGATGCGCAAGGCCGGCCGAGCCGGACGCACGATCGTCCTGCGCGTCCGCTTCGACGACTACCGGGCGATCACCCGCTCCCACACGCTCGATCAACCGACCGCGCACACCGAGACCGTGCTGGGGGTCGTGCGCGTCCTGTTGGACGGCGTGCTGGCGCAGATCGCCGAGCACGGCGTCACCCGCCTGGGCATCTCCGTCGCCAACCTCGATGACGACGACACCCTCCAGCTCACCCTGCCCTTCGATCAGCAGAGCGACAGCGTGCTCGACACCACCCTCGACGCGGTGCGGATCAAGTTCGGCAACGCCGCCATCACCCGCGCCGTGCTCGTCGGCAAGGACGAAGGCCTCTCGATGCCGATGCTCCCCGACTGAACCCCGACCCAGGCTCACCGCTGGTACCGGATGTCCGCGTCGCGCAGACATCCGGTGACAGCGCCCGGGAATCGGAGGGGTCAGCCGCACGTGCTGCTGAGGGTGAATCCTGTCGAGCTGTTGGCGACGTATGAGCAGACGATCACGAAGCCGCCCACCGGCGCATTCAGCGCGCTGTTGGAGACCAAGATCCTCGACGAAGGTCCAAAGGTGTTCGTGACGCTGGACGATCCTCCCGCGATCTGCGAGCTGCTGATGACGAGCTGGGCCGGGCCTGACGTGGCGGCCACCACACCGGTGGACGAAGGCCCGGACGCCGTCACTCGAACGCCGTCCAACGTCGACACTCCCGCGGCGCGTCCATCGAGCACACCGGACGTGCTGGTCCCGGCGACCGATGTCGCGCGGACGAAGACCCCACGGACGGCCGCCGCGCCGCTCGCGCCCTCGAGGTCGATCCCAGAGGCGGTCTCCGTGCTGCCGTCGATGTTCGCGGCGGTCGCGGTCGACGTGCCGCCGATCCACGTCGGCGACGAGCCGGTCACATACGCGCCGACTGCGGTGTGCGCGTTGCCGGCAGTCGCAGCCGCGTTGGTCAACGTCGGGTTGGACCCCAGATCGAGGTACATCCCGTAGCTGGAGGAGTTGCCGGCGAGTGTACCCACGCCTGTCAGGACGGCATCGAGGAGGGTCGGTGACGAGCCGGTGAGGTACAGCCCTCGGCTGTCGGTGGCGCCGGTCGCCGTGGCCGTCACGTCCTGCAGGACGGGCGACGCCGTCGACAGGAGCATGCCATAGGCGTACCCTCCTCCTGACGCTGTCGCGATGACGTGTGACAGTGCCACGGAGGTCGTCAACATGACCACTCCGGCGTTCTCGGCAGACCCACCTGAAGCCGACGCGTTGACATCGTGGGACGCACTCGGCGGGCTGCCGTAGAAGTAGACACCGACCGCAGTCGCGCCACCGCTTCCCTGCGCGACGACGTCGTCGAGGGTGAGCGCTGCCTGGTTGGAGAAGACGGCGAAGTTGTTGGCGGTGGCGCTCGCTGCGGACACTGTCACCCTGTGCAGCGAGACGGCACCAGCGGTGTTCCCGGCCCAGATCCCCAATCCGACTGCCCCGCCCCCGCGGTTGACGACGGTGAGATCGCGCACCTCGCTGGTGGTGCTGGCCACCACCGCCGCTGATTCCGCGCGCATCGTGGCGCTCGAACCATCGGTGACCGGACTGGCCGCGCCACCGCACTGACAGGTGACGATCGTGGTGTCCTGTCCGGATCCTTCGATGTCCACGAAGTTCTTCAAGCCGACACCCGTCGTACCCGTGTCGTAGGTGCCGGGCGCGATCCGGATCAGGTAGCGGTTGGTCGCGCTGTTGTTCGTGATCGAGCCCAACGCTGTGATCAGGTTGGTGAAGTCGCCTCCGCTTGTGCCGACCGTGATCACGTGCGCCGGGTTGACAGCGTTCACCCCGGGAGGTCCCTGGATGCCCTGCGGACCGGCGCCCGTGGGAGACGGCACGTAGTAGCCGACGATGTCGACGATGACGTCGACGCTCCCGGCGAAGTTGAAGATCTTGATCCCGCCGCCGCCGGACAGGCCGACCGTGACCTGGTTTGGCGTGGGCGGGCTGCTGGGGACGAAGTTGAGGTTCGACGTCGTGGGCCGCGCCACGTCGCCCGGATACACGGTGAGGTAGCCGCTCGCGGTCGGGCCGACCGCCGTCACGTTCGTCGCGATGCCCGTCGCCGTCGAGGGGATCGTGCAGTTGCCGTTCGTGCTCCACACCGCGAAGTCGGCGATCTCACCCGGACCGAGCGGGGCGGACCGACTGCCGACGAGGGTGTCCGGCCGGGTGTCGACGAGCCGGCACGGCGCGATCGGCACCAGGGACGATGCCGTTCCCGTCGACCCGGCGGCCTGGGCGAGCTCCAGGCTCGTCACTCCGGCCGCGATCAGACCCAGCGCGACGCCAACGTGCGCGAACCGGAACCTCGTCATGTCTCGTCTCCTGTCGGCGCGCATCACCGATGCACTCGAACGAGACCGTGCGTGCCGCGACCGACCAGCGGACCGGCATCGGCCGGGTCAGCCGGCGAGCTGGCGCACGATCCCGGTCGTCGCGGCTCCGACGACGATCACGACGATGACGGGCATCTTGCGCCAGGCGGCCACGATCGCGACGGTCACGCCGGCGAGCCGGGCGTCGATCTGGAGGTGCTGGCCGATCGAGAGGGTGTCCTTGGCCACGATCGCCGCGATCACCGCAGCCGGGATCAGGGCGAGGCATCGCTCGAGCGCAGCGGGCAGTGGCCGATCGCCGATCACGACGAGGCCGAACACCTTGAACGCGTACGCGCCTGCGGCCAGGGTGAGGACGAGCGTCCAGGTCATGCCGGCAGCTCCCCGGTCACTCGCGTGTCGCTGTCCGGCACGTCATCGTCCGGCACGGGCACGGCGACGAGGATCGCCAGCGCCGAGATCAGCACCGGGACGCCGATCGGCAGAAACGGGATCGTCGCCAGACACAGGGCTGCGCCGAGGGCCATCGCCTGGCGGCCGCGGCGCGTCCGCAGGTGCGGGAACAGGATCGCCACGAACGCGCACGGGATGGCGGCGTCGAGCCCGAACTTCTTCGGGTCGATGGCGCTGCCGGCCAGTGCGCCGACCAGCGTGCCGAGGTTCCAGAACACGTAGATCGAGATGCCGGTCGCCCAGAACGCGACCCGTTGCAACTCCGGATCCGTCTGAGCCGTGGCCATCGCGGTCGACTCGTCGATGGTGATCTGCGCCGCCAGCAGCCGAGTCGGCAGGCGACCGGACAGCCGGCGCGACATCGTCAGGCCGAACACGCTGTTGCGCGCGGCGAGGATCAACGCGCCTCCGACGGCCGAGCCGAACGATCCCCCGCCCGCGATGACTGCGACTGCGCTCAGCTGCGATGCGCCGGTGAAGATCAGCAGCGACATCGCGCACGCCTGCGCCACCGAGCCGCCGGCAGAGACAGCACCGACGCCGAACACGATCGCGAACACGCCGACTGCCACGCCGAGCGTGATGCTGGTGGTCAGCACCGGCCGCACCCGCGGTTCCCGCAGTGACATCACGGTGCGAGGCTACGTGGACACCCGCCCCATGCTTGGGTTCAATTCGCAGGCGACAGCCAGAGCACGCCGAGCGGAGGCAGGTTGACCACGACCGATGCCGGTTGTTCCTGCCAGGAGATGTCGTCGGTGGCGTCGAGTGACCACACGTCGCCGCGGTACGAGCTGCCGCCGAAGCGGTGGTGGTCGGTGTCGAGGATCACGTTCCAGGCCCCGGCCGACGGCACCCCGATGCGCTCCCCCTGGCGGGGCACCGGCGTGAAGTTGGCGACGCACACGACGGGTCCGCTGGCGCCGTGGCGGACGAAGGAGTAGATCGAGCGCTCGGCATCGTTGGCGTCGAGCCACTGGAAGCTGCCGGCCGAGTTGTCGCCCGACCACAGCGACGGCTTGGTGGCGACGATGCCGTTCATCGACACGACGAGGTCGTGAACGCCCCGGTGGGCGGGCTGATCAAGGAGATGCCACGGCAGCCCCGTCGACTCGCTCCACTCGGTCCACGGCGCGAGCTCGGCGCCCATGAACACGAGCGGTGCGCCCGGCAGCGCCCACATCCACGCGTAGAGCGCACGCAGGTTGGCGAAGCGCTGCCAATCGTCGCCGGGCATCTTGTTGAGCAGGCTGCCCTTGCCGTGCACGACTTCGTCGTGGCTGAGCGGCAGCACGTAGCGCTCGCCGAACGCGTACAGCAGCCCGAAGGTGAGATCGCGGTGATGATGGCGGCGGTACAGCGGATCGCGCTGGAAGTACGTCAGCGTGTCGTGCATCCAGCCCATGTTCCACTTGTGGGTGAAGCCGAGGCCGCCGTCGTGCACGGCATGGGTGACCTTGGGCCACGACGTCGACTCCTCGGCGATCATGAGTGAGCCAGGCACCTCGGCCCCGACCAACGAGTTGACCTCCTGCAGCAAGGTGATCGCACCGAGGTTCTCCCGGCCACCGTTGCGGTTCGGGACCCACTGACCGGGCTTGCGGCTGTAGTCGAGGTACAACATCGACGCGACGGCGTCGACGCGGAGCCCGTCGATGTGGAACTCCTGCAGCCAGTACAACGCATTGGCGGTGAGGAAGTTGCAGACCTCGTTGCGCTCGAAGTTGAACACCAACGTGCCCCAGTCGGGGTGCTCACCCTGCCGTGGATCGGCGTGCTCGTAGAGGGCCGTGCCGTCGAACTTGGCCAGCGCCCATTCGTCCTTCGGGAAGTGCGCGGGCACCCAGTCGAGGATCACGCCGATGCCGCGCTGGTGCAGCGTGTCGACGAGCTGACGGAACTCGTCGGGCGAGCCGAACCGAGCCGTCGGGGAGTAGTACCCGCTGACCTGGTAGCCCCAGGACCCACCGAACGGGTGCTCGGCCACGGGCAGCAGTTCGACGTGGGTGAAGCCGAGCGCGCTGACGTGGTCGGCCAGCTGCCGACCGAGCTCCACGTAGTTGTCGAGACCGGCGCGCCACGATCCGAGGTGAACCTCGTACACCCGCAGCGGTGCATCCGGCTTGTTCGAGCGGTCCTGCATCCATCCGTCGTCGCCCCACTCGTGAGCGGAGGGCCCGGCGATGACGCTCGAGTTCTCCGGGGGGCACTGCGACTGCCGGGCCATCGGATCGGCCTTCAGGATCGTGCTGCCGGATCTGTTGACCACGGCGAACTTGTACGCCTGACCGACACGCGCCTCGGGCACCTGGGCCATCCAGATGCCGCTCGACTGCACCGGCACCATCGCCGTGCCGTCGCCCCACGCGTTCCAGTCGCCGACGACGTAGACGGCCTGCGCGTTCGGCGCCCAGACCGTGAAACGCACACCGAGCTCGGCCGCCGCCGGGTCGATGACATGTGCGCCGAGCAGCTGCCACAGTCGCCGATGCCGCCCCTCGTTGAAGAGGTGGACATCGAGCTGGCCGGGCCAGATGCTGAGGCTCTGCGGCTCGCCGGTCGTGGTCATCGGATTCTCAGCGTAGGCCCGCTACGGTCGTCGTCCGTGCGTATCTTGATGCTGTCCTGGGAGTACCCACCGCTGGTCGTCGGCGGGATCGCAGCCCACGTCGACGGTCTGGCCAGGGCGATGGTGCGCAGCGGCCACGACGTGGTGGTGCTCAGCCTGCACACCAACGACGCACCCGATGATTCCGTCGTCGACGGCGTGCGCATCCTGCGCGCCAACATCGACCTGCCATGGATCCCGGACGACAACCTCGTCGGTCGCATGGCATCGGCGAACCACCAGATCACCCAGCTCGTCGCGCAGCTGGATGGTTGGCGGCCCGATGTCGTGCACGCGCACGACTGGCTGGTGGCTTGGGCAGGGGACACGATTTCCACGCTGTGGTCCGTACCCCTCGTGGCCACGATTCATGCTACCGAGCGCGGGCGGCACGGCGGGCACGTGCCGCCGGGCATGCCGGCGGCCATCAACGCCGTGGAGTGGTGGCTCACCTACCAGGCCGCGCATGTCATCTGCTGCTCACAGTTCATGATCCGCGAGGTGGTCGGCGGCTTCGATCTGCCCGTCACCAAGGTGCACATGGTCCCCAACGGCGTCGACCTCGCCGTGTGGGAGCCGAACCTGATCGAGCTCGCCACGCCCCGCCAGCCGCTCGTGGTGGCGTGGGGACGGGTGCAGTACGAGAAGGGCTTCCAGGTCCTCGCCCGCGCGGTCGGGGCGCTGCGCCAGCGGGTCCCGGGCATCCGGTGCGTCATCGCCGGCCGCGGGTCCTACCTGGCCGAGCTGCAGACCCAGATCGATGTCGAGGGGCTGGCCGATGTCGTCCACCTCGCCGGGTTCGTCAACGACGCCGACCTGCGCGCGCTGCTCCACCAGGCCGGCTGCGGCGTCATCCCATCGCTGTACGAGCCGTTCGGCATCGTCGCCCTCGAATCGATGGCGTCCGGTGCACCCACCGTGGTGGCCCGCACGGGTGGGCTCGCCGAGATCGTCTCGGGCACGGGTGCCGGCCTGCTGTTCGAACCGGGGAACCACCACGATCTCGCCGACCGGATCGCCGACGTCCTCACCCAGCCGCTGCTGGCGGCCGAGCTGCAGTCGACGGCGGCCAAGGTGCTCAGCGAGCGGTACACGTGGGACGCCATCGCCGAGACGACACTGAGCGTTTACACAACCGCTCTTTCACCCGTCGCAGACGCCCAACTACCCTCACGGGATGCAAAGCGTCCGTCAGTTCAGCGTTGACCCTGCGGTACCCGAGGCGCTCTCCGGACTGAACCAGCTGGCGAACAACCTGCACTGGTGCTGGGACCGCGAAGTGCAGCAGCTCTTCGCCGGCCTGCACCCCGACGCGTGGGCGGAGTCCGGTCACCAGCCGCTCGCGATGCTGGGGATGATCACGCCGACGGAGTGGGCCAGGCTCGCCAAGGATCCGTCGGTGGTCACGGCCGTCGCCGATGCCGTTGATCGCCTCGACGCCGCACTGACCTCGCCGCGCTGGTTCCAGACCAAGTCGAGCGACGCACCCTCGCCGCTCGATCTGGTCGCCTACTTCTCCCCCGAGTTCGGGATCAGCGAGACCGTGCCGCAGTACAGCGGCGGGCTCGGCATCCTCGCCGGCGACCACCTCAAGGCGTCCTCGGACCTCGGCATCCCGCTGGTCGGCATCGGACTGCTCTACGCCGAGGGGTACTTCCGCCAGAGCCTCGACGCCGACGGCTGGCAGCAGGAGCGCTTTCCGCGTCTGGAGCCAACCGCGATGGCGCTCACCAACACCGGCCTCCACGTCAGCATCGACCTCGCCGGCGATGTCGTCGACGTCGCGATCTGGCGCGCCGACGTCGGCCGCATTTCGCTCTACCTCCTCGACGCGCCGGGCGTCACCGACCGCCTCTACGGCGGCGACGTCGAGCATCGTCTGCGCCAGGAGATGGTGCTCGGCATCGCCGGCGTCCGCGCCCTGCGCGCGCTGGGCCTGGCACCTCAGGTGTTCCACACCAACGAGGGCCACGCCGGGTTCCTGGCGCTCGAACGCATCCGCGAGCTCGTCGCGGGCGGGTTCTCCTTCGCCGAGGCGGTCGAGGCCACGCGCGCCGGTGGCGTCTTCACCACGCACACGCCGGTTCCGGCCGGCATCGACCGCTTCCCCCGCGAGCTGATCGGCAAGTACTTCAGCGCATACGTCGCCGAGGTCGGGATCACCTTCGACCAGCTGATGGCGATCGGCCACCGCGTCGACGAGCCCGACGAGACCAGGTTCAACATGGCCGTGATGGGACTGCGCCTGGCCGCACGTGCCAACGGCGTCGCCAAGCTCCACGGCGCGGTCAGCCGGGAGATGTTCAACGGGATGTGGCCCGGCGTTCCCGTCGACGAGGTGCCGATCGGATCGATCACCAACGGGGTCCATGCCCACAGCTGGGTGTCACCGGAGATCGACCAGCTTCTGCGCGAAGGCATCCACGGCGTGTGGGACGGCGCCGACGACCAGTCGTGGGCGCGCGCCGCGCAGATCCCTGCCGGGGCTGTGTGGGCGGCACGCTCCGCCGGACGCGGGCGCCTGGTGGCATTCGTGCGCGATCGCATGGGCGACGGCATCCTCGACCCGGACATCCTCACGATCGGCTTCGCCCGCCGGTTCGCGACGTACAAGCGAGCCACGCTCCTGCTCTCACACCCCGATCGCCTCCGTCGCCTGCTGCTCGATCCGGACCGGCCGGTGCAGTTCGTCTTCGCCGGCAAGGCCCACCCGGCCGACCACCCCGGCAAGGAGATGATCCAGGGCATCGAGCGCTTCGCCCGGGAGCTCGATGTGCGCCACCGATTCGTGTTCCTGCCCGACTACGACATCGCCGTCGCCCGGGCGATGTACCACGGTTGCGACGTGTGGCTGAACAACCCGCGCCGGCCACTCGAGGCGTGCGGCACGAGCGGGATGAAGGCGTCGCTCAACGGCGCGATGAACTGCAGCATCCGCGACGGCTGGTGGGACGAGTGGAGCGATGGTGGCGGCAACGGCTGGGACATCGCTTCCGCCGACGACGACCCGGACAGCAACCGGCGCGACCAGCGCGAGGCCCTCAACCTGTTCGGCCTGCTGGAGCAGGACATCATGCCGCTGTTCTACGACACGTCCGGGGCCAGCCCGGATGCCGACGATCTGCCGATCGGCTGGATCGACAAGATGCGCCGCAACTGGATGAGCCTCGGGCCGAAGGTGACCGCGTCGAGGATGGTGCGCGATTACATCACCGAGCTGTACGAGCCCGCCGCGGCGGCCAGCACCGTCATCAACGCCGACGGGGCCAAACCGGCGCGGGTGCTGTCCGCGTGGAAGGAAACGGTGCTGGGGGCATGGCCCGAAGTCGCGGTCACCACGCTCGACACCGACACCTCACCGGGTCGCGCGGGCCAGACGCGCACGGTGCGCGCCACGGTCGACCTCGGCGGCCTCACCCCCGCCGACGTCACCGTGCAGGTCCTGCACGGTCCGATCGACAGCCACGGCGAACTGCTCGCCGAGCCGGCCCGGATCGCGCTCGCCTACGACGCCAGCGGCGTGTGGCTGGGCGAGTACACGGTCGGGCGGTCCGGCGCTTACGGCCTCACCGCCCGCGTGCTGCCCCTCAACCCGCTGCTGGCCAACCCGTTCGAAGTCGGCTGCATCGCCTGGGCCCAGTAGTTCTTTTCGGGTCGTGGACCCCACAGGGGTCCACAACCCGCAAAGGTCGTGTCACGTTCCGGTGAACTGGGCCTTGCCGGGTCCGTTGGCCAGGAAGCTCTGCACACCGATGGTGGCGTCGGCCGAGTGGAACACCTCCGCGAAGAGCTCCTGCTCAAGCGCCAGCCCATCGGCCAGTGAGCGCGACAGGCCGTCGTCGATGGCCCGCTTGGTGAGACCTTGCGCAACGCTGGCTCCGCGAGCGACCTCGGCCGCGAGCGCGAGGGCGCGCTCGTGGAGCTGCTCGCCGGGCACGACCTCGTCCGCGAGGCCGATGCGGAGTGCTTCCTCGGACTTGACCGGACGGCCGGTGAGGCACAGCTCCTTGGCCCGGCTCGGTCCGACCAGGCGGGCCAGGCGCTGGGTGCCGCCGCCGCCGGGGATGATCCCCAGCAGGATCTCCGGCTGCCCGAACGCGCCGCGCTCGGCGGCCACGATGCGGTAGTCGCACGCCAGCGCGAGCTCGCAGCCGCCCCCGAGCGCGAAGCCGCTGACCGCGGCGATGACGAACCGGGGCAGCGCCGCAATCGCATCGAGCGCGCCGTGGAACGCGCGAGTGATGGCCGCTGCCTTCTCCGGTCCGCCGAACTGGCTGATGTCGGCGCCGGCGGCGAAGATCCGGTCCCCGCCGGTGACCACGACGGCGCCGGGCAGGTCGGCGGCGAGCTCGGCCGCCACTGCGGCGAGGCGGGCCAGCAGCTCCTGCGAGAGCGCGTTGACCTTCGGGTTGTTGAGCGTGATCACGGCAACGCCGTCC
>JAOBWO010000193.1 GCA_025463415.1 Acidimicrobiales bacterium | reverse complement strand
GCCGGCACGAGGATCAGGCGAACGACGGTGGCGTCGATGAAGACTGCGAACGCGAGCCCGAACCCGATCAACTTCAGGACGCGCATGTCGGAGAGGACGAAGCTCCCGAACACGCAGATCATGATGGCCGCGGCGGCGGTGATCAGCCGAGCGGTCTTGGCCAGGCCGTGGGCCACAGCGGCCGCGTTGTCGTGGTCGCGGTCGTACTCCTCCTTGATCCGGCTGAGCAGGAACACCTCGTAGTCCATCGAGAGCCCGAAGACGATCGCGAACAGCATCATCGGCACCCATGCCTCGATCGGACCCTCCTTGCCGATGCCAACGAGGCTCTTCATCCACCCGTTCTGGAACACGGCGACGATCACGCCGTAGGAGGCTCCGATCGACAGGAGGTTCATGATGACGGCCTTGAGTGGCACCAGCAGCGACCGGAACACGAGCATCAGCAGCACGAAGCTGAGCACGAGGATCACGATGAACATGTACGGCAGCCGTTTGCCCATCGTGTCGGCGAGGTCGACGCCGATCGCGGTCTGTCCTCCGACGTGAACGGAGAGCGTGGAGCCTGTGGTGACGCTCGGGATGACGTCGTCGCGCAGGTGGTGCACGAGGTTCGTCGTGCTCGCGTCCTGAGGTGAACCCGTCGCGATCACCTGCAGCAGCGCGCCGTTGCCACTCTGACTGCTGACGACCGGGCTGACCTGGGCCACTCCTGGCGTCGCGGCGATCGCCGTTCGCAACGCGTTCATCGTGGCCAGGTCCGCGTCGCCGTGGATCTCGCCGGCGACGATGAGCGGGCCGTTGAAACCCGGACCGAAGCCCTCGGTGAGGAGGTCGTACGAGCGGCGCGTGGTCAGCGAGGTGGGATCGTTGCTGGCGTCCGCGACGCCGAGCCGCAGGCCGAGCGCTGGGATCGTGAGCACGATGAGGACGCCGAACCCCGCAATCGCGGCGGGCCACGGGTGTGCTTGCAGCATCCGGCTCCACCGGGCCCACATCGTCTGCTCGACCGGCTTGGCGCGCTTGGCGCCGGGCAGCGCGAACCGGTCGATCGTGTGCCCGACGAAGCCGAGCACTGCCGGCAGGAGGGTGACGGATGCAGCCAGCACCAACAGCACGGCGGCGGAGGCACCGATCGCCAGCCCACGGATGAATGCCAGACCGATCACGAACAGCCCCATCAGTGAGATGACGACGGTGCTCCCGGCGAACAGGACCGCTCGACCGCTCGTGTCCATCGCGTGGACCACCGCCGCCTCGGGTTCGTATCCGTTGTGCAACGCCTCGCGGTAGCGGGTCGTGATGAACAGCGCGTAGTCGATGCCGACGCCGATGCCGATCATGGCTGCGACCTGCGGGGCGAACGACGGCACGTCCAGGACGCGAGCGAGGATCGTGACGAGAGCCAGGCCGGAGCCGATGCCGAACAGCGCGGTCATGATCGGCAGCCCCATCGCCAGCATCGAACCGAAGGCGACTAAGAGGATGAACACGGCGGCGAGCAATCCGATCAGCTCGCTGGCGGGTTGGGTCTGGTCGGTGAACATCGTTCCGGCGAGGTCGACCTGGACCGCGTCGGAGTTCGCGCGCTTGGCGATGTCGCGCATCGTCGAGCCGAGGTCGAGGGAGACGTCGTTGGCCTGCACGTCGAAGAGGACTTCCGCGTAGGCGATCGCGCCTTCCTTGGCCCGGAACCGCTCGTTGCCGGTGTCGTACGGCGATGACACGGAGACGACGTGCGGCTCGCTGCGGAACGTCGCGAACACCGACTCCATCGCCGCGCGAACATCGGGGTCGTCGACAGACTTGCCACCCTTGGCTTCGAACACGATGTCGCCCGTGTCGCCCGTGCGGGCGAACTCCTTGCCCAGGACGTCGTAGGTCTTCTGCGACTCGGACCCTGGGAGCGAGAAGGACTTCAGCAGGTCACCGCCGGCCGTCTGGGCCACGACGTTCAGCCCCACCAGGAGCAGCACCCATCCGACCACGACGATGCGCCGGCGGCGGTAGCAGAGGCGGGCAAGGCGGACCAATGCTCCGCTTCGGTCTGGTTCCTCGTTCATGGCATTCCCCTCGTCACGTGTGTGCAGCCAGTAAAGCATCATCTGCGGAATAGTTCAATGGTGTAATCATTTCAGCCTCGATAACGTTCGGCCGTGACCGTGCGCAAACCCCGACCGACCGAGGTCTTGGAAGGGCACATCGGATACCTGCTGGCCAAGCTCGGGGCGCTCTCCTCGTCGCGCATGGATGCCGAGCTCGCTCCCTACGGCATCAACCGGATGCAGTTCGGACTGCTCAAGATCCTCGCGGCGGTCGGTCCGGGCTCGCAGCAGGCGTTGAGCGGAGACCTCGGCATGCCGCCGAGCCGGATGGTCGCACTCGTCGACGACCTCGAAGACCAGGGTTTCGTCGCTCGCGAACGCAGCTCCTCGGACCGTCGCGTCAACGAGATCCGGTTGACCAGGGAGGGTCGCGCCGTGCTCGACCGTGTGAACAAGGTCGCGGTCAGGTGGCAGGACGAGCTGCTCGCTGATCTGTCCTCATCCGAGCAGAAGCAGCTCGTCGAGCTCCTGCGCCGAGTCACGGCCCGTCACCTCGGCAGCGGAACGGTCCAGGATCATCCGTGAAGGTCGCCGCGCTCTGCTTCGACGCGAATGATCCCCTCGGCTTGGCGCGCTTCTGGGCGGAGGCGCTGCGCTGGGACGTCGGTGACGAGATCGATGACGTGATCAGCCTCGTGCCTACGGATGGCACGCGGTTCCAGATCGACTTCGCGCGGGTGCCTGAGCCCAAAGGCCCTGGGGCGAACCGGCTGCACCTCGACCTGACGACCACATCACTCGACGATCAGCTGCAGACGGTCGAGACCCTGATCCAGCTCGGCGGTCGACACATCGACATCGGCCAGCGCCCCGAGGAAGATCACGTCGTCCTCGCCGACCCCGAAGGCAACGAGCTCTGCATCATCGGGCCGACGAACGCGTTCCTCTCGACGTGCGGACGGCTCGGCTCGATCACCTGCGAGGGCACTCGCGCCGTCGGGTACTTCTGGAGTGCAGCGCTCGGCTGGCCGCTGGTCTGGGACCAGGACGACGAGACTGCGATCCGCGCGCCCGATCTCACCGGGCCGATGATCACCTGGGGCGGCGGACCACTGAGCCCGAAGGCCGGGAAGAACAGGATCCACCTCGACATCGCTCCTGACGCCGACCGCGACCAACGCGCCGAAGTGGAGCGACTCGTCGACCTCGGGGCGCGGCGGATCGACATCGGGCAGGGCGACATCGACTGGATCGTGATGGCCGATCCGGACGACAACGAGTTCTGCGTGCTGACTCCGCGGTAGCGCCGGTCACGATGTGACCGATAGTCACTCCCAGCGATGACGTTCGGTGACATCGTGCGAGGCGGCAGCGCCGATCAGAGCGACGACGTGGCGCAGCTCGGGTCGTGGCACCCGGCGCTCGGCCAGGTGCCGGTGCGCAGGCCGGTCAGGACACCGGACGAGATCGAGCGCAGCGTGAGTCGCCCCCTCGTCCCGAGCGGCGCCCGCGGCGATGTCGTTGCCGGAGCTGGTGCCGGTGCTGTCGTGGCCGGCGCGGTGGTGGCCGGGGCCGTGCTCGCCGGTGGCGTGGTCCCGCGTGTCGAGGGCGTCGTCGTCGCTGTGGTGGTGCCGGTCGAACCGCCCGAGCCGCCCGAGCCGGTCGATCCGCCCGATCGCGGTGCCGTCGTGGAGGGGCCGGCCCAGCACGAGACAGGGCTCGGTGTGTAGGTGAACGACTGTGCGACCTTGATCGAGTACTTGCGGCCCATCTCGAACTTGAGCGTGACGTCCACCACGGAGGCGCCGATGTTCGGTGGGATGCGCACGGTGACGCGATTGCCTTCGCTCCAGGTCGACGCGACCGCGTTGCCGAACCACACGTACATCGGCGCGAGCCTCGGGATCACGCCGTCGATCGTCATCGTGCCGCCGCCGCAGTCGGCGGACGTGCGCGGTGACATCGCCCCGATCGAGAACGCGCCATCAGAGGCCCCTGGCAGCGGCGGCAGCGTCGTGGCCGGTGCGGTGGACGCCGTGGTCGCCGTGGTGGTCGGCGTGGTCGGTCTGGTGGGCGTGGTCGTGCGCGGCGGCTGCGTCGTACCGGTTGTCGGTGAGGTCGTCGCCGTGGGCGTCCTGGGTGTGCTCGTCGTCGGTGCTGCCGTGGATGGCGTCGAGCCACCGGCACCGCCGGCACCACCGGAACCGCCACCCGAGGCGCCACCGCCGGAACCCCCACCACCGGAACCACCACCGGAACCGGGAGCGGTGGTCGTGCCCGTGCCACCACCACTGCCACCACCGGTCGGCGCCGATGTGCTCGGGCCGGTGGGACGGGTGGTCGGCGTGGTGGCGCCGCTCGACGGCGAGGTGGTGATCGGCGAGGTCGAGACGGTGCTCGCCGGAATCGTGCCGGAGCTGCCCGGCGGCGTCGACGACACCGAGAGGTAAGCGACCTGAGCGCCGTTGACCGCGACACCCGAAGCCTCGAGCAACTCGGTCACGAAGGCGTACTCGCCGGCGGGCAGGTTCAGGCCGACGCGCACGGTCGTTCCACTGGACTGCAGTGCGGCGGTGTCGCGCAGCGGTGTGATCGGGAACGCGCCCACGTCGCTCGTGACCCTCGTGCCGATCGCGCCGGACCCGTCGGAGAAGGTCGCCGAAAGGCCTTCGACGGCGGCGATGTTCGAGCCGTCCCGAGTGGCAACGGACAGCCGGAACTGAGTCACGCCACTGGCAGCGTTGGCCGCAATGCCCAGCCCCACGTTGCCGTCCGCGTCGGGGACGAGTGTGTTCGTGCCGCTGTAGCTCACGCTGGTCGTCTTGGCAGGTCCACCGGCGCGGGTCGTGCCCACTGCGAACGCGACGTTCATCCGCTTGCCACCTGCAGTGTTCTCGGATGTCGCGACCAACCGCGTGCGCACCGCTGCTGGTGTCGTGGCGGTGCCGGATGCCAGGACGAGCGCAGCGCCGCCGGCGACGTAGGGCGAGGCCATCGAGGTGCCGGACATGTACGCCCAGCCGCCGATCACCGTCGACACGATCCAGAACCCGGGCGCCTGGATGTCGACCGGCGTTCCGGTGTTCGAGAAGCTTGCTCGCGTGTCGCTGTTGGTGTTCGCACCGACCGTGATCACGCCGGGGTTGTAGAGCGAGTAGCCGGCCGGCCATCCTGGCCCATTGGAGATGTCGATGCCGTCGTTGCCGGCAGCGACGACCACCACGACGCCGGCCGCTGTGGCGGCGTTGACAGCGTTCTCGATCGGCGCCGCTGCGGCCCGAGGCGTTCCGGGACTGGTCGCGAGCGACATGTTGATGACCCTGGCACCGTTCGCGACGGCGTAGTTGATGCCCGCCGCGACCGCCGAGCCGGTGATCCCGCCCGAGGTGTTGCCGACCTTGACCGCCATGATCTTCGCGCCCGGTGCGACGCCGACCGTGCCGATCCCGTTCTGCGCCGCCGCGATGATGCCTGCGACGTGAGTGCCGTGCTCGGTCTCGTTGGCGCTCGGGTCGGGCGTCGGGTTCTTGTCGTTGTTGCCGAAGTCCCAGCCGGCACAGTCGTCGACGAAGCCGTTGTGGTCGTCGTCGACACCGTTGGTGCAGCTGGCTTCGCCCGGGTTCGTCCACAGCTGCGCGCTGAGGTCGGGTTGGTCGGGCTGGACACCGGAGTCGATGACGGCGACGGTGACTCCAGCGCCGCGTGTGATCGTCCACGCCGCGGATGCAGCGACGTCGGCGCCGGCGACGCCGGGGTAGCGGCCGCCGGTTTGGCTCGAACTGCCGGTGTTGGCAAGCGCCCACTGCTGGTTCTGGTAGGTGTCGTCCGCGTAGCTGAGGAGGATGTCGGATCGCACGTCCGTCACGCCGTCGACCGCGGCGATCTGATCGCTGAGACCGTTCGCAGCCGGGTCGCCGGAGACGCTGATGATCCCTGGCCCGACGACCTCGACCCGCTGGACGCCATCGAGCGCGCCGATCTGCGCGGCGATGGCCGCATCGTCGTCACCGTGGGCGCCGGAGCCGACCACCAAGGGTCCAGAGTCGGCGTTCGAATCGGACGTGGCCGTGGCCGTCCCGACCGTGCCCGTGCCGAGCTCGGTGAGCTGGTGGTCGATGAGGAGGTAGCGACCGCCTGCCGCGCCCAGGAGCCCCTGCAGGTCGACGACCACGGCAGCGCCGACGCCTGCCGCATCGAAGGCGGCCTGTTCATCCGGGAGTGCCTCGACAGCGGTCAGCGAGCCGGCCGGGAGGCGGAGGGTCACGATGGTGCCATCCGCGTGGTGGAGGGTGACCTCGATGGCGTCCTCGACAACTTGGTCGCGTGCCGCATGAGTCGGCCGAGACGGTCCGTTGTCACCGGCGGTGGTCGCCGAGGGCGCGCTCGTCGTGGTCACCACGAGGTGGACCAGATCATCGCTCCACAATGGTGCACTCGTCGGGCTCGGGTCCGCCCCGAGGTACGAGACAGGCCGGGCGTCGACCGCGCGCTGCGGGGTCACACCGTCGGTCGCGCATGCTGCGGCGCCCACCGCAACCGCCGTCAGGGCAGCGAACGTCACCACTGTGTGCCTGTACTGACGCATCCCTGTTCCACCGTCCCGCCGGCTCACCATCCGTGGCGAACGCGAAGTGAGATCGTGCCACCACGCAACGTGATTGTCCATCGCGCTTGCTCAACCCTTGAGAGTCGGCACGCCCGCCGTCGATCTCGTATCTTGGGTGCGTCCCCGGCCGGCGAGGAGATCTGCACATGACCACCTTCGACGACATCCGGGCGCTCAGCTTCGACTGCCTCGGAACGCTGATCGACTGGGAGACCGGCATCGTCCAGGCGCTGCAGCCGTGGTGCGCATGGCGCGGTGTCGAGGTTCCCCGGTCACGTTTGCTGGAGCTGTTCGGTCAGGCCGAGACCGGCGTCCAGCGGGCCCACCCGACGATGATCTATCCGGAGGTGCTCGGACAGGTGCTGCGCCATGTCGCCGCCGCGCTCTATCTCGATGCCACCGATGACGAGTGCCTCGAGTTCGGCGCCAGCGTCGGCACGTGGCCGGCGTTCGCCGACACCGCCATCGCCCTGCGGCGGTTGCAGCAGCGCTACCGGCTGATCATCCTCTCCAACATCGACAACGCGTCGTTCCAACGATGCAATCGCCGCCTGGGCGTGGAGCTGGATCTGGTGATCACTGCCGAGGACGTCGGCTCGTACAAGCCGCAGATGGGCCACTTCGACGCACTGTTCGCGGGCGTCGAGGAGATGGGCATCGCACGCAACGAGCTGATGCACGTCGCCCAGTCGCTCTACCACGACATCGCGCCGGCGAAGCGGCTCGGGATGCGTTCCGCGCACATCGACCGACAGCGCGCCGTCGAGGGCTTCGGAGCGACGCCCGCTGCCGATGCCGTGCCGGACCTCAGCTACCACTCGATGGAGGAGTTCGCCGCGGCCGCGCTCGCCGACGTCGCTCACTGACCGTCCGAGCCCTCCCGGTCCCACGTGTGCGGGCCCACGCCGCGCCGGATCAACGTCTGCTTCTCGACCTTCTCCGTCGGAGTTCGCGGCAGCGCTTCCACGACGTCGACGTACCGCGGCAGCATGTGTCGCGCCAAGCGGTCGCGACAGAATTCGATCAGGCTGCTCGGATCGATCAGTGCGGCGGGTCGGGCGACGATCGCCACCATCACGTCGTCCTCGGTCAGGTCGCTGGGGACGCCGTACGCCGCCGCGTCGAGCACATCGGGGTGCAACTTGACGACCTCCTCGATCTCGAACGCGGAGATGTTCTCGCCACGCCGGCGGATCGATTCAGCGCGTCGGCCGACGTAGTAGAACCAGCCGTCGGCGTCGCGGCGGGCGAGGTCGCCGGTGTGGAACCACAGGTTCCGGTTGGCCGTGACGGTCGCCTCGGGCATGCCGAAGTACTCCTGCGACATGATCGACGGCTCGTTGGGGCGGACGACGATCTCGCCGACCTCGCCGGGTGCGACGGGGAGATCCTGGTCGTCGAACAGCTGCACGTCGTAGGACTCGATGACCCGGCCGCATGAGCCGTGCCTGCGTGGTTCGTCCAACGGCTGGTAGATCGGCAGCCCTGCATCGGTCGAGCCGTAGAGCTCGACGAGGCGCAGTGAGAAGCGCTCCTCGAAGTCCGCGGCGAACTCGGGCACCGGCACACCCCAGGCAAGCCGTACGGTGTTGTGTGCGTCGTCGGCGCGGGCGGGGGCCTTGTGCAGCATGGTCAAGGTCGCGCCCATGAAGTCGAACACCGTCGCACCCATCGCGGCGACCTCCGGCCAGAACCCCGAGGCCGAGAATCGCTCGCCGATCGCTGCGGTGGCTCCGAGCACCAGTGCCGGCATGACCGTGAGCACCGCGCCATCGAGGTGGAACAGTGGGAACGGGCAGTAGAGCACGTCGTCCTCGCGCAGCTCCAGGTGCTCGACCATCAGCTCCGCCTGCTTGATGACATACCGGTGGGAGAGCACACAGCCCTTCGACCGGCCGGTGGTTCCCGAGGTGAACATCACCACGGTGGGATCGTGAGCATGTGCGACCGGTCGTGGACTGACCGCAAGGGTGTCGTCCCGCTCGCGCTGAGGGAAATCGAGCATCTCGCACCGATCACCGGCCGGTGCCGCCGCGGTGGCGCCTCGCACGACGAGACGGTTGATCGTCGTCATCTCGGCTCCGACGGACCTCAGCGGTTCGAGCAAGGAGGCATCGACGATCGCGATGTCCGAACTGCTGAGGTCCAGTGCGTGTGCGAGCGCCGGACCTCGCATCGCCGTGTTGACCATCGTCGTGACGGCGCCGAGCTTGCAGAGTGCGAACCAGGTCGCGACGAACTCCGGGATGTTCGGCATCAGCAGTGGCACGAGCTGTCCCGGGCGGATGCCGAGCTCGTGGAACCGATCAGCGAGGACGTCCGACCAGTGGTCGACCTCCGCGAAGGTCAGCTCGGTGCCTGGGAAGCGAAGGAAGCAGCGGTGCGGATGTGACTGCGCACGTCGGGCGAGCAAGACTGGGATCGTCGATCGTGCGTCGACCCCTAGGCTCACGCCCGAACACTACCGAGCGAGCGTTGTCGAACGTGAGGCCACCGATGTCCGAGTTCCAGTACGAGACCGTCATCAGCCGACTCGACAGCAGCGGCGTGCGAACGGTGTGCCTGAACCGGCCGGAGTGCCTCAACGCGATGAACCGGCAGCTGATCGACGATGTCGCTGCGGCGTTCGACGACGCGAACGCCGATCCGCACACCGCGGTGATCATCTTCACCGGGGCCGGACGAGCGTTCTGCGCCGGCGACGATCGCCGTGCCCACGTGCATCCGGAGAGCGAGGCGGAGGCGGCCGACCTCGTCGACGCGATCCAACGCGCCACCGCCGCGATCACCTTCGGTGCCAAGCCGGTGGTCGGAGCGATCAACGGATGGGCCGTCGGCGGCGGATTCGAATGGGCGATCAACTGCGACTTCCCGATCTGGGCCGCCAGTGCGCGTGGCTTCTTCCCCGAGGTGTCGCTCAACCTCTTCGTCACCGGCGCCGTGACATCGTTGCTGCCGGCACTCGTCGGCCTCAACAAGGCGCGTGAGATGTTGTTCTTCGGGGACCGGT
>JAOBWO010000187.1 GCA_025463415.1 Acidimicrobiales bacterium | reverse complement strand
CGCACGTGATCGCCCACGTGCACCAGCCAGTCGATCAGCTCCGCCTCGGCAATGCCTTCCCCGACGTCGGGCAGCTTGACGCCGAAGACGGTCATCGGCCCCGCCCCGTCACCGAGGGGGCGTCGGCGCCCATCATCTGCAACATCGCTGCGCCGACTCGCTCGGGGCCGGGGAAGTAGGACCACTCGAGTGCGTGGGGGTACGGCGTGTCCCAGCCGCACACGCGGGTGATCGGCGCTTCGAGGTGGTGGAACGCACGCTCCTGCACCGTCGCGCTGAGCTCGGCACCGAACCCAGATGTCAGCGTGGCCTCGTGCACGATCAGGCAGCGCCCGGTCTTCACCACGGATTCGACGATCGTGTCGACGTCGAGTGGCACAAGGGTACGCAGGTCGATGATGTCGGCGTCGACGCCGACCTCGTCCGCGGCGGTCTGGGCGACGTGGACGAGCGTGCCGTACGCGAGCACGGTGAGGTCGGAGCCGGGGCGATGCACCCGAGCCGTGCCGAGCTCGATCGAGTAGTAGCCGTCGGGCACCTCGCCGAGCGGGTGCGTCGACCACGGCACCAGGGGACGATCGTGGTGGCCGTCGAACGGACCGTTGTAGACGCGCTTGGGCTCGAGGAAGATCACCGGATCGGGGTCCTCGATCGCAGCGAGCAGCAGGCCCTTGGCGTCGTATGGGTTGGAGACGACAACCGTCTTCAGCCCGGCGACGTGGGTGAACAGCGCCTCGGGGCTCTGCGAATGGGTCTGACCGCCCCAGATCCCACCGCCCGTGGGCATCCTGATCGTGAGCGGCGCAGTGAAGTCACCGGCCGAGCGGTGGCGCAGTCGGGCCGCCTCGGACACGATCTGGTCGTAGGCGGGGTACATGTAATCGGCGAACTGGATCTCCACGCACGGGCGCATGCCGTACGCCGCCATCCCCACTGCGACACCGACGATGCCGGCCTCACTGATCGGCGTGTCGAAGCAGCGATGCGAGCCGAACCGCTGCTGCAGCCCCTGCGTGCACCTGAACACGCCGCCGAAGTAGCCGACGTCCTGCCCGAACACCACGACTCGTTCGTCGCGCTCCATCGCCACGGCGTGGGCGTCGCGGATGGCCTCGATCATCGTCATCGCGGGCACGTCAGCCACCCACCTGACGGCGCTGCTCGAGGAGGTGCCGGGGCATCATCTCGTACACATCGTCGAACATCGTCCGCGGGTCGCTGGTCGCTCCCGCCTTGGCCTCACCGTACGAGTCCGCCTCGGTGAACGCGTGCTCGATCTCCCCGGCGATCTGCTCGATCAGCACGCGATGACGGTCGTCGTCCCACTCGCCGATGAGCACGAGGTGCTGCCGAAGCCGCTCGATGGGATCACCGAGCGGGAACCGTGCGCCGGCATCGTCGGGTCGGTAACCCGACGGATCGTCCGACGTCGAATGCGCACCGACGCGGAGCGTGATCCACTCGATCATCGTGGGGCCGAGGTTGCTGCGCGCCCGTTCTGCTGCCCACGTGGAGACGGCATGGACCGCCAGGTAGTCGTTGCCGTCGACGCGCAACGCCGGGATGCCGAACCCGAAGCCACGGTCGGCGAACGTGGCTGCAGCGCCGCGGGCGAAGTCCTCCGGCGTGGAGATGGCCCACTGGTTGTTGACCACGTTGAGGATCACCGGCGCCTGGTAGGTCGAGGCAAAGACGAGCGCGGCGTGGAAGTCCGACTCCGCAGACGCGCCCTCGCCGATCCACGCGGAGGCGATGTCGGTGGCGCCGCTCAGCGCGGAGGCCATGGCCCATCCGACCGCCTGGACGTACTGGGTGCCGAGGTTGCCGGAGATGGAGAAGAAGCGATGCGCCCGCGACGAGTACATCACCGGGAGCTGCCGTCCGCGCAGCGGGTCGTGATCGTTCGACAGGAGCTGGTTCATCATCGTGACGAGCGGATAGCCGGACGCCACCAGCAGACCCTGCTGCCGATAGGTCGGGAAGTGCATGTCGCCGGGACGCAGCGCGCGCTGCTGGGCGCAGGCGATGGCCTCCTCGCCGAGGCACTGCATGTAGAACGAGATCTTGCCCTGGCGATGGGCACGCAGCATGCGCGCGTCGAGGGCGCGCACGACGAGCATGTCGCGCAGTCCGGCGCGGAGCTGATCGTTCGTGGCCGTGCCGGCCCATGGTCCAACGGCGTTGCCGTCGTCGTCGAGCACTCGCACCAACTGCTTGCGCATGAGCGCGATGCGCTCGACCTTCTCGTCCAGCGCCGGTCGTCGAGCTTCGCCCGCGGGGCTCAGGTACCGCCCGGCTGGTTCGCTCGAGCCGGGCCGGCAGATCGGCTCGGGGATCCGCAGGCGCAGGCCTGGAGGAGCGTCGGCAGAGTCGGTCTCCATGGCGCGACTCTTGCGAACATCGGCCGCCGCGTCAAGACGCGGTCACACATCGTCGATCGAGTGCTCGATCGACCGGACGAGCGCATCGACGAAGGTGTCGCGCACGTCCGCGGCCAGCACGTCGAGCGACAGGTAGGGATTGAGATCCTCCAACTCGACGAGGAGGAGCCGGCCATCCGTCGTCCGGCACGCGTCGACCCGCTGCACTCCGTGGACCACACCGTTCCAGTCGACGAACCACTGCGCGAACCCGAGCTCCGCGGTGGTCGGGGCGTGCGGCCGGAGCTGCCAACGGACGCCGTCCACCGAGCGAACCGCGTACACGAACTCGTGGTCGACGAAGACGTACGAGATCTCGTGGTCGATGTCGAGCAGCGGCTGCACCAGGTAGCCGGTGACGTCCGCGGGCAGCTGATCTCTGGCCATGATGCTGATCCCGATCGAGTCCGATCCGAGCAACGGCTTGACCATCAGTTCGCTCGCGTCGGGGAGCAGGTCGAGGTCCTCGTGTCGGTCGATGGATGGGATCACCGGCGCGCCGGCGCGGGTGAGGTCCAGCAGATATTGCTTGCCGAGCGCATCGGCACGCGCGCCGAGGTCGGTGACCAGTCGTGCCCCGGTGCGTGCAGCGTGGTCTCGGAACGCCGCATACGCCTCGGCGTAGTGCAGGACAGGGCCGCTGTTGCGGACCAGCACGGCGTCGAAGCCGTCCATGAGCGCGACCGCATCGAGCGGCGAGCAGCTGGCGACGTCGAACGTGCGGCGCAGCTGCCCCGCCAGCCACACGTCCTCGTCGCCGTAGCGCCGACCTGCCGCCGGATAGAGCGGGTCGGTGACGAGCAGCAACGAACGACGCTCCGACATGCGGGCGAGACTGTAGCCCTCAACGTCGAAGAGGTCGTGGCGTGAGCCGGTCGTTCAGAGCAGATCGAGGTCGCGAGCTGCTTGCACGGCGCTCTGACGGTCACCGACGGAGAGCTTGCGGAAGATCGCGCTGCAGTGCGTCTTCACCGTGTTCAGCGAGACGTACAGCTCGGCCGAGATGTCGCGCTGGGAGAGCTTGGTGGGGAGGTAGCGCAGCACGGCCAGCTCGCGCTCGGTCAGCTGCTCGACGCCGCCGGACGAGGTGTTCGACGGCAGTCGGTCGAGGTGATGTCGTGCCTCGGTGCGACGGAGGTATCGACCGGCAATGCCCGGATCGATGCACCGATCGACGCGGACACGCGCTTCGTCGACGAGCGCCGCACCGGCGTCGTCGCCGAGATCGAGAAGGGTGTCGCCACACGTCGTCAGCACGTAGGCGAGGCCGATCTCGGTGCTCGCTCGACGCGCGAGCTGGAGTGCGTGAGCCACGTCGGCTCTCGGGTCCTCGCCGTCGATCGTCGTGCGCGCCCGGATCGCGAACGCCGGCGCGACGCCGTGGTACCCGGCGATCCCGAACGACTCCGCGGTGGAGATCGCCTCGGCGGCGGCCTTCCCGGCAGCGGCGGCGTTGCCCTGGTCGGCCTCGACGATGGCCAGGTAGATGAGCGCGAGGACGTGGGCGGTGAACCGTTGCTCGGCCTTCGACCTGGCGACCGCCACGGCCAGCGCGAGTCGAGCTTCGTCGGCGAGGCCGGCCCACGTGTACGCCCCGCCCACCGCGCTGGCCAGCTCGGCCGGACGGCGCCACAGGTCCTCGTCGGCGCTGACGCGACGGGCGAGGGCCAGCGCGGACGCCACGTCTCCGCTGCCCAGCGCGACGTTGATGCGCAGCGGCGTCGCGATCATCGCGTCGAACCCCGGCGGCGCGACGCTCAGCGCGACGTCGAGCCAGCGCTGGGCCGAGACGAACTGACTGGCGAGGTACTCACACCAGCCCCAGCCCAGTGCACACGCCGCGTCGGTGGCCGCTGCAGGCCCGATCTGTTCGAGGAACGCGCGGAGCTTGCGCACCTGCCCGAGTCCGAGCAGGTTCGGGCCCACCGAGCGCATCAACGTGATCGCTCCCGGGATGTCTCCCGACGCGAAGCGGTGCACGACCGCACGGTCGTGCTCACCCTGCGCTTCGAACCAGCTCGCTGCTCGCCCGTGCAGTTCCGTCAGCCGGTTCGGCATCGACCGCTGCGCCTCCAGCAGGAGCAGGTCACGGAGCAGGTGGTGGTAGCGGAACCACACGCCGGTGGAGTCCAGCCGGACGACGAGTTGGTTGCGGTTGGCGATGTCGGCCAGCCAGGCCGTGCCGTCCGACGAGCCCGTGACGGCATCGACCAGTGAACCGGTCATGTTGTCGAGCACCGCGGTCTCGAGCAGCCGCAAGCGGTCGCCCGCACCGAGGGTGTCGAGCAGTTCGTCGCTGAGGTAGCTGACGACGAGTTGGTCGTCGCCGCGGAACGCGTCGACGAACCGATCCGGGTCGGCTGCCCGCTCCAAGGACAACCCCGCCAGGACGAGTCCTGCTGCCCACCCTTCCGTGCGCGAGCACAGATCGTCGAGCCGCTGCTCCGACAGCGCGCGGCCCGCAGTGCCGAGGAGGACAGATGCCTCGTCGCTGGCGAACCGCAGCTGCTCCGCGCGGATCTCCGCGACGCGGTTGCGGACGCGCATCCTTCCGAGACGGAACGGCGGATCGACGCGGGTGGCCAACACGAGCGTCACCTGTGCAGGGCACAGATCGATCAGCCGCTCCAGCCCACGGTGCACGTCGGCGTTGTCGATCACGTGGTAGTCGTCGAGCACGACGATCAGCGGTTCGGCCTCGACGAGTGCGTTGACGATCGCTGGAACGACGACCCGACCATCCCCCTGCGAGCCGATCACCATCGGTCCCACGGCGACCGCGAACTCGGGGCGGCACCTCCCGATCGCCGCGACCAGCGAGGACCAGAAGGTCGCCGGGTCGGAATCGCTGTCCTCGATCTGCAGCCACGCCACCGCGCGAGCGCTGCGCAGCACCCACGACGCGATGAGCGTCGACTTGCCGGAGCCGGCCGGCGCGCTGACGAGCACCAACGGGACGTCTCGGTCGACGCCGCCGTCGAGGATCACGTGGAGTCGGGACCGATCGACGAGGCGGGTCGGCGGCGCGGGTGGATGCAGCTTCGTGGCCGCCATCCCCATCGTCTGATCGCCGGCCATCGGCGGACCCTACCGCCGCGATCTCACCCTCCGCGAGACGCTGACTGTCCTGGCCGGGCCGGGCCGTCGCTAGGTTCCACGTGATGTCCTCCTCACCTCGTCCCCGACCCGCCTCATGACTGATCCGCTGCGCATCGGTGTGCTCGGCGCGGCGGCGATCGTGCCGATGGCGCTCGTCAAGCCGGCCGCTGCGAATCCCGATGTCGAGGTGGCTGCGGTGGCAGCCCGCGATCCCCGACGCGCTGCGGAGTTCGCGGAGAAGCACGGCATCGGCACGGTGCACCAGACGTACAAGGCGTTGCTGGCGGACGACACACTCGATGCGGTCTACAACCCGCTGCCGAACGGTCTGCACGGTCACTGGACCATCGCCGCGCTGCGGGCAGGGCGGCACGTGCTGTGCGAGAAGCCGTTCACCGCCAACGCCGAGGAGGCCCAGCTCGTCGCCGACACGGCGGCAGCCAGCGGGCTGGTGGTGATGGAGGCGTTCCACTGGCGCTACCACCCGGTGGCTGCGCGCATGGTCGAGATCATGCGGAGCGGAGAGCTCGGCGAGCTGCGTCACATCGAAACCGCGATGTGCTTCCCGAACTTCAAGCGCCACGACATCCGCTGGAACCCGGCGCTGGCCGGCGGAGCGCTGATGGACGCCGGGTGCTACGCGATCCACTGGGCGCGCACGCTGGCGGGCGTGGAGCCCGAGGTGACGTCGGCGACATCGCTGCTCCGCGCGCCAGGGATCGACCGGAAGACCGTCGTCGATCTCGCCTTTCCCGGTGGCGCCACGGGCCGGGTCACCGCGTCGATGTGGTCGCGATCGGTGTTGCGGATGATGGCGACGGCCGTGGGCAACAAGGGCACGCTCCGCGTGTTCAACCCGATCGCCCCGCAGTTCTACTCGCGGATGACGGTCGAGGTGGGCGGCGTGAAGCGGCACGAGAAGGTGGCCGCCGACGGGACGACCTACGCGTACCAGCTGCGCGCCTTCGTCGCTGCGGTGCGCGACGGTGCGCCGACGTTGACGCCACCCGACGAGAGCGTCAAGAACATGCGCGTCATCGATGCCGCGTACCGGGCCGCAGGGCTGGAGCCCCGCGTCCCGTCGACCATCGCCTGAGCGTCGCGTGAGGGTCGGACGCTACGCGGCGGGGCGGGTCTCGGGGAAGCGGACGAGTGGGATGGTGCGCTCGGTCTTGGCCTGGTAGTTGTCGTACCACGCGCGGTCGGCGGTGAGCAGACCCCAGATGCGCGTGTGCTCGTCACCTTCGAGGATGTCCGGCACCGACCAGAACGAGCCGTGCTGGACCCGGCACAGGATCTCCGGGTTGGCGGCGCGGTCGGCGAGGTTGAGGTACCACGACGGATGCTGGGGCGCCCCTGCGAACGAGGCCACCACGACGCGCAACCCGCCGGGATCGCGCCAGAACGGGAGCGCCACCTTGTGCGGCGTGCCGGACCGGCGTCCGAGGGTGGTGATGACGATGTGGTGCATGCCGGCGAGCACCCATGCGGCGTCGTCGTCGGTGGACTCCAAGCCGGCCACGTGGGACTTGGTGATCACCGGGATCTCCTCCAACGAGGGTGTGTCCCATGCCTGCTCGACTCGCTGATCCGTTGTCATGCGATCAGATTGGCACAGTGGTTGGGCGACCGCCGAGGTGGGTACGGGACCCGGGGCCGAGCCCGGCTGCTGTCCCGCGATGAAGTGAACGTCCGGAGGTTCCGTGTCCGCGCGCATGATCGAGCACTGTCCCACCGGCATCGCCGGGCTCGACGAGATCACCTCCGGGGGATTGCCGGCGGGTCGCACGACGCTGATCTCCGGTGGTCCGGGTTGCGGCAAGACGCTGTTCGGCGCGACGTTCCTCGTCAACGGTGCTCGAGTCGGTGAGCCGGGCGTGTTCATCGCGTTCGAGGAGCGCGAGGACGAGATCATCGCCAATGCCGCATCGCTGGGCTACGACCTGCAGCAGCTCGTCGACGACGGCCTGATCGAGATCGACTACGTCCAGGTCAATCGCGACCAGATCTACCAGACCGGCGACTTCGACCTGGCGGCACTGTTCATCCGCCTCGATCTGGCGATCCGCACCTCGGGCGCGAAGCGTGTGTTCATCGACACCCTCGAGATCCTCTTCGCCGGGCTCGACGACACGGTTGCACTGCGTTCCGAGCTCCGGCGACTCTTCGGCTGGCTGGGCGAGCGGGGTGTCACATCGATCGTGACCGCGGAGCGAGGCGACACATCGCTGACCCGTCACGGCTTCGAGGAGTACGTCTCGGACTGCGTGATCCTCCTCGACCATCGCGTCACCGACCAGCTCGCCACGAGACGGCTGCGGATCGTCAAGTTCCGCGGCTCCGCACACGGGTTGAACGAATATCCGTACCTCATCGACGACGCCGGCATCAGCGTCATCCCGATCACCTCGTTCGACCTCTCCTACGCCGCGTCGACCGAGATCATCTCGACGGGCATCGCCGACCTCGACGCGATGTTCGAGCCCGGCGGCCTGTTCCGCGGGACCACGATGATGGTCTCCGGCGGCTCGGGAACCGGCAAGACCTCCTTCGCCGCATCGGTCGCACGCGCCGCGTGCGCTCGCGGCGAGCGCGCCTCGTACTTCGCCTTCGAGGAGTCCGTCTCCCAGATCGTGCGCAACATGGGCTCGATCGGAGTCGACCTGACCACTGCGATCGACGACGGAAACCTGCAGATCGTCGCCGGACGGCCGACCCAGATCGGCCTGGAGCACCACCTCAGCGTTTTGCACCGGCACGTCGAGCGCGTGCGACCCTCCGTCGTGATCATGGACCCGATCACGGACTTCGAGGCGCTCGGATCCCATGACGACATCAAGGCGATGTTGGTGCGCATGGTCGACTTTCTCAAGCAGCGCGGAATCACATCGGTGTTCACCAGCCTGACCAGTCGCTACGACACGGAGGAGTCGTCCGTGTCATCCCTGATCGACACGTGGATCCAGCTGTCGAACGAGGAGCGCGACGGCCGGCTGGTACGCGCGATGTACGTGCGCAAGTCTCGCGGCATGGCTCATTCGGAGCGTGTTCGGGTACTGGAATTGGACCGCAACGGGATCACGTTGCGGCGTGTGGACGACGAGACCGAGCGAAAGGATGCGATCCAGGATGGGCAGCCGGCAGGCCGAGGGTGACCACGACCGGACCCCTGAGGGCAGTGAGCCCGCCGGGGCCGACACGGTCGTCGATGAGCCGACAGGTGAGGTCAAGGAGTGGCAACTCCGGCTGTACGTCGCCGGCGAGACGGCGCGGTCGACGGCTGCCCTCGCCAACCTTCGCCGCATCTGTGAGGACCACCTCGCCGGGAAGTACTCGATTGAAGTCGTCGACCTCCTCGTCCGTCCGCAGCTGGCCAAGGGCGAGCAGATCGTCGCGATCCCAACCCTCGTGCGGCGCCTGCCCGAGCCGGTGCGCAAGATCATCGGCGATCTCTCCGACCGTGATCGGGTCCTGATCGGGCTCGATCTGCGACCGAAGGACTGATGGACCCGTGCAGGGCTTGATCGAATCGCTGCCCTCCGCGATCGTGTTCGTCGAGGACGGAGTGATCGTCGAATGGAACAGGGCTGCGACCTCGCTGTACGGCTGGTCGGCTCACGAGGTCACCGGGCTGAAGTTCCTCGACGTGCTCGCCGAGATCGACGATCGCGACCAACTCGAAGCCGTCCTCGACGACGCCGCCGAGCGTGGGAAGTGGAGCGGCAACTTCCGGCTGCGGCGCAAGGACGGAGCCCTGCTGGTCAGCTCGTTCCAGGCCAGCCTGGTCCAGGAGGGCGACCAGGAGCGGATCGCGTGGGTCGCCACGGACCCGATCGACCAGCACCTCGCCGAGCAGGAGCGCGAGGCCCTGGTGAGCGCGCAGAACGCCGTCACCCGGGATCTGGAGGCGACGCTCGGGTTGCTCGAGGCACTCCTCGAGTGCGCGCCGATCGGCATCGCTGTCCTCGACCTGGAGTTGTGCTGCACCCACGCGAACACGACGTTCCAGGAGATGATCTCGGTCCGCAGCAGCCCGGTCGGTGCGTACCTCGACGATCTCGCGACGTTGCCCGCCGAGGTGGCCGCCGACCTCCGCCGGGTCGTCACCACCGGCCGCTCGATCAGCGATCGGCGGCTCGCGCTGCGCACCGGATCGGGCAGCCCACCGCGCTCGATCAACGCCAACTACTTCCCGATCTACGCCAGCCACGACCTGCCGGCAGGTGCCGGGCTGACGTGGACCGACATCACTGCCGCCGAGCTCGCCGAGGGCGAGCGCGACGTGTTGGTCAAACAGGCGACGGCAGCTCAACATCGCCTCGCCCTGTTGTCGTCGACCAGCGCGGTGTTGATGGGCACCACCGACGTCGACACGCTGATCGAGCGCGTGTCCCGGGTGTTGGCCCCAGCGGCCAGCGACTGGTGCGTGATCGAGCTGGTCGGACGTACCGGGATGATCGAGCACGTCGCGGCATCGCACTCGGATCGGCACGCAGCGCAGGAGCTCCGCGATTCGCTGCGCGGTCAGACGACCGAACCCACTGGCGACTCGGTGATCGGGAGAGCCCGCCGAACCGGGCAGGCGCAGCTGCTGACCGGCGCCGTACTGGAGCGCGCAGTGGAGCGGGTCGTGCACCTCGACAGCCACCGCATGTTCGGCGAGCTCGATCTGACATCCACACTGGTGGTGCCGATCAAGACGCGCGCCGAGGTCATCGGCGTCCTGATCCTCGCCAACTCGGGTCCCGTCACGCTCACCGAGGAGGATCTCGATGTCGCCGTCGAGATCGCCCACCGGATGGCGCTGGTGGTCGACCGGGTGATCACGTTCCAGACCGAGCACGTCTTGGCCGGGCAGCTGCAGCAGGCGTTGCTGCCGCGCGACCTGCCGGCGATCAGCGGCTGCACGATCGCGACGCGCTACTCGGCCAGTGCCGACGCCGCGACCGTCGGCGGTGACTGGTACGACGTCCTCCAACTCTCGCCGTCGAGGGCGATGATCTGCGTCGGCGACGTCGTCGGTCACGACACCGACGCCGCCGTGGCGATGAGTCGCCTGCGCTACCTGATCCACGCGTTTGCGACAGAGTCCGCCGCGACGTCGACCGACGGCATCCCGGACCCGGCGGAGATCCTCGAGCGCGTCGATCGCCTCGTCTACGACGACCTGACCGCGTGGGGCACGTGCGTGCTCGCGGTGCTCGACACGGCGGAAGGAGAGCTGCGATGGACCAACGCCGGCCACCCGCCCGTGCTGCTGTGTCGTGACGGCACGGTGCGCGCCCTCGTCGGCGGCGATGGCGCGATGCTCGGTGTGTCGAAGACAGCGCAACGACATGTCGCGACGACCAAGGTGTTCGCCGGTGATCGTCTGTTGATGTACACCGATGGGCTGGTCGAGCGACGTGGCGAGTCGCTCGACGTCGGTCTCGCCCGTCTCACCGAGACGATGCACGACTACCGCAACCAACCGTTGGAACGGATGTGCACGGAGTTGATCGCGGCGATGCTCCTCGGCACCCGGCAGACAGACGACATCGCTCTCCTGGCCGCTGAGCTGTACCCGATCCGTTGACGTGAGCAGCCCGCTGCTGCCGCCAACCTGACGGTCAGCTCGATCGGTCTGGCAAGATCCGCAACGTCGGCCTGTGTGCCTGGTTGCACGCCGACACGGAGGTGCACTGATGGACTTCACCCGGACCGACGATCATGAGGCCATCCGTCAGGGTGTGCGTCGCGTCTGCGCCGACTTCCCCGACGAGTACTGGTCGGAGAAGGACGAGGCCCACGAGTTCCCCTGGGACTTCTACGACGCGATGGCCAAGGGTGGTTGGATCGGCATCGCCATCCCTGAGGAGCACGGCGGCGGCGGACAGGGCATCACCGAGGCGTCCGTGATGCTCGAGGAGATCGCCGCATCCGGTGCGGCGATGAACGGCTGCTCGGCCATCCACCTCTCGATCTTCGGCATGGAGCCCGTGCGTCGCTACGGGTCACCCGAGCTGGCCCAGGAGGTGCTCCCGCGTGTCGCGACGGGGGAGTTGCACGTCGCGTTCGGCGTGACCGAGCCCGACGCCGGAACCGACACCTCGGCGATCCGCACTCGGGCCGTGCGCGCGGGCGACGAATATGTGGTGCACGGCGCGAAGGTGTGGACCACCAAGGCCCCGTACTGCGAGATGTGCCTGCTGCTCGTGCGCACCACGCCCCGGGAGGAGTGCGTCAAGCCCACCGACGGGATGACGCTGCTGCTCGTCGATCTGCAACGGCCGGAAGTCGACATTCGCCCGATCCCGAAGCTGGGCCGCAACGCGGTGGTCTCGTGCGAGGTGCGCTACGACGGGCTGCGCGTACCGGTCAGCCGCAGGATCGGCGAGGAGGGGCAGGGCTTCCGCTACCTCCTCGACGGGCTGAACCCGGAACGGATCCTGCTCGCGTCGGAGGCTCTGGGCATCGGCCGCGCGGCGATGCAGAAGGCCGTCGAGTACGGCAAGAGCCGCGTCGTGTTCGGTCGCCCGATCGGGCAGAACCAGGGCCTCGCGTTTCCACTGGCCGAGGCGCACATGCAGTTGCACGCGGCCGAGCTGGCGATCCGCGAGGCGTCCTGGCGGTTCGACAACGGGCTGCCCAGCGGCGAGGCCGCGAACACCGCCAAGTACCTTGCCGCTGAGGCAGCGTTCTTCGCGTGCGACCGCGCGATGCAGACCCACGGCGGCATGGGCTACGCCCGCGAGTACCACGTCGAGCGCTACTGGCGTGAGGCTCGGTTGATGAAGATCGCTCCGGTCAGCCAGGAGATGGTGTGCAACTTCATCAGCTCCCAGGTCCTCGGACTGCCGAAGTCGTACTGAGCACGTCGTGTTCGAGAACGGGGCGGGGGCCGTCTCGGGCTGCGCTCTGGCACCGCTTCGGGACCGCCGACCGTGGAGACTGACCGGCATGTTCTTCGCGATGCGGTTCGACATGCGCAACCCGACCCTTGCCGGCACGACCATGGCCGACCGCTACACGGCCGCCATCGACATGGCCGC
Organism: Acidimicrobiales bacterium; assembly: GCA_025463415.1. Lineage (GTDB taxonomy): Bacteria > Actinomycetota > Acidimicrobiia > Acidimicrobiales > Ilumatobacteraceae > WLMZ01. The sequence goes on along the minus strand of JAOBWO010000187.1, from coordinate 1,927 downwards.
GTGGGCCGACCGGCTCGGTTGCCTCAACATCACCCTCTCCGAGCACCACGGCTCGCCGGACGGCTACCTCGCCAGCCCGATCCCGATCCTGGCGGCGATGGCGGCACGTACCGCGAACGTGCGGTTCATGATCGCCGCGATCATCGCTCCGTTCCACGACCCACTGCGGATCGCCGAGGACCTCATCGCCGTCGACATCCTCAGCAGAGGACGTGTCGACGTCGTCGTCGCCGGCGGCTACGTGCACGAGGAGTTCGCGATGTTCGACGTGCCGATGAAGGAGCGTGGCAAGCGGGTCACCGAGCTCGTGACGACGCTGAAGGCGGCGTTCGCGGGCGAGCCGTTCGAGTACCGCGGTCGCACGGTGCAGCTGACGCCTGCGCCGTTCAGTGAACGAGGGCCCTCCGTCATGCTCGGCGGCAGCAGCGAACCGGCCGCCCGCCGCGCCGCGCGCATCGCCGATGGGTTCCTTCCGTCGCTGCCCGAGATCTGGGACTTCTACCGCGACGAGGTCCAGGTGCTCGGCCGGCCGGATCCCGGCCCGAGCCCGATCGGCGAGAACCAGGTGATCGCGCTCGCCGCGGACGCGGACGAAGGCTGGGACCGGATGGCCCCGTTCTTCCTCCACGAGACGAACGCGTACGGCACGTGGGCCGCCCAGGATGACGTCGCCTCGCCGTTCCACGCGATCGCCGACACCGACGCGCTCCGCCGCACCGGTCAGTACCGGGTGCTGACCCCCGACCAGTTCGTCGAGGAGATGCGGGCAGCTCCGTTCCCGTTCGCTCTCTTCCATCCCCTCTGCGGCGGCATGCCGCCAGAGCTGGCGTGGTCGAGCCTGCACCTCTTCGAGCACGAGGTCCTCCCCGCCTTCGCCTGAGCGACTGGCGCTTCGACCGCTCCGGTCCGTTGCGAAGTGACGCGGTCCGAACGCGAGAGCGGCCTGCGTGCCTAGCGCCTGGGCTCGACGTAGCTCGGGCAGAAGCCCTCTGCCGCGGGAATGACCCAAGCACGAGTTGAAGGCGTCGTCAGACGAGATCCGACGCGCCGTTCGGGGTGGATCGCACTGACGGCCCAGCAGCGTCGTTCGGAGGCATGTTCTGTGCCGGTCAGCACTCGATTCCGTTCAGGTCTGAGGAGTGTCGTTGGGAGGATTGGCGTCACGTGTTGTGTTGCCGGCGTCGGCGCTGGGCGAGGCATCGCACCTAAGATTCGCCACGCATGGCATCGAGCAGTCCGGAACGCCGATCGATCTCAACGGCGGTATTTGACGTCGATGACACGCTGATCATGACCGAGGCGGCGTGCTTCGAGCTCGAGAACGAAGTACTTCGTTCCATCGGCCGCGAGCCGATGACCAGAGAACTCCATCGTTCGACGTGGGGCATGCCATTGCTCCACGCGATGCTCGAGCGGTCACCGGGCGTCGATCTCGCTGAGTTCTCTCGCGTGTGTGAGGTCGCTCTCGCCGCGCATGTCGACGCGGGACGTCTTGATGTCTTGCCGGAAGAGCACCTGGACGTGCTCGATCAACTGATCGCGCACGGCTACACGGTGATGCTGTTGACATCGAGGACGGAGTCTGAGATCCGACATCTGATCGCGCCGGAGCATCCGTTGACCAAGCGGCTGGCGCGGGTCTACCACGCGGACAACTCGGGCGAGCTGAAACCGAGTCCACGAGTCTTCGACCGGTTGCTCGCCGACGCGGGCGTTGCTCCTCAGCAGTGCGTGTATGTCGGCGATTCGCCTGGGGACGCGGCTGCTGCGACGGGCGCAGGATTGAGGTTCATCGCCTCGTTGCAGAGCGGAATCAGAGGCCGGTCTGAATTCGCGACATTTCGGGTCGATGCATTCGTCGACCACTTTTCCGAACTCGTCGAGGTAATCCGCGCACTGCGATAGAGACGAATGCCGAAGCGCCGAT
>JAOBWO010000106.1 GCA_025463415.1 Acidimicrobiales bacterium | reverse complement strand
CCGACGACTTCGAGCTTGCCGCCCGAGTTCGCTGCCTGACCGAGGTTGATCGGCGTGTCGATGACGATGCCGTCGACCTGGCCGGCGTTCAACGCGGCGTAGGCGGACGCGAGGTCGGGGTACGACTTCACGCCGTCGAGCGTCCAACCGGGAACCTCGCCGGAGGTGAGGTAGTACTCGGCGGTGGTCGATGCCTGCACGCCGATCTTCAACTTCTTCACGTCGTCCCATGTCGCGACCTTGGTGCCGGTCTTGACGAGCAGGCCCTGATCGCTCTTGAAGTAGCCGGTCGAGAAGTCGACGACCTTGGAGCGGTCGTCGGTGATGGTGACCTGCGAGAGCGTGATGTCGTAGCTGTCGGCCGAGATCTGGCCGGCAACGATCGCATCGAAGCCCTCGTTGCGGAACGCCATCTTCAGACCGCACTTCGCGGCGATGTCGTTGGCGAGGTCGTATTCGATGCCGCTATTGATCGCGTCCGGATCGACCTCAGCATTGGTGGTGCCCCAGAAGTTCGGTCCGGGAAGGCTGGTCACGACCGACAGCACGCCGGCCTTCACGGGCTTGCAGTCGATCGTTCCGCCACTCTCGGTGGAGGCGGCGGTCGTGGCAGCAGTCGACTCGGCGGTCGACGCTGCCGTGGACGCCGCCGTCGACGCGGCGGTGGACGCCGCCGTGGTGCCGGCAGTGGTGGCCGCGGTCTCTGTCTTCTTGTCACTGCCGCACGCGCCCAAGAGGACGACTCCTGCGACCGCGATTGCTGCGTACCTGCGCATCTTCATCTGTTCGGTTCTCCCCTGAAGTGGACGCCTCACCATAGCCGAGGCCATCTCACGCGATCAGGTGCCACCCGGGCTGCACGAGCGTTCTACGCTGCGACGGATGAGCGCCAACCGCGACCGCTACCTGCGCGCGATCGCCGCGTTCGGCGCGACGGTCGAAGCCATCGACCCGTCCCGCTGGGACGCTCCTTCGCCGTGCACGGAGTGGACGGCGCGCGATCTCGCGGGGCACGTCATCGCCATCCAGCACTCGATCGTCGCCACCATCATCGGTGAGCGCTCGCCGATGAACCCGATGAAGGACCCCGGTCGCCACGCCGGCACCGATCCTGCTGCGGCATGGCGCGCGGCGCTCGCGGCGATCGTGGCCGCAGTCGGCGACGACAGCGTGCTGGAGCGGGTGGTGACGACGTGGCGAGGCGAGGTCACCGTCGAAAAAATGCTCGGCTACAACGTCGGCGACACCACCATCCACACCTGGGACCTCGCACGCGCCGGCGGCGTCGACGACCGCCTCGACCCGGATCTGGTGCAGGCGGTGCTCGAGCTGTACGCACCGATGGCCGACGTGATCGCCGGGACGCGCATGTTCGGCGACCAGCTCGAGGTCCCCGCCGCCGCCGACGCGCAGACCCGGCTCCTCGCCATGGTCGGCCGCCGCGGCTGACGGGCTGTCGGCGACTATTGCCCGGGCAGGACGTAATCGGCGAAACGGTCGCGGAGGGTCTTCTTGCTGAACTTGCCGACGCTCGTCTTGGGCACCTCGTCGATGAACACGACGTCGTCGGGGATCTGCCACTTGGCGAGGTGCGGCGCGATGAACTCGATCACCTCGGCCTTGGTCATCTCCTCCCCCGGTTGGAGGACGACGCATGCGAGCGGGCGCTCGCTCCACTTCAGGTGGGTGACGCCGATGACGGCGGCTTCCTTGATCTTCGGATGGGCCATCAGCTCGTTCTCGATCTCGACCGAGCTGATCCACTCCCCTCCACTCTTGATCAGGTCCTTGGTTCGGTCGACGAGCCGGATCCGGCCGTTCGGGTCCATGGTGGCGACATCGCCGGTGCGCAGCCAGCCGTCCGCGGTGAAGCTCTCGCCGGAGCGTGGATCGTCGTAGTACGTCGCCGCGATCCACGGTCCGCGGCACTGCAGCTCGCCGCTGGTCTCGCCGTCCCACGGCACACTCGTCGTCGTGTCCGGTTCGACGACCCGGCAGTCGACACCGAAGGCGATGATGCCGACGGAGTTGCGCAGATCGGCCTGCTCCGCGATCGACAACTCGCGCTCGGCTGCCGAGAGCTGTCCGACCGAGGCGACCGGGCTGGTCTCCGTCATTCCCCACGCCTGCAGGATCGGTAGCCCGGTTGCTTCGCGGTATGCCTCGCTCAGCGCCTTCGGCACGGCCGACCCCCCACATGGGATGACGCGCAGATGAGACGTGTCGCGGCCGCGCAGCTCGGGCAGCACCGCCATCCAGATCGTCGGCACACCGGCCGCAACGGTGACCTTCTGGTCGACGATCAGGTCGGCGATCGCCTTGCCGGAGAGGTCCGCGCCGGGCATGACCAGGCTGGCGCCGGTGGCGACGGCGGCATGGGCGAGACCCCAGGCATTGGCGTGGAACATCGGCACGACGGGCAGGATGACGTCGCTCTCGCGAGCACCGACGGAGTCTGCGGTCATGATGCCGAAGGTGTGCAGGAAGGTGCTGCGATGCGAGTACACCACGCCCTTCGGGTTGCCGGTTGTGCCGCTCGTATAGCACATGCTGGCCGCCGAGTTCTCCGGCACGTGCTTCCACTCCACCGGTGCCGCGGCGGCGAGCAGCTCCTCGTAATCGTGGAGATCGATGCCGGCGAGATCGGTGGGGACCTCGCCCTTGCCATCGTCCATCAGCACGAGGTGCTTCACGGTCGTGAACGTCTTGAGCAGGGGTTGCAGCAACGCCAGCAGGCTTCTATCGACGAAGATCACCTCGTCCTCGGCATGGTTGACGATGTACGTCAGCTGCTCCGGGAACAGGCGGATGTTCAGCGTGTGCAGCACGCGTCCGCTGCACGGTGCGGCGAAGTACAGCTCCAGGTGCCGGGCGGTGTTCCATGCGAACGTCGCAACGCGACCGTCGGCGGTGATGCCCAGCTGATCGAGCACGCCGCCGAGACGCCGCGTGCGTTGGGCCCACTCGGCGTAGGTGGCGTGCTCGAGCCCCGTGGCCGTGGACGTCGTGATCGTCTTGTCGCCGTGGTACTTCTCGGCGCGCTCGAACAGATGGATGATCGACAACGGCGTGTCCTGCATCAGACCCTGCATGTCTGTCCCCTCGACTCGACCGGACCGAAGCCCGGCGCCAACGGCCCGTAGGTTACTGTCGACGGATGGCGGACGATGCCCAGCGCGATCCTCTGGATGCGCCCCCCGCCAATCCCGGGTTCGACCCTCTTGCGGACCCGTTCGCATCCGCTCCGCACGGCGCACCGATCGTTCCCGCACGCCGCGACATGCGCCTCGCCGGCCTCGTCGCCGCGTTCGCCACCCTGGTCGCATGCAGCCAGGTCGGGGCGATCATCTTCCCCACGCTCCTGCAGCGCAGCCCCACCCTGCTCCTCGCGCTCACGGCGCGGATGCGGTTCCTGCTGCTGACCGTGCCCGACGGGATCAACCCCTTCGGCTACGCGATCGTCGGCTTCCTCCGTCTCTCGGTCGCGGCATGGGTCTGCTACGCGCTCGGCTACTACTACGGCGATCGTGGCGTGAGTTGGCTGGAGCGTCAGGTGCAGGGCGACACTCCGGCCACCTTTCGTTGGTTGCAGAAGGGTGCTGATCGGGCGGGTCCGTTGCTCACGTTCCTCATGCCCGGCAGCAACATCGTGTGCGTGCTCGTCGGTCAACGCAAGATGCCGAAGGAGCGCTTCGCGCTATGGGTCTCGGCCGGCATCGCCTTCCGTCTGACCTGGCTGTGGATCGCCGGCAAGATCTTCGACACGCAGCTGAAGGCGGTGCTGCGGTTCATCGACAAGTACCAGTGGTGGCTGGTCATCGCGTTCTTCGTGATCACGATCGTGCAGGGCGCGTACAAGGCATCGAAGAACCTGCCACCGCCGCGCGTCCCGGAGACGTAGACCACCGATTCGGTGCTAGACAGCAGTCATGGCTGAAGTCACCCTGGGGGGCAACCCCGTCCACACCGTCGGAGAGCTGCCCGAGATCGGCACCAAGGCTCCGGACTTCTCACTCACCGGCGGCGATCTCGGCGAGATCACCCGCGATTCGTTCACCGGGCGCAAGCTCGTGCTGAACATCTTCCCGTCGGTGGACACGCCCACGTGCGCGCAGAGCGTGCGTCACTTCAACGAGTCGGCGTCCAGCCTCGCCAACACCGTCGTGCTGTGCGTCAGTGCCGACCTGCCGTTCGCGCAGGGCCGGTTCTGTGGCGCCGAGGGCCTCACCAACGTCACCACCGGCTCGTCGTTCCGCAGCAACTTCGGGCAGTTGTACGGCATCACCCTGGCCGACAGCAAGTTGAGCGGACTGCTCGGCCGCGCCGTCGTCGTCCTCGACGAGACCGGCACCGTCGTGCACACGGAGCTGGTCTCCGAGATCGCCCACGAGCCGAACTACGACGCCGCGCTCAGCGCGCTGGCCTGAGCCGCATGCGCCGGTGAGGCGCTGGTTCAGCTCGTCCAGATCCCGAACAGGTCGACGACGAGTTCCGTCGCGCTCGAGCTGTACACGCACGAGTAGCCACGCGAGTTGGTCAGCAGCGCCGAGTTCGCGCTGGCCACACGAGCGACGTAGTTGACGTTCGACGTGCCCGGCCACGGGTCCGTCATGCAGG
>JAOBWO010000179.1 GCA_025463415.1 Acidimicrobiales bacterium | reverse complement strand
CCCCACCGAGCATCTGCGCGATCTGCGCAGCGAGCTGTTGTTGAAGCTAGTGCTGGCGGACATCGGCGGTGTCGATTCCCAGCAGCTGATCGTGACCCAGCGCGAAAAGGTCGCGCGCATTGCTGCCGTGCTCGACGAGCAGCTCGACCGATCGCAGCCGGAGCGCGATGTCGTGACATTGTGGCGGAGCGAATCGGCCAGAGGGGCACTCCGATTCCTGGACAGGCTGATCATCGACGCCTGAGACCAGACCCGACCACTCGATCTGACAGGAGCACGCGATGACCACTCGGCGGATCGACTACGCGGGCAGCGTGCACGACGAGGCCGAGATCGAGGCCGTGGTCGCCGTCCTGCGCGGTGGAGCGCAGGCGATGCGCATCGGCAAGAACGTGCGACGGTTCGAGGAACAGGTCGCGAGCACGTTCGGCAAGCGCCGCGGGATCATGTGCAACTCCGGTTCCTCGGCGCTGTACCTGGCCGTCGAGCTGCTCGGGCTGGAACCCGGCGACGAGGTGATCACGTCCGCCGTCACGTTCTCGACGGACATCGCCCCGCTGGTCCGCGCCGGCCTGGTTCCCGTCTTCGTCGACGTCGAGCCCGACACGTACAACATCGACGTGACGGCGATCGAGGCGATGATCTCCGAGCGGACCAAGGCGATCCTCGTGCCGAACCTGATCGGCAACGTTCCGGACTGGGACGCGATCCGGCGCATCGCCGACACCTACGGGCTGCAGGTCATCGAGGACTCGTGCGACTGCCTCGGTGCGACGCTGCGCGGCACACCGACCGGCACGCGCTCGGACATCACGGTCACCAGCTTCGCCCTCTCGCACATCATCACGGCGGCCGGCACCGGTGGGATGGTGTGCGTCGACGACGCTGCGTTGGCCGATCAGTGCCTCCTCCTGCGCCGGTGGGGCCGCCGGTCCGAGGTGCAGCTGTTCGGCTCGAAGCGCGGCATCGAGCGCAACTTCTTCTCCGAGATCGACGACGGCTTGGAGTACGACAACCTCTTCATCTTCGACGAGCTGGGATGGAACTTCGAACCGTCAGAGCTGTCGGCTGCGTTCGGTCTGGTCCAGCTCACCAAGCTGCCGGTCAACCTGGCCAACCGCAAGCGCAACGTCGAGCGGCTGAGCGGCCACTTCGCGACCCGTCCCGATTTGTTCGAGCTGCCCCGGACCACGGCTGACGTGGACACCGCGTGGCACATGTTCCCGTTCCTGATCCGCGCCGGGTCGGGCATCCGCCGGTCGGCGCTGCAGCAGCACCTGGAGCGCAACGGCGTCGACACACGAATGGTGTGGACGGGCAACGCAGTGCGCCAGCCGGCGTTCAAGGGCATCGCCCATCGCGCACCCGAAGCAGGCCTGCCCAACGCCGACGCGGTCATGGAGCGGGGTTTGATCCTCCCTGCCAACCACGCGCTCACGGACGAGGACATGGACTACATCTGGCAGATGGTCGTCGCCTTCCTGCACGAGCAGGCCGGCTGATGGCTACCTCCAGCGCCCGCCTCGCCGGCCGTCGCGCGGTCGTCACCGGTGCCAGCCGCGGCATCGGTGCGGCACTCGCGTTGCGGATGGCCGCCGAGGGAGCGGATGTCGCCATCGTCGCGCGCACCGTCGAGCACCATCCGACCCTCGCCGGCAGCCTCACCGAGACGGCGGCCAAGATGGCCGCGTACGGCGGGAGGGTGGTCACGATCGCGGCGGACCTCGCTGACGAAGCGGATCGAGCCCGGATCATCCCGGAGGCCGTCGCAGGCCTCGGCGGACCGATCGACATCCTTGTCAACAACGCTGCGGCCGCGATCTACCAGCCGCTGGCCGACTACCCGCTGAAGCGCCGCCGGCGGACGTTCGAGGTCAACGTGCACACCCCGCTCGATCTCGCCCAAGCGGTTCTGCCCGGGATGATCGAACGCGGCGAGGGCTGGATCATCAACCTCTCGTCCGGCTCGGCCAGGCTCAACCCGGGCCCGCCGTTCGGCGAGGGACCACGGGCGACGCTCGGCGTCTATGGCGCTTCGAAGGCCGCCCTGAACCGGCTCACCAACGCGCTCGCGCTGGAGCTGTACGGCACGGGTGTGCGGATCAACACGCTGGAGCCGCGGGCTGCAGTGCTCACCGAAGGTGCCGACGTGCTGGTCGGCGCGACCCTGCGTCCCGACCAGATCGAACCCGTCGAAGCCATCGTCGAGGTCGCGATCGAGCTGTGCACGTGTGGTCCCGAGGTCACCGGCCAGGTGGTCGTCAGCCTCGATCACATCGCCGCCCACGGACTGGTCGTCCACGAGCTGGACGGATCACCGCCGCAGACGTGAGCGCCGGTTCCAGCCCGCGCTACATCTGCCGGTCCGGTCCGTGGGGATGGTCGTCCGTGACCGCGCTCACCGCAACGGATGGTCTGCTCCTCGGACCGCCCGCGGACAGCAGCGGGTAGGCGATGAGCGCAGACAGCACTGACGCGACGAGAATCCCGATCTTGGCGTCCGCACGTCGGACTTCGTCGGTGAACGCCAGCTCGGTGATGAACAGGGCGACCGTGTAGCCGATGCCGGCTGCAGACCCGATGCCCAGCATCTGAACTCGGTTCGTTCCGCCGGGTGCGTCGGCGGCGCCACTGCGCACCGCCGCCGCCGAGGTGATCAGGATGCCGAGCGGTTTGCCGATCACGAGTCCGCCGATGATCCCCCACGTGATCGCCGAGCTGAACGCCGCCTTCAACCCCTGCGCGGACAGCTCGATGCCCGAGTTCGCGACCGCGAAGATCGGCACGATCAGATATGCCGACCACGGGTGGATGGCGTGCTCCAGGTGGTCCACGACCGAGACGGTCTGCTCATGACGCGGTGTCGATGGGGCGAGCAGGCCCATCGCCACCCCGGCGATGGTGGGGTGGATGCCGGCGGCGTGCAGCGAGATCCACAGCGCGATGCCGAGCACCACGTAGGCCAAGATGGCGTGCACTCCGCAGCGCCTCAGCAGGACCGTCGCAGCGACCGCTGCCGCGGCGCCGACCAACCACGTCGCGTCGAAGTCGGCCGAGTAGAACGCGGCGATGATGACGATCGCACCGATGTCGTCGACGATCGCCAGCGCAAGCAGGAAGGCGCGCAGCGACGGGGGGAACCGGCCGCCGGCCACGGCCAGGATGCCGACCGCCAAGGCGATGTCCGTGGCCATCGGGATCGCCCAGCCGTGTGGAGCGGATCGACCGGCGATGGCCAGGTAGATCAGCGCGGGTGTCAGCATCCCACCCAGCGCGGCGGCGATCGGCAGCAGTGCAGCGCGCCTGGTGGCGAGGTGGCCGGTGGTGATCTCACGCTTGATCTCCAGGCCGACGACGAGGAAGAACACCGTCATCAGCGCGTCGTTGACCCAGTGGCGGAGATCGAGCGTGATCGTGTGGCCGGCGATTCGAACCGAGGCGTTGCTCGACCACAGCGACGTGTATGACGCCGACCACGGCGAGTTGGCCCAGACGAGCGCAAGGAGCGCGCCGGTGGCCAGCAGCACTGCGCCGGCGCTCTCCGTCGCGAGGAAGTCGCGCATCGGCGACAGCAGGCGCACGAGTGATGGTCGGCGGGTGGCGCGGCTCGGTCGGTGGCGGGTCGTCATGGCTCGGGGGTCTCCAAAGAGGATCGTCGACCAGGCTTCCCGACACACCGGTTCCGCGAACGGAACGTCGAAAGATCTTACGCGGGCGGTGTGACGTTCGGGTCGACCTGGTAGCCGGTGACCGAGGACGCGCCCATGATCAGCTCACCGGCCACCGCCGCGAGGAGGCCCGGCACGATGAACATCGGTCGGCCGGTCGTCTCGGCGACGAACATCACTGCTGCGAGCGGGACCCGGTAGCCGGAGCCGAGGAACGCCGCGATGCCGATCACGATGAAGAGGTTCATCTGGCCCTTGTCGACGACGCTGGCCATGACGGCGCCGGCCAGTGCGCCGCCCACGACGAGCGGGATGAACAGGCCCCCGACTCCGCCGCCGGCCACCGCCGCCGACGTGGCCACGCAGCGCAGCCCGAGGATGGCCAGGAGCACCCACAGCGATCGTGAGGGCTCCTGCGCCCAGGCCAGCACGTTGTACCCGGCCCCGATGATCAACGACTCGCCGGTCAACAACCTGCCGAGCGCGAACGCCCCGGCGATCATCAGGCCCGCGACGGTCGTCAACGCCACGGCGTGGGTCGAGTCTCCGAACCGCTTGGCACGGCGGACCATCCACGCGAACCCTCGAGCCAGCAGGCCGGCGACGATGCCGAGCGCTGCTGCGCCGGCCAGATCGCGGTAGGCCAGCCCGCCGGACCCCTCGATGTGGAAGAGCGTGTCCGTGCCGTTGATCGCGACGAACGCCAGGTAACCGGTGGCGCTCGCCACGAGCGCTGGCAGCAGCATCCGTCGGGCGAGATCGCCCCGGTACGGCACCTCCAGCGCGAAGACAGCGCCGGTCGCGGGCGCCTTGAAGATGGCCGCGACGCCCGCCGCGGCGCCGGCGACGAGCAGCACTCGACGGTCGGCGTCGCGGAACACACGAGGGAACCGCTGCTGGAGTCGGGCTCCGACGGTTGCTCCGGCGTACAGCGACGGTCCTTCCAGTCCCATCGGGTTGCCGGTGCCGAGGGTGACGACGGCCGCGACGGACCGCGCGGCGAGCGCTCGCCAGCCCATCTCGTGCTTCGGGTCGTGGAAGGCGTGGAGGTACTCGTCGGCGGTCGACGGGCTGATCCCGCCGGCGAGCTTCCGGATCAGCATCGCTCCGAGGAGCCCGACTCCTGGAACGAACGCGAGCAGCCACGGCGAGAGGAGCACGACGTGATCGAACGCGACATCGACCACGAGCCGGTCGAACCCGCCGACGAGCAAGCCGGTGATCACGCCCGTGACGGCGGCGAGGGTGACGACCTGCTGCGACCGGTTCGCCAGCGAGTGCAGCTCCTGCCATCGCTTCTCGGGCATCCAGCGCCGCATCTTCACGTCCATCCCAGCATCCACGTGTTGATCGGCGGCTCGCCCGCAGCCTCGGCGAAGGCGGTCAGCGCGGTGACCATCGCTGCTCGGGTCTGCACCGGCACCCGCGCGACGATCGCAGCGATCTCGTTCCGGCGGATGTTCGTGACCCGGTCGACGAGATCGCGTCCGGCGGGGGACAGCGAGATCGTGGTCTCGCGTCGGTTCTCGCGGCTGACCGCGCGCCGCACGAGTCGCTTCGACACCAGGCGGTCGCACAGGCGGGTGGCCGTCGACGGATGGATCGCCAAGGCCTCCGCGAGTGCGCCCACGGGTTGCGGTCCGCGGGAGGACAACACGACGAGAGCACGGAATTGGGGCACGGTGACCTGGGCGTCCACCGTGGCCAGGGAGCGGGCCGCGACGGCCACCAGCGCCCGCGACGCTGTCAGCACGGCCTCTGCGACGGCTGCAATCCCGATCTCGGCTCCCTCGATGTCGATGTCGTGGTCGGCGCCTGGCGCGGCGTCGCCGCCGATGGAACCCAGCGTGGGTGGGAGCTGCTGCACATGTGCACTGTACAAGTGTTGCGTTCTGCAGCTCTCCGCGCGGAATACGCGTTGTGACCGAGGGGAACGCCAGAGGTTCGGTACACTCGCAGATGAGCGTCGAGTTGGCGCTCCATGTTTCAGAGGAATGCAATGACTACAGGTACTGTGAAGTTCTTCAACGCCGAAAAGGGTTTCGGATTCATCTCACGCGACGGCGGCGACGATGTGTTCGTGCACTTCTCGAACATCGAGGGCAGCGGCTACAAGACGCTGAACGAAGGCGATTCGGTCGAGTTCGAAGTGGCCCCCGGCCGCAAGGGCGAAGAGGCCCAGAAGGTCCGCGTCATCTGAGACGGCGAACCTCGTTCTGACAACGACGCCGTGGAGGTTCGCCTCCACGGCGTCGCTGCGTTTTCGGGATGCTTTTCGGGGCCGGTCGCCGTCGCGGCCGCTCGCCCTATCCTGCCGGCATGGCAGATGTGCAGAACGAGGTCAGCAACAACCGGCTCACCGTCACCGTCGACGGTCATCTCGCCGAGCT
>JAOBWO010000122.1 GCA_025463415.1 Acidimicrobiales bacterium | reverse complement strand
ACGGTCTTCCGCTTCGACGCCTCGGACCTGATGCCCAGCGCAGTCGGGTCGGGCGCCGAATGGAAGCAGTTGACGGCATGGATCACCGGTCAGAGCACCAAGGACACCCTGGACACCATCCAGGCTGCCTGGCCGTCCTGAGCTAGCCGGCACATCACACGGATGGAAGGGGAGCTCGCGCCTGCGCGAGCTCCTCTTCTCCGTGGCGTACTGTCGTGAGCAACGCACCGTCGCGGGTGCACGGGGACATCGAGGGGGCGGTTGCGCATGGGTGATCTCGTCGCGACATTCGGGACTGCGCTGGCGGGGATCGCGATCTTCCTGCTCGTGCTGCTCGGCATCTACTTCGTCACCGGCTTCTTGCCGGGGCGTTCCAAAGAGCGCGGTCGGGTCGCGGTGTTCCTCGGCCCAGCGGTGCTCTTCTTGTTGATCGGTCTGCTGATCCCGGCGATCCGCACGATCTTCCTCAGCCTCTACACCAACAAGGGCGACGCTCTCGACGTCAACAAGTACGTCGGCCTGTCGAACTACCGCAAGATCTTCGGCGACAAGGCGACGCGGATGGTGTTGCTGAACAACCTGTGGTGGGTGATCCTCGGCACCGGTTTCAGCGTGGGCGTCGGGTTGGCCGTCGCCCGCATCGCCGATCAGATGAAGGGCGAGCGTGTCTGGAAGTCGCTGATCTTCCTGCCCACTGCGATCTCGATGGTGGGCGCCGGCATCATCTGGCGGTTCGTCTACAACAAGTCGCCGGACCCGGCGCACGAGTTCGGTCTGCTCAACGCGGTGGTCACCAAGGTGGGCGCCTCACCCCGCATCTGGCTGCTGCAACAGCAGAACTACGTGCCGGGTGCACCGCACTTGAACACGGTGCTGCTGATCGTCATCTTCATCTGGATCCAGGCCGGGTTCTGCACCACGGTGCTGTCCGCAGCCGTGAAGGGCGTTCCCGACTCGCTCAAGGAGGCGGCGAGCATCGACGGCGCCACCGATCTGCAGGCGTTCCGCAAGGTCACGATCCCGTACATCATGCCGACGATCGTGGCCGTCTCGACCACGACGATCATCGCCGTGCTCAAGGTCTTCGACATCATCCAGTCGACGACGGGCGGCAACTTCAACACCGACGTGCTGGCCAACGAGATGTACGACAAGACCTATCCGCAGAACCAGCCGGGCTACGGCGCGGCGTTGGCCGTGATCATCTTCGCCGTCGTCGTGCCCGTCGTGATCGTCAACCTGCGCAGCCAGCGCCGTGCCCGGGAGATCGCATAACCATGACCCTTCCCATCATCACCCCGGCCTCGACCCCGTACGAGCACCTGGGCAAAGACGCTCCGCTCGGCAAGAAGCTGGCCGCATCGCTCAGCACCCGGATCGGTCGCGCCGCTGTCATCGTCGTCTGCCTGCTGTGGACCGTGCCGACCTTCGGCCTGCTCGTGTCCTCGTTCCGGCCCGAGAACGACATCAAGACCACCGGCTGGTGGACGTTCTTCACCCATCCAGCGGTCACGTTGCAGAACTACCGAGACGTGCTCAGCTCCAGCGGCGGCAACGCGGACAACTTCGGCAAGTACTTCCTCAACACCGTTCGCATCACGCTGCCGGCGACGTTCATCCCGATCGTCATCGCGGCCTTGGCGGCCTACGCACTGGCGTGGATGTCGTTCAAGGGTCGCGACTGGGTCTTCGTCGGTGTCGTCGCGTTGATGGTGGTCCCGATCCAGATGGCCATGGTGCCGCTGCTGCGCCTGCTCAACCTCGGTGGCCACCTGACCATCAGCGGCCACACCTACACGATCTTCCCCAACCTCGACATCAACTCATCGGTGGTGTCGGTGTGGATCGCGCACACCTGCTTCGCCCTGCCGCTCGCGATCTTCCTGTTGAAGAACTTCATCCAGGCGCTGCCGAAGGACCTCATCGAGGCCGCGCGCATCGACGGCGCCAGCCACCTGACCGTGTTCCTCAAGGTCGTGCTGCCACTCGCCGTGCCGGCACTCGCCTCGTTGGCGATCTTCCAGTTCCTCTGGGTGTGGAACGACTTCCTCGTCGGCAAGGTGTTCGGCCCGTCGGACCTCAAGCCGATGACGTGGAAGCTCAACGATCTCGTCGGCTCGAAGGGTCAGGACTGGCAGCGCCTCACGGCCGGGGCGTTCGTCTCGATGATCGTTCCGCTGGGTGTGTTCTTCTCGCTCCAGCGGTACTTCGTGCGTGGTCTGACGGCGGGCGCCGTCAAGGGCTGAGGCCTCATCGGATCGCCTGGAACGCGGAGTAGATCGCCAGTCCGACGAGGACGACAGCCGTGATCTTGCGGATCGTCGCGACGTTGATGTAGCGCAGCAGGGTCTGCCCGCTGGCCACGGCGATGCCCGCGACGGCCCACAGTGCCAGCGTCGCGCCGAGCCCGACGGAGAGCGCCGAGTGGTAGCGGGCGGCCAGGTTCGCGGTGAGGATCTGGGTCAGGTCACCCCACTCGGCCACGAAGATGACGAGGAACGCGGTCACCGTCACGCCGTGCTTGGCTGCTTCCTCCTCGGCGAGGTCCTCTTCGTCGTTCGAGCTCTCACGCCAGGCGAAGAACGCACCCAGCAGGAACATCAGGCTGACCACGGCCTCGAGCACGCGATGTGGCACGACGTTGAACAGGGCGACGCCGACCGTCGTGGCGATGACGACATGCACAAGGAAACCGGCCGCGGCGCCGAGCCACACGTTGCGTGGCCGACCTCGTGTGGCCAGCACCAGACTCGCGAACATCGTCTTGTCCGGCAGCTCTCCCAGGAAGATGACCGGGAAGACGGCCAGCACGACGAGTGGTTGCACGGCGAATGTCTACCCCGGCCGTCTTCGAACTGCACATGGCCGGACGAGGGTCACGCCCGACCGGCCGCGGCGACGATTTCAGCCGACGTCGACGAACGATGGGCTCCGCTGATGGTCAGGCGGGGAGGTGCGCAGCGAGATCGTGCCAGAGGTCGTCGACGTCTTCGATGCCGACGCTGAAGCGCAGCAGGCCCGGGTCGACGTGGGCATCGCCGGCGTACTTCTGCCGACGTTCGATGGTCGACTCGACACCACCGAGGCTGGTGGCCGGCACGACGATCTGCACGCCGGCGCACACCGCGTCCGCGGCGGACGCGCCGCCGTGCACGATCACGGCCATCATCGCCCCGTGGCCGGGGTAGCGAACCTCGGCGACTCCGGGATGGGCGCGCAACCGCTCGGCGAGCGTGATCGCGTTGCGCTCCATCGCCGCCAGGCGCACCGGCAAGGTGCGCAGACCACGCAACGCGAGGAAGGCCTCGAGTGAGCCGGGCGTGCCTCCCTGGTACGTCCGCGCTGCGATGAGTCGCTCGTGCACGGCATCATCGCTCGTCACGCACAACCCGATGAGCAGGTCGCTGTGGCCGCCGATGAACTTCGTGCCGCTGTGCAGCACGATGGCCGCCCCGTGGGCGAGTGGCTGTTGACCGAGTGGCGTCGCGAACGTCGAGTCGACCACCATCCGCGCCCCGGCGGACGCGGCCGCGGCGCCGATGGCGGCGAGGTCAGCCGTCTCCATCGTGGGATTGGTGGGAGTCTCCACTCACACGACGTCCGCGCCGTGCGCGGCAGCGGCGACGGCGGCCGTGTCGGTGATGTCGACGGCGCGCACCTCGATGTGGCCGACCGCCTGGTGCTCGCTGAGCAGCGCGCGCACGCCCATGTAGCTGACCGTCGGTGCCACCACGACCCGGGGCGCGAGCGCGTAGACGATGGCTGACGCAGCCGCCATGCCGCTGGCGTAGGACACGGCTCTGCCACCCTCGAGCGCACCGACGGCCTCTTCCAGCGCAGCCCAGGTCTCCGTCCCATGGGTGCGCGTGTACTCGCCGCCCTCACGGAAGTTGGACGCCATCACGATCGGGTGGTTCAACGGCGCGCCCGCCCCACTCGGGCGGCCGGCGGTGACGGCGATCGTCGACGGTGACAGCGGGGGACGGCTCGGGTCGGGGTGCACCGGTCGATGCTGACACACCGACGATGGGCTCATTGCAGCTGACATGCTGTTCGGAGCCACTGCGCGATCCGTGACCGACATGCCAGCCCCCGACACCCCCACCGCTCCCGAACCCACCCCGACGCCCACCGCTGCCGAGCAGCGGATCGCTGCGCGTCGGGCATCGGTGCCGGAGATCACGTATCCGCCGGAGCTGCCGATCACCGATCGCCGGCAGGACCTCCTCGACGCGATCGGCAACCACCAGGTCGTGATCGTCGCCGGGGAGACCGGTTCGGGCAAGAGCACGCAGCTGCCCAAGCTGTGCCTGGAGCTCGGCCGGGGCGTGCTCGGCCTGATCGGGCACACCCAACCTCGACGCGTCGCCGCCCGGACGATCGCCGAACGTGTCGCCGAGGAACTGGGCACCGAGCTCGGCACCACCGTTGGTTTCACGGTTCGGTTCACGGACCGGGTTGGTGAGCGCACGCTCGTCAAGGTGATGACCGACGGAATCCTCCTCGCCGAGATCCAGCGCGACCGGATGCTGCGTCGCTACGACACGTTGATCATCGACGAGGCCCACGAGCGCAGCCTGAACATCGACTTCCTGCTCGGCTACCTCAAGCAGCTGCTGCCGCGCCGACCGGACCTGAAGCTGATCGTGACCTCGGCCACCATCGACACCGAACGGTTCGCGGCGCACTTCGGCGGTGCTCCGATCATCGAGGTGACCGGACGCACCTACCCGGTCGAGATGCGGTACCGGCCGTTCGGCACGGCGGGCGTCGCGGCAGGCGGTGACTCGGAGGAGATCGTCGACGACGACCGCGACCAGACCCAAGCAGTGTGCGACGCCGTCGAGGAGCTCGCCGCCGAAGGACCTGGCGACGTGCTGGTGTTCCTGAGCGGCGAACGCGAGATCCACGACACCGCCGAGGCGCTGCGCAACGCCGAGCTGCGTCGCGCGTCAGGGCCGGGGCGCGGGTTGCACCTCGAGGTGTTGCCGCTCTATGCCCGCCTGTCGTCCGCCGAACAGCACCGCATCTTCCAGCCCCACACCGGCCGACGGGTGGTGCTGTCCACGAACGTCGCGGAGACGTCCCTGACGGTTCCCGGGGTACGTTACGTGGTCGACGCAGGCGCGGCGCGCATCTCCCGCTACAGCCATCGCCTCAAGGTGCAGCGGCTGCCGATCGAACCGGTCTCCCAGGCATCGGCCAACCAGCGCGCGGGTCGATGTGGGCGGGTGGCGCCGGGCATCTGCATCCGGCTCTTCGACGAGGACGACTTCGAGCGGCGACCCGAGTTCACCGAGCCGGAGATCCTTCGCACCAATCTCGCCTCGGTGATCCTCCAGATGACCGCGCTGAACCTCGGCGACGTCGCGGCGTTCCCGTTCCTCGACCCGCCCGACGATCGCGCGATCCGCGACGGCGTCGCGCTCCTGGAGGAGCTCGGTGCGCTGACGCCGGACCAGCCGGCCGACAGGCGCCGGCTGACGCAGCTGGGTCATCGGCTGGCGAAGCTTCCGATCGATCCTCGGCTCGCCCGCATGGTGGTCGAGGCGGACCGCCACAGCTGCGTCCGCGAGGTGATGATCGTGGCGGCCGCGCTGTCGATCCAGGATCCCCGCGAACGGCCGAGCGACAAGCAGCAAGCAGCCGACGAGGCCCACCGGCGGTTCGCGGTCGAGGGGTCCGACTTCCTGGCGTTCGTCGCGCTGTGGGACCACCTCAAGGCGCGACAGGGTGAGCTGTCGTCCAGCCAGTTCCGCAAGCTGTGCCGCACCGAGTACCTCAACTACCTCCGCGTACGCGAGTGGCAGGACCTCTACCGCCAGCTGCGGCAGGCGACTGCCGGCATCGGCATCACCGCCGGTACCACCGCCGGCCATCCCGACCGGGTCCACCAGTCGGTGCTCGCCGGGCTGCTGTCGCACATCGGCATGCGCGAGGGCGACTCACGTGAGTTCCGCGGCGCGCGAGGTTCCAAGTTCCTCATCGCTCCGGGTTCCGCACTCGCGAAGAAGCCGCCGAAGTGGGTGATGGCTGCCGAGCTCGTCGAGACCAACCGGCTGTGGGCGCGTGTCGCAGCATCGGTGCAACCGGAATGGGCCGAACGCCTGGCGGGCCCGCTCGCCAAACGCTCCTACGGCGAGCCGCGCTGGGACGAACGGCGCGGCGCGGCCGTCACCACCGAGCGGGTGATGCTCTACGGCCTGACGCTGGTCGCCGGGCGGCAGATGGGGTACGACAGGGTCGATCCCGCCGCTGCCCGGACGATGTTCATCCGCAACGCGCTGGTGGAAGGGCAGTGGACCACGCGGCACTCGTTCGTCGAGCAGAACCGATCCTTCGTCGCCGAGGTGCGCGCCCTCGGCGATCGGGCACGCCGGTGGAACCTCGTCGACGACGACGCGATCCACGCCTTCTACGACCAGCGGGTCGGACCCGACGTCGTGTCGACCCGCCACTTCGACCAGTGGTGGAAGCGAACCCGCGCCACGCAGCCCGATCTCCTCCGCCTCACCTTGGCCGATGTCACCGGCCCGGGGGGACCAGTGCGCGCGGGAGCAGAGCTGTGGCCGGACAGTTGGCAACAGGGTGACCTCGACCTTGCCGTGACCTACCGGTTCGACCCGGGCGACCCGCGAGACGGCGTGTCCGTGCACGTGCCGATCACCGTGCTGAACCGGATCACGCCCGCCGGCTTCGACTGGCAGGTGCCCGGCTACCGCGACGAGCTGGTCCAGGCGATGGTCCGCTCGCTGCCCAAGCAGTTCCGCCGGAACCTGACACCGCTCGCCGAAACCGCTCAGCGCGCGGCCGCGCTCGTCGAGGCGCGCAGCGATGTGATGTCGACCCCGCTGGCTGACGCGTTGGCCGCGGTGCTCACCGAGATCGGTGGCGAGCCGGTCCCGGCCAGCGCGTTCGACGTCCGTCAGCTGACCGACCACCTCCGGATCACGTTCGTGATCGTCGACGACGACGACCGCGTGGTGGCCGTCGGCAAGGACCTCGCGGCCGTCCGGCAGCTCGTCGGTGGCCGGGTCCGCGCTGCGATCGCTGATGCCGCGCCGGCGATCGAGCGTTCAGGGATCACGACGTGGGATCTCGGCGATCTGCCGCAGGTGGTGGAGACCGAGCGTGGCGGGCACCTCGTGCGAGGTTTCCCCGCACTGGTCGACGACGGCGCAAGTGTGTCGATCCGGGTCTTCAGCAAGCCCGAGATCCAGGCCAAGATCATGCCCGGCGGCGTCCGCCGACTGCTCCTGCTCACCGTCTCGGTCGGGCGAAAAGCTCTGGAGCGTGAGGTCGGCAACGAGGTCCGCCTTGCGGTGGCGGCTGCCGGACTGGAGCTGGGCGAACTCGTCGAGGATGCGGTGCTGGCAGCGGCGACCGCGATGGTCGACGAGCACGGGGGAGCGATGTGGACGGCCGAGGCCTTCGCTGCGCTGGTCGAGGACGCACGGCGCGAGCTCGCCGCGCGAAGTGGTCGCGTCATGCGTGCCGCGGGCGACGTGCTGCTGGCTGCGCGTGATGTGCGAGCCCAGATCGGTCGCCTGGTGACACCGGCCGTGGCTGCATCCGTGGCGGATGCACGCGAGCACCTGCAACGGCTCGTGCGGCGCGGCTTCGTCACCGCGACCGGCGCGCACCGGCTGGCGGACCTGCTCCGGTACGTCCGGGGCATCGGCCGGCGACTGGAGAAGCTGCCGGAGTCTCCGGGCCGCGACCTGCAGCTGGTCCGTGAGGCCACCGCAGTGGAGGAGCGCTACGCGAAGTACGTCGCCGGGCTGTCGCCGTCGCAGGTCACAGCCGCCGTCGTCGACGTCGGGTGGTTGCTCGAGGAGCTGCGCGTCAGCCTCTTCGCGCAGACCCTGGGAACGGCAACGCCGGTGAGCGTGAAGCGCGTCGATCGGGCCCTTGGCCAGCTCGCCGAAACCGTGCCGGGAACCGCCTGAATCGTGAAGGATCCGTGAAGATCCGCGTCCGACACTGCTGGCAAGCTGGAGTTTCGTGCCGCGCACGCTGTACATCTTCCGTTCACAAGCACGTGACGGTCTAGAAATCGCTTCCTCCTAAGTTCGTGCCGACACCCCGCCGGGGGGTGCATGGAGGAGGACC
>JAOBWO010000076.1 GCA_025463415.1 Acidimicrobiales bacterium | reverse complement strand
GCAGCTGAACGGCGGCAACGACGCGCTCAACACGCTCGTGCCGAGCGACGGCCGGTACCGCGACGCGCGACCGACGCTGGCGATCCCCGAAGCCGACCTCGTCGCGCTGACCGGTGTCACCGACTGGACGCTGCACCCCAACCTCGCGCCGCTGACGCCGTACTGGGATGCAGGCACGGCCGCGTTCCTGCCTGGCATCGGCTTCAGCGATCCGAACCACTCGCACTTCGTGTCGCTCGACCGTTGGTGGCGCGCGGACGACCTCACGTCCTCCACCGGGTGGCTCGGCCGTTCCGTTGCTCCCGGTGCACTGTCGCCTCTGTACGCGACGGCGCTCGGCAGCGGTGCGCCGTTGCTCCGCAGCGACCTGTACCAAGCGGCGGTCGTGATCCAGCCGTCGACGTTCGCCTTCCCGACGGCCTTGCCGGAGACAGCGCTGCAGCGCCTCACCCAGCCGGTCAGCGCCGACGCGCTGCACGCGCTCGCGCAGGCATCCTTGACGTCGACGATCGCATCGGTCGATTCGTTCGTCAGCCTGCTCGCGCCGGAAGCGTCGGACGACGCCGGCGACACCGTCACCTACCGCGAGGGCGGTCTCGACCTCGTGTCCGGCCTCGATCTCGCGGCCCGTCTGGTGACGTCCGATGTCGGAGCGCGCATCGTGGTGGTGTCGGTCGGCGGGTTCGACACGCACTCCAACCAGCTGGCGACGCAGGGCTCGTTGCTCGACGATCTCGCCAAGGGAATCGACGGCTTCATGCAGAAGGTCGCGGCGGCGGGAGCTGCTGATCGCACGCTGTTGGTGACGACGAGCGAGTTCGGAAGGCGCGTCGCGGAGAACGCCAGAGGCGGCATCGACCACGGTGCGGGCGGGATGTCGATGATGTTCGGCGGCCGGGTCAACGGCGGCATCCATGGCGATGTCGACCTCGGCGACCAGCTCGACGGCGACGTCCGCCCGACCCTGGATCCGCGCACGATGTACACGGCATGTCTCGACTGGCTCGGACTCGATCCGGTCGCGACCCTCGGCAAGCGCTATGACGGGGTCGCGCTGCTTCGAACCTGAGCCAAGATGGACGCATGACGACATGGACGTGTCCCGCGTGTGGCCGGCTGTTCGCCCGGAACAAGCAGTCGCACGACTGCGCGCCGGGGCTGACGATCGAGGAGTACTTCGCGACCGGCCCGGCGCACGAACGTCCGGTCTTCGACGCGGTGATGGATCACCTCGCAACCGTCGGACCCGTCCATGCAGACACTGTCGCGGTCGGGATCTTCCTCAAGAACCCACGCAAGTTCGCCGAGCTGCGCCCGAAGCAGCACTGGGTGGCGATGTCGTTCGCGCTCGACCGGGCGGCGCGGCACCGCACGATCACGCGCAAGGTCGTGCCCTACGGCGGCCGGTTCTGGCACACAGCGAACCTCGCGGTGCCGGCGGAGTTCGACGCCGATCTCCGTGAACTGCTGACCGAGGCCTACCTCGACGCGTCGTCGGGCTGAACCGCACGTCCGAGCAGATCCGGTTGTGCCGCCAGGCGATGCGACGATCAGGCCCGCGCGACGATCAGCGTCTGGCCGCGATTGGTGGCGGCGACGTTGTCGGCTTCGAGGGTGAGGTCGAGCCACAGATCGCCGGGCGCGTCCGGCACCACGAACTGGAGGGTCGCGATGCGCACGACCGAATCGGCATCAGCACTTCCCTCGAAGCTCCACTCGTGCTCACCGTTCGACCAGCGCAGCTGGGCGCGCAGCGTGGCGCTGTCGATCGCCGTGCGGAGGTCGTTGACGACGTGCACGTCGAGGGCCAACGTGTCGCCGGGCGACACGGTTGCGGGGAGTCGGTCGGCGACCACGATCACCGGTCGGCACGCCTCCGTGACCGCGTGGTACGCCAACTTCGGGACGCGCAGGTGATCGAGGATGCTCCACGAGATCGAGGGGCTGGAGTCGTTGAGCATGAAGAGGCAGAAGCCGCCGGAGGGGTGGTACTTCAACCGCCGCAGCGTCTCGATGTGGTGGCGCAGCACGGCCGACTGGTAGCGCTGCGTGGCCAGCCTCCACTGGTCGAACGAACCGAACGAGGCAGCCGGCGCGTAGCGCTCCAGGACCGAGCGTTGGAGGCCGTGCCGCTCCTCGAGCTCGTCCCACGCAAGGTACGGCCATCCACTCGGATCGATGAACTCGCTGCTGGTCGGCACGGCTTGAGCGCCGAACTCGCTGACGAAGCGAACCATCCGCGGGAAGGCGGCGGCAAAGCCCGGGAGGTCGCGCTCGTCGCCGTGGTACCAGCCGAAGTAGAGGTGGCTGTCGGTGCCACCGACTTCCGGGATGTGCGGCATCACGCCGCTGTGAGAGGTCGTCGGCCGGGTCTCGTCGGCGCGTTCGAACGCGCGCTTCACCCACCGGTCGAGGATGTTCTTGTTCCACGACGGCAGCTGTTGACCGGCCACGTACCGCGCCGCTGACCGCCAGGTCGGCTCCGACGACTGCAGCCCGATCGCTGCACCCGAGGGCTCGTTGTGCGCGCACCAGGTGAGGATCGACGGGTGATGACCGAGGTGGAACACCGCCTCGGTGGCCTGGGTGACAGCGCGTCGCCGGACCTCACGCGCATACGACCACTGCAGCGGGAAGTCCTGCCACAGGAGCATGCCCAGCTCGTCCGCCGCGTCGTACAGCGGTGGCGCCGAGATGTGTCCGTGCACGCGCAGCAGGTCGAGCCCGGCATCGCGTGCCAGCTCCACATCGCGTCGGAGCTCGTCGGCGGTGGCGTTGGCGATGTCCAGGCGCGTGGGGGCGAGGTTCGCGCCCTTCAGGAACAGTCGCTCACCGTTGACGGAGAACACCCAGTCGTGCATCGCGACTTCGCGAAGGCCTGTGCGCACCGAGCGGGTGTGGCTGACCACGCCGTCCACGACGACGTCGACGCGCACGTCGCACAGCGGCTGGTCGCCCAAAGACCATGGCCACCACAGACTCGGGTTGTCGATGTCCAGCGTCCAGTCGACCTCGTTGACGCCACGCGCGAGTGACTGCTCGACCTGGCTGAGCACGATCCCGTCGACCGTGGTGCGGAGGCGCACGGTGCGCGCCACGTCGCTGTCGAGCCGCCCGTGCAGCCGGAGGTGGGCCCTGGCTTCGTTCGCGTCGCGGCACAGCACGCGCAGCCGATCCAGGCGGACTGCGCCCGTGGTCTCGATGTGCACGTCGCGCCACAGTCCGCCGGGGTTCCACGATCGGTCGGCAGCGTCCCAGTTCTGGAACACGCCGGTGATGTTCCGGCGACCACGGTGCGACGTCTGCGGCGAGCACGCCACCTCGACCGCCAGAACGTGTTCGGTGGCGAGCCGGGCGAGCGACGTCACGTCGAAGGAGTGGGGGAAGAAGTAGCCCTCAGGGTCGCCGATGTACGCGCCGTCGAACCAGACGTCAGCCTGGTAGAACACGCCGTCGAGCACGACCCAGCACCGTTCGTCCGCCTTCGGGATCGGGTGGTCGAAGTGGGTGCGCAGCAACAGGGGACCGTCGCTGGTCGCGAAGGCGGGCTCGTTGCGCCAGTGCCCCGGAACCGCGATCGTGGGCCAGTCGGCATCGTCGAACGAGAGTCCGACGGCGGTGCGGCGGAGCTGATCGTCGGCGGTCGCCGCACGCCAAACCCCGCTGAGCTCCATTCGCCGCAGCCTACCCGCCGTGCTCCGCGGGGACCGGCGTGCGACTCAGCTCATCGCCGACGAGACGATGGAGCTCGTACGCGCGTCGACGGTGAACACGACGCAGAGCAATCGGCGGTGCTGGCCGGGCGCGAGGAGCACCGTCTCGGACGCCCCATCCGCCGCCAGCAGCGCCTTGCGGACCGCAGGATCGACTTCGCGGCCGCAGATCCGCGCGACCTCGGGGTCGATCTGGAGATCGGCCCCCGACGGAATCGCGATGTCGTGGCTGGACTCTCCGGCGCCGAACACTTCGAAGTAGTGCGTCGTGGTGCACGGGATCACCGTGATCGTGCCGACGCTTCCATTGGGCGTGAGCTGACCGTCGAGGCATTGGCCAGGCTTCGCATCGAACGCGTCCGCTGGCCGGTTGAGGATGATCACCACGCATCCGATCGCGATGATCGCGGCCGTGATCGAGCT
Source organism: Acidimicrobiales bacterium (assembly GCA_025463415.1). Classification (GTDB taxonomy): domain Bacteria; phylum Actinomycetota; class Acidimicrobiia; order Acidimicrobiales; family Ilumatobacteraceae; genus WLMZ01. Next base: position 817 of record JAOBWO010000076.1, on the reverse strand, counting down.
GATGATCACCCCGGCTCGATGGCGACGCACGAACGGCTCCCTCGGCCGGATGGGTGGCAGCAACTCCTCCAGCGTGGGTGACCTGCGCACGTTCGCGGTGCCGGCTGACGTTGGATTGGGGCCCGGGTGCTTGGCTCCAGCCGGCGGATGCTGGAGATCGTTCACGAAGGGTCATCGGCTCTGGAACACTGCTGCTTGAGTCAGCTGCCATGGCCGACAACGCCCGGCGTGCGCATTCTGTCGATCTTGGCTATCTTCGACACATGACGCAGTTGGCTCGCACCCTCGGTGAACTCAAGGCCTCCGGTTGGGAATCGCTTCCCGTGAAAGAGGAGATCCGTCGCAACGCGGTGGCCCGCATCTCCGCCGGTCAGCCCCTCTTCGAGGGCGTGCTCGGCTACGAGGACACGGTCATGCCGCAGCTCGAGAACGCGCTGCTGGCCGGTCACGACGTGATCTTCCTGGGCGAGCGCGGCCAGGCCAAGACCCGCATGATCCGCTCGCTCACCGGTCTGCTCGACGAGTGGATGCCGATCGTCGGCGGCAGCGAGATCAACGACGACCCGAGCGCGCCGGTGTCCAAGCACGCCCGCGACCTCGTCGCCGAGCAGGGCGACGACACGCCCATCACATGGGTCCACCGCGACGAGCGGTTCGGCGAGAAGCTGGCAACGCCCGACACCTCGATCGCCGATCTGATCGGCGAGGTCGACCCGATCAAGGTCGCCGAGGGCCGCTACCTCAGCGACGAGCTGACGCTGCACTACGGCCTCGTGCCGCGCACCAACCGCGGCATCTTCGCGATCAACGAGATCCC
>JAOBWO010000071.1 GCA_025463415.1 Acidimicrobiales bacterium | reverse complement strand
GTCCTGCAGCACCATCGACCAGTAGTCGTCGACCACCGGATGCTCGGCGCCCTTGACCAGTTCGCTGAACTGGGCGTCGTAGTCGGGCGAGCCCTGGATGGCCTTCTGGAAGATCGTCGGATTCGAGGTCAGGCCGCGCACGCCGCGATCGACCAACGCCTGCAGCTGCCCGGACGTGATGTAGCCACGCTTGAGGTTGTCCAGCCACGGGCTCTGCTGGAAATCGGTGGCGAGTTGTACGAGACGGTCCATGGTGGCTCCTAGTGCTTCAAAGGGGTTTCAGGGCTGCGGTGCGGTTGCTGCGGCGACGAGCGCGGCAGCGCGGGCGACGACGTGGTCGGCGTTGATCCCGAGCTTGTCGAGCACCAGCGCGCCCGGCGCACTGGCACCGAAGCGGTCGATGCCGATCGACTCGTCGGCGTAGGCGGCCCAGCCGAACGTGACGCCGGCTTCGACGGACAGCACGGGCACGCCGGTCGGGAACACGGACTGGCGGTGCGCGGTGTCCTGCGCAGCGAAGCGGTCCCAGCTCGGCATCGAGACGACGTTCGCGTTGATGCCCCGCTCGGCCAGCGTGGCCGCGGCGGCGACGCACACGTGCACCTCGCTGCCGGTGCCGACGAGCACGACCTGCGGTGAGGTGGTGGCGACGATGGTGGCTGCGCCGACCTCGACCGCGGATCCGTCGGTGACGACGGGGACCGCCTGGCGACTGAGCACCAACGCCGTGGGGCCGTCGTGCTCGACCGCGACACGCCAAGCCTGTGCGGTCTCGTTCGCATCTGCGGGGCGGATCACCTGCAGATGGGGGATGGCGCGCAGTGTGGCGATGTGCTCGATCGGCTGGTGGGTGGGACCGTCCTCACCCACACCGACTGAGTCGTGGGTGAAGACGAACAGCACCTTGGCCTTCGACAACGCGGCGAGGCGCACCGGTGGGCGCATGTAGTCGAGGAACACGAAGAACGTGCCGCCGGCGGGGATGATGCCGCCGTGCTTGGCCATGCCGACCATTGCCGAGCCCATGCCGTGCTCGCGGATGCCGTAGTGCACCTGACGGCCGCCGGGCGTGTCGCGCGCCTGGATCGTCTGGCCGGCCAGCTTGGTGCCGGTGTTGCCGGTCAGGTCGGCTGCGCCGGCGACGAGACCGGGCACGCCCGCGATGGTGGCGTCGAACGCGGTCTGGATCGCCTCGCGGGTGGGGATCATCGCGCCCTGCTCGAACGTCGGCAGCGACTCGGTCCATCCCGCGATCCCGGACGCGTTCCAGCACGCGTCCCACGCAGCCTTGTCGATGTCGGAGGCGTCGAATCTGGCCTGCCAGGCGTCGACTGCCTCCTTGCCGTTCGCCGCGGCGTGCGCGCGGTAGGCGTCGACGAGCTCGGTGGGGGCCCAGAACGGCTCCTGCGGGATGCCCATCACGTCTTTGGTGTTGTTGATCTGCTCCAGCGTGAACGGGTTGCCGTGCGCCTTGTGGTTGTCGGTGAGGTCGGGCGACGGATCGGCGATGTGGCTGCGCAGCACGAGCAGGCTGGGCTTGTCAATGACGGCCATCGCACGTCGGATCGCGGCCTCCAGCCCATCGAGGTCGTTCGCCATCTCGCCGAGCTGCTCGACATGCCAGCCGTAGGCCTCGAACCGCTGCGGCACGTTGTCGTCGTAGGTGAGGTTGGTGTCGCCGTCGATGGTGATGTGGTTGTCGTCGTAGACCATGACGAGGCTGCCCAACCCGAGGTGACCCGCCAGTGACGCGGCCTCGTGGCTGACACCCTCCATGAAGCAGCCATCGCCTGCCAGCACGAAGGTGTGGTGGGACTGGAGATCGGTGCCGAAGCGGTCGGCGAGGATGCGCTCGGCGATGGCCATGCCGACGGAGTTGGCGACGCCCTGGCCGAGCGGGCCGGTGGTGACCTCGATGCCCGTCGTGTGACCCGCCTCGGGGTGACCCGGGGTCAGCGAATCCCATTGGCGGAACGCCTTGATGTCGTCGAGCCCGAGCCCGTACCCGTTGAGGTACAGCATCGAGTAGTGGAGGATGCTGGCGTGGCCGTTGCTGAGGATGAAGCGGTCGCGATCGGGCCAGTGCGGGTGCATCGGATCGTGGCGCATGATCCGGCTGAAGATCACATGAGCCAGGGGAGCGAGTGCCATCGCGGTGCCTTGGTGACCGCTCTTGGAGTAGAACGGCGCGTCCATCGCGAAGCCCCGGATGAGGCTGATGGCTGCGGAATCCTGTTCGGGCGTCAACGTCGATGGCACGCCAGCGACTGTACCCGGTCGCGACGGCGGCAGACCCCCATCGACCTGCCGCTCAACGGAGCCGGCAGACCGGGCTCACACCGGTGGCAGAAGGGTGAACGGAACGAGGTGCCAGGGTCCGCGATCGACGCGGCAATGGGCGAAGATCTGGCCGTACGCGTCGAAGTCGAGCTCACCCTTGACGAGCCGATACGTGAACTTCCCTGGGTCGACCGTGAACGGGCTCACGTTGCGCGCGACCTGTTCGTCGGTCTCCTCGCGGCCCTTGCGGAAGATCACCTCGAACACGCCGCTGCCGACTTCGTCCGGTGCGCAGAAGATCAACGCGACCAGATGCGGGGAGATCGTGAGGGGCGCGGGCGAGGGTGCCGCCATCGAGAACATCGCCCCCGTGAGATCGATCCGTGTCGACGGTCCTGGTGCCTGGCGGAGCTCGAAGTTCTCGACGAAGAGTGCGGAGACGATCTGCATCTCGTCGAGGGTAACGGCGCGCCGGACCCTCAGCGGACCTGTCGTCCGCCCAGCCAGACTCCGCGCACTGCGAGATCGGTGTCGAGTGCGACCAGATCGGCGCGGCACCCGACAGCGAGGCGGCCGAGATCCGCGCGTCCCATGAGCGCGGCCGGATTGGTGGAGGCCGCACGCACGGCCCGATCGAGTGGCACGCCGCACACGTCGACCACGTTGCGCACTGCTTGGTCCATCGTCACCGCACTGCCGGCCAACGTGCCGTCGGCGAGACGTGGCGCGCCGTCGCGCATCGACATCACGACCCCACCAACGGTGCCGCCTGCGGCGCCGCGCCGGTCGCCCGCGCGCCACGCGACGGCGTCGGTGACCAGCACGACCCGGTCGGCGGGCTTGGCGCGGAAGGCGAGCTCGATCCCGAGCCGGTGGACGTGCACGAGGTCGGCGATCAACCCGACGGTGAGCCGATCGTCGACGAGGGCCATCGCCGCCAGTCCGGGCTCGCGATGGTGCACGCCCGACATGCCGTTGTAGAGGTGGGTCGCCATGCGCGCCCCCGCGGAGACGACGGCCTCGACGTCGTCCGTCGACGGTGTGCTGTGCCCGATCGAGACGACGATGCGGCGGGCGCTCAGCAGCTCGGCGGCACGCACCGCGTCGGGGATCTCTGCAGCCAGCGTCACCAGCCGCACGACGTCGGGCAACGCGGACAGCCAGTCGAGATCGACGGGCACGATCAGATGACGGGGGTGTGCACCCGGTGCACCACCGATGAAGGGACCCTCCAGATGCGCGCCGATGATCGTCGGTAGATCGGCCGACGTGCCGGCCTCGGTGCGTGCGGCCGCGATCCGCTCGAGCGGCAGCGCGAACCGGTCGAGCCGATCGGTGACCAGCGTCGGGCACCACGCGGTGACGCCCTGATCGAGGAGCAGATCTCCCAGCCGACGCCAGTCGCGGCCGACCGCGCTCGCCACATCGACGTCGTCGATCCCGTTCACCTGCACGTCGACGAAGCCCGGAACGAGGCAGACGTCGGGCGTCGGCGAGCTCGTCGCGCGGATCTCGACGATCGTTCCGTCG
>JAOBWO010000027.1 GCA_025463415.1 Acidimicrobiales bacterium | reverse complement strand
TCAGCGTCTCGTACGCGCGGGCGACCTCTTTGAACTCGGCCTCCGCAGCGGCATCACCGGGGTTGGCGTCGGGGTGCAGCTCACGCGCCTTGCGGCGGTAGGCCTTCTTCAGGTCGTCGGGTGATGCGCTGCGCGACACACCGAGGCGTTCGTAGAAATCAGCCATGATCAGCCCTCCGCCAGGCGGCGACCCAACCGGTCGCTGACCACGTCGACCGTGGCGAGGGCTTGCGGGTAGTTCATCCGGGTCGGGCCCAGCACGCCGACCGTGCCGAGCCGCTCACCTTCGACCGAGACCGACTTCACGACGACGGAGCAGGACACGAGCGGCTCCAGGCCGTGTTCCGCGCCGATCGCGACGGTGAGGCCGCGATCGATGACGTCGCGCACCAGGGACACGACGACGTACTGCTGTTCCAGTGTGGTGAGCACGGACCGGACGATATCGACGGCATCGAACGCATTGGCAACCGACGCCGCACCGCCGACGTACACCGGCGCCACGTTCTGCGACCGCTGCAAGGCGCCGAGCGCCTGCCGGCACAACTGGTCGAGCGGCTCGTTGCCGGGCAGCGCCGGCGTTGTGGACACCGAGCCCAACGGCTTGCCGACGACGGCGGCGTGGAGCTGCCGGCTCACGGTGGCGAGCTCGACGTCGTCGACGTCGGCGGCGAGCTCGATGGTCTGGTTCTCGACATGCCCGTTGGACAGGACCGCGACGACGGTGGCCATGCGCGCCGAGAGCCCGACGACCTGGATCGACCGGACGACGGAGGTCTGCGCCTGGGGGCCGACCACGACCGCGGCGTAGCTGGTGAGGTGGGCGAGGAGGTCGGTGGTCTGCGACAGCAGCTCCTCCAGCCGACCGTGGGCCCGGCCGAAGAACTCGCCGACCTGCTGCGTGGCATCGGCATCGAGCCGGTCCGACGGGGTCAGGTGATCGACGAAGAAGCGGTAGCCCTTGTCCGTGGGGATCCGACCGGCCGACGTGTGCGGTTGGACGAGGTAGCCCTCCTGCTCGAGCGACGCCATCTCGTTGCGCACCGTCGCGGAGGACACGTGCACCCCGGGCGCGTCGGCGATGTGCGTGGAGCCGACAGGCTGCGCCGTCGTGATGTACTCCTGCACCACGGCGCTCAGGATTGCGGTCTTGCGGTCATCGAGCATTGCCCGGCACAGGTTATCGGCCGGTCACCACTCGATAGCGCCTCAACGCGTCCTCGCGCTCAGCGGCGTGGTCGACCATCGGACTCTGCGGCTGGTGGATCGATGTTCCGTCCACGTTCGCGAGCTCCGGCACCCATTGCCGGATGTAGCGACCGTCGGGGTCGAACTTCGCACTCTGCAGGGTCGGGTTGAACACCCGGAAGAACGGCGCAGCGTCCGTGCCCGTTCCAGCGACCCACTGCCAGCCGTGCTGGTTGGAGGCGAGGTCGCCGTCGACGAGGTGCTGCATGAAGTGGCGCGCACCCCACTGCCAGGGCACGTGGAGGTCCTTGACGAGGAAGCTCGCCGTGATCATCCGCACCCGGTTGTGCATCCATCCCGTTGCGAGCATCTGGCGCATGCCTGCGTCGACGATCGGGAACCCTGTGGTGCCCGATGCCCAGCGATCGAATCGTCGACGCGCTTCGACATCGGTGTCGACCGGCAGCTGGTCCATCTTCCGCTGGAGGTTCTCGCGGGCGCTGCGGGGCTGGTGGTGGAGGACGTCCGCGTAGAACTCACGCCAGGCGAGCTCCTTGCGGAACGTGCTCTGCCCCGCTGTGTCACCGAGGTCGGCGAGCAGCTGGCGCGAATGGACCTGACCCCAGCGCAGGTAGGGGCTGAGCCGGCTCGTGCCGGGTTCCGCCGGCTCGTTGCGCCGGGATGCGTAGCGCTCGATCCCGTCGTGGAGGAAGCTGTCCCACAGATCGTGCGCGGCGTCCTCGCTGGCCTCGGGGAGCGCGCAGCCGATGTCGGGATCGTCGGGGACCGGGTATTGGTCGATCCTCGGACGGACCCAGTCGACCTGGGCGACGTCGAGCGGATCGGGATGAGACCTGCCGGACCACGCCCGGAAGAACGGTGTGAACACCGAGTACGGGTTGCCGTCGTCCTTGAGGATCGTGCCGGGCGGCACCACGTAGGGCGAGCCCGTGCCGACGAAGGCGACATCGAGCGATCGGAGCCGATCGGCCACGGCCGCATCGCGGCGGTGACCGTACGGGCCGTGGTCGCGCGTCACGACGACCTCGTCGACCTCGGCATCGGCAGCGAGCTGCGCGATCACGTCCTCCGGCTGTCCGTGGCGGACGACGAGCTTGCCGCCGAGAGATTCGTTCAACGATCGCAACGATCGGTACATGAACGCCAACCGCACCGCACCGCTCGGCTGCGCGAGTGCTGGGTCGAGCACGAACACCGGCACGACCTCGCGTCCGTCGCGGCCGGCGTGCACAGCTGCAGGATGGTCGGCGACGCGCAGATCTCGCCGGAACCAGAGGATCGAGCGGGCAACGGCCATCGTCGTTCCTCGGCGTCAGTCGTCGAGTCGGAGTGCCGCGATGAAGACGTCGCCGGGGATCTCCACCCGGCCGATCGACTTCATCTTCTTCTTGCCTTCCTTCTGCTTCTCGAGCAGCTTGCGCTTGCGGGTGATGTCGCCGCCGTAGCACTTGGCGAGCACGTCCTTGCGCTTGGCCTTCACCGTCTCGCGGGCGATCACCTTGCCGCCGATGGCCGCCTGGATCGGGACGTCGAACATCTGGCGCGGGATCAGCTCCTTGAGCTTCTCCGTCATCCGGCGGCCGTACTCGAACGCCTTGTCGCGGTGCACGATCGTGCTGAACGCGTCGGCCGGCTCGCCGTTCAGCCACAGGTCGACGAGGACGAGGTCGCTGCGGTGGTAGCCCTCGAGCTCGTAGTCGAGGCTGGCGTAGCCCTGGGTGCGGCTCTTCATCTGGTCGAAGAAGTCGACCACGACCTCGGCCAGGGGGACCTTGTAGTGCAGTTCGACGCGCTCGGGCGACAGGTACTCCAGCTTGGTCATGTCGCCGCGCCTGGTCTGGCACAGGTCCATGAGCGTGCCGGTGTACTCCTTCGGCGTGATGATGCTGACCCGGAAGAACGGCTCCTCGATGAAGTCGATCTTCTGTGGCGGCGGCAGGTCGGCCGGGTTGTCGACGAACTCGACCGCGCCGTCGGTCTTGGTGACGCGGTACTGCACGCTCGGTGCGGTGGCGATGAGGGCGAGGTTGAACTCCCGCTCCAGGCGCTCCATCACGATCTCCATGTGCAACAGGCCGAGGAACCCGCAGCGGAACCCGAACCCGAGCGCGTCCGACGTCTCCGGCTCGTACGTCAGTGAGGCGTCATTGAGGCGAAGCCGTTCGATGCTCTCGCGCAGGTTCTCGAAGTCGTCGCCGTCGATGGGGTACAGACCGCAGAACACCATCGGCTTCGGGTCGCGGTACCCCTCCAGCGCCTCGGTGGCGGAGTTGACGAAGGTCGTCACCGTCTCACCGGATCGCGCCTGGCCGATGTCCTTGATGCTGGAGATGAGGTAGCCGACCTCACCGGGCCCGAGTGTGGGCATCGGGGTCATCACCGGCTTGCGGACGCCGATCTCGATGGCCTCCTGCGCCGTGCCCGCGTTCATGTACTTCAGCTTCGCTCCGCTTGAGATCTTGCCGTTCATCACGCGGATGCTGCTGACGACGCCCCGGTACTGGTCGAACTGGCTGTCGAAGATGAGTGCCTGGAGCGGCGCGTCGGGATCGCCCTTGGGCGCTGGGATGCGCTCGACCACGGCGTCGAGCAGCTCGGGCACACCGACACCTGTCTTCGCGGAGATGCGCAGGATGTCCTCGGCGGCGATGCCGAGCACGGTCTCGATCTCCTGGGCGTAGCGGTCGGGATCGGCGGCAGGCAGGTCGATCTTGTTCAGCACGGCGACGATCTCGAGGTCGTGCTCCAGGGCCAGGTAGCAGTTGGCCAGGGTCTGGGCCTCGATGCCCTGCGCGGCGTCGACCACGAGGACGACGCCCTCACACGCGGCGAGGCTGCGACTGACCTCGTACCCGAAGTCGACGTGACCCGGCGTGTCGATCAGATGGAGGGTGTGGCCCTTCCAGTCGACGCGCACGTTCTGGGCCTTGATCGTGATTCCGCGCTCGCGCTCCAGGTCCATCGAGTCGAGGTACTGCGAGCGCATGTCCCGCATCTCGACCGCTCCGGTCATCTCGAGGATGCGGTCCGACAGGGTCGACTTCCCGTGATCGATGTGTGCGATGATCGAGAAGTTGCGGATGCGGTCGAGGTCCATGACAGGAGATCGAGCCTACCGGTCGAGATTCGGCCGGAGTGGTAGGCGCACCCACCTTTGCCCGCTACGCTCATGCGGCGAGTTCTCGACCTGTCGAGACATCGACATTCGACACTCAGGAAAAGAGCATTCGCACGTGGCGAACATCAAGAGTCAGAAGAAGCGCATCCTCACCAACGCCAAGT
>JAOBWO010000016.1 GCA_025463415.1 Acidimicrobiales bacterium | reverse complement strand
ATCCGCAGCCAGTCCGGCTCGTCCGGATCATCGCACCCCTGCAGCACCACGACGCCGGGTCGGGCATAGACGGCGACGTTGTCGACGTGGCCGTCCGTGTCGTCGTCGTCGGACAACCCGTACGGCAGCCAGATCACGGTGGTCGCACCGAGCTCGGCAGCGAGGCGTTCCTCGATGTCGAGCTTGGTGAGACCGGGATTGCGGTTGGGGTGCATCAGGCACTGGGTCGTGGTGATCAGCGTGCCCTCACCGTCGACGGTCAACGAGCCACCCTCGAGGACCATCGGGATCCGCTTGCTGCGATGTCCGGCGTGCGCGGCCCAACGGCCGGCGACGAGGTCGTCCTGATCCCAGGGCGCGTACTTCGTGCCCCATCCGTTGAAGGTCCAGTCCGTCGCGATGCGCTCGGTGCCGTCGGTGACGTAGATCGGGCCGCTGTCACGGAACCACGAATCGTCGATCGGGATCTCGACGATGTCGACCCGGCCACCACACAGTTCGGCCGCCCGCGCCGCGCTGGGTCCGGGGTGGACGATCATCGTGACGGGCTCGAACTCGGCGATCGCGCGAGCCACCTGCGCGTGTGCGTCCTCGGCCTGGGGCATCAGCTCGCCGTAGAGCGCTTCGCGCGCCGGCCAGCACATGACGGTGCGTTCGTGCGGGCCGAACTCGGCCGGCATCCGCATCCCGGTCGAGTCGTTCATCGGCCGCCGGTGCCGTCGAGCGACATCAACGGCGCGTACAGGTCGGGACGACGGTCGCGGAACAACCCCCATGCGTGGCGCATCTGCTGCAGCGCGGAGAGGTCGAACGTCGCGGTCAGCACCGTCTCCTCGCTGCGTCCCGCCTCGGCCACCTTCGCACCGGTCGCGTCGGCGATGAAGGAGCTGCCGTAGAACGTGATCTCGCGCTCGTCTCCGCGCCCGACCTCGCGCCCGATCCGGTTCGCGGCGACGAGCGGCATCAGGTTCGCGCCGGCGTGGCCCTGCATCACCCGTTGCCAGTGGCCACTCGAGTCCCAGTTCGGGTCGGGCGGCTCACTGCCGATCGCCGTCGGGTAGAGCAGCACCTCGGCACCCTGCAGGGCCATCGCCCGTGCCGCTTCGGGAAACCACTGGTCCCAGCAGATCGCCACCCCGATCGCGGCGTGCTTGGTGCGCCACACCTTGAACCCCGTGTCGCCCGGGTTGAAGTAGAACTTCTCCGTGTACCCGACACCGTCGGGGATGTGGCTCTTGCGATAGATGCCCATCTCCGTGCCGTCGGCGTCGATCATGACCACGGTGTTGAAGGTGGTGTTGTTGGCCTTCTCGTAGATGCTGACCGGCAGCACGACGTTCAGCTCGGCGGCGAGCTGCCGGAAGTGGGCGACGGTGGGATGGCCCTCGATCGGCAGCGCACGGGCGAAGTGCTCCGGCAGCATGTCGATGCAGAAGTAGGGGCCTTCGAACAGCTCGGGGATCAGCACGACCTGTGCGCCCTTGGCAGCGGCCACACGGACGAGGCGTTCGGCGGTGGCGATGTTCTCGGCGACGGATTCGGCCATCGCCATCTGCACGGCGGAAACGGTGACTTCCATGTCGCCAGACTACGGGCCGACGACGATCCGGGTGACCCGCATGTGACGCTCGAAAGGTGGCGCCGGCGGCGTCAGTTCGGAGGCGGTACCGAGCGGTCGCTGACCCAGTTGCCGTGGAAGCCGAACGGCACCCGCTGCGGCAGGAGCACCCGCGCGACCGCGTCGCGCGAGAAGTCCTGGGCGTCGAGCACCACCAGTTCTGCGGTGTCGTTGTTGAGGTCGTGGACGAGCATCATCAACCAGCCATCGTCTTCCGCAGTGGCTCCGTGGCGGCCGATGAAGACCGCCTCACCGGCGCTGCGGCCTGCGCCGTGATCGAACGTCCACTTCTCGCCGGTCTGCAGATCGTGCTTGATCGTCGGCCACGTCGGTGACGCCGCCGAGACCCCCGACGCGTACCCGTAGCGGTACGGCTTGGCGGTCAGCCGCCCGGCATGGCGCGGGAACTCCTGGGCGGCACCATCGACCAGGGCGGTGCTGGCGGTCCGTGTGGTCGGGTTGACCACCCAGCGTTCCAGCCGGGCCAGGTTCTCCTGGAACGGCCCGTTGCGATGCACGTCGAACATGGAGTCGTACACGCACAGGTCGATCACGACGCTGCCGTCGGCCGCGTCGTGCGCGTTCATCGGATGGAACGCGTAGCACTCCGGCACGTCGACCCAGATGATGTCGGCGGCCTCGCCCTCGCGCGGCAACAGGCCGACGCGGCTGCCCGTCCCGCGCTGCCAACTGAACGGGAAGCGGCCGGACATCGCGAGCTCGATGTCGAGCCGGCACGGGAAGTCGTAGACCACGGCGTAGCGCTCGGTGAGCGACATGTCGTGCAGCATCGTCGGCGCCGGCAGAGGGATGTCCACCGTGCGGCGGACCTTGCCATCGGCGGCGACCACGACGTACTGCACGTGGTCGAGCCACTCGGGCAGCGAGTAGACCATCGCGTGCATCTCGCCGGTGTCGGGATCAACCTTCGGGTGCGCGGTGAACCCGCCGGGCAGCGTGCCGAAGAAGTCGTTGCGGCCGACGGTCTCGAGGTCGTACGTCATCTCCACCGGCACCCCGCCGGCCTCGACCATCGCCCACGTCGTGCCTGCGAACCCGCCGACGTTGGTGTTCGGGCCGTTGCCGTTGTTGTTCCAGTTCGGGCCAGGGATGTCCGGCTGACCACGTTGCATGCTCAGCTCTCGACTGCCGACGTACCGGTTGCGGTACCACTCCGCCCGACCCCCGCGCAGACGGACGCCGTGCACCATGCCGGCACCGACGAACCAGTGGTGCGCGCCCGGGTCGTCGACCTTCCACGGGTTCGGACCGTTGCGAAGGTAGCGGCCTTCGAACTGTTCGGGTAGGGCGCCGATCACCGGAAGATCGAACGCAGTGATCTCCTCCGCGACCGGGGCGTAGTTGCCCTCGAGATACATGTTGGAGACCATTGCAAACCCCCCGGTCCGACTGGCCGTAACGTTGTTACAGCGGTCGGCTCAAGTCAAGGGCTGATCACGAGATCCGGGTGGTGGATCGCCGCGACATCCGGGTGTGAACGGATGCGGAACTTGAGCCAGTTGTCTCCGTAGGTCGACAGCACGGGATCGTCGGGGTTCGCGTTCTGTCCGCCGGGTGCGAGTGCGGCCAGGTCCGGCGGCAGTTCGACGGGTTCGAGCGTGGCCTCCATCGCCGGGTTGAAGAAGTAGGCGATGGAGATCCGCTGCGCGTCGCGGGGACTGACGACACGGTGCTTCGTGGCGCGTAGGTAGCCGTTGGTCGCAAGCTGCAGCATCTCGCCGAGGTTGAGGATGTACGCACCCGGCACGCGCGGCGCATCGACGAACGAGTCCCCGCGCAGCACCTGCAACCCGCCCACCGAGTCCTGCATGATGAACGTCAGCAGACCGCTGTCGTGATGCGCGCCGACACCCTGTCCTGTGCTCACCTCGAGACCAGGCTCGGCAGCCGGCGAGGCCGGGTAGCGGATGATCTTGACGAGCACCTCCGGATCGCCGGCCACCACGGCGTCGAAGCGGTCCGCCGGCTGACCGAGCCCGATCGCCAACGCGCGCAGCACGAGGCGACCGACGCGCTCCATCTGCGCCATCCACGTCGTGACCGCGGGCTGCATCTCCGGCACCGCCGGCGGCCACTGGTTCGGCCCGCGCAGCCGCATCCATCGCGGCGCGTCGTCGTCCACCACCGGCTCGTCGCGCTCGGGACCGATGTCGATCTGATCGCGACGATCGGACACGCCGTTGGTGTGCTCGTGACCGAGCCGGGTGTAGCCGCGGAAGTGCGGCGAGCGGGTGTTGACGATGGCCAGCCGATCCGGTTCCGGCGAGGCGAAGAAGCGCTCGGCGGCGCTGAACACGCGAGCTTCGACGTCTGCGTCGACCCTGTGCCCGGTGAGGTAGAGGAAGCCGATCTCGTGACACGCAGTCGTGAGCGCTTCGGCGAACCGGAGGCCTTCGGGCGAGTCCGGATCGGCCGCGAAGGCGCCGAGATCGAGCATCGGGAGCGATGTCACGGGGCCATTCAATCGCAGTACCCTGCTGGCATGACGATCCTGCTGAGCCACGTCGCTGCTGATTTCGGCCCCCATCGCGGCGGCCACGGCCGAGAGGGTCACCCGGGTCTGCTGTTGCTCGGCCTGCTGGTCCTCGCCGGCGTCGTCGCGCTCGCCATCGTGCTGTTCAACGGACGACGTCATCCGTCGGCGGCAGCGGCTGCTCCGACAGGCCCGGCACCGTCGACACCCGCGACGTCGGCCGAAGCCATCCTGTCCGAGCGCTTCGCACGCGGCGAGGTGTCGGTCGAGGACTTCGTCACCGCTCGGGCCGCGCTCCGGGGCGAGTGGGTTCCGACGAAGGCGACTGCCGAAGCCACCACGAGCACCTGAGCGCACGGGGCGCCGACACCGGCGCGCCGATCAGATCAGATCGCGGAGGCCGCCGCCACGCGCCCGCGACCGTTGTGCTTGGCTGCGTACGCCGCGCTGTCGGCGGCCACAACGAGCTCCTCACCCGTCCAGCCGAACCGGCTGACCGACAGGCCGATGCTGGCGCCGATCGAGATCGAGTGCTTGCCGACCTCGAACGGCTGACCGATCGCGGCGACGATGCGCTGGGCGATCGCCATCCCCAGCTCGACGGTCACCTGCACGTCGAGCAGGATCACGAACACGTCACCGCCGAGGCGGACGGCGAGGTAGCCGGTCCGCAGGTTGTCCTTGAGGAGTTGGGCAACGGCGACCAGTACGGCATCGCCCGTGGCGTGCCCATAGGTGTCGTTGACGAGCTTGAACCGGTCGAGGTCGATGAACAGCAGGATCCGTCCCGGCGCGTGCCACGTCGCGTCTCCGACGGCGACACCGAGGGCACGTTGCAGGCACTGGCGGTTGGCGAGCCCGGTGAGGGTGTCGTGCTCGGCCTGCTGCGTGAGCACCGCCTCCCTGCGTCGACGTTCGGTGATGTCGCCCGCGAGGTACAAGAACCCGGCCACTGCACCCGTGTCGTCGTAGCGGGTCGACACGATCAGCGACCCGTCGAAGGTGCCGCCGTCCTTGCGCACGAACGCCATTTCGCGGGCGATCGACTGACCCTTCGGCGGCTCGTGCCGGAACAGCGCGGCCGGCGTGATGCCCAGCTCGCCCGCCAGATCGGCCAGCTCTTCGGGAAGGTGGAACGCGCTCGGGTGGAGGACACCGACCACGTCGTCGGCGGTGTAGCCGAGCAGCACCTCCGCGCCGCGGCTGAACGCAACGATGCGGGCTTCGCGATCCGTGACGAAGATCGCTTCGCTGGCGGCGGCTCGCATCACGCTCGACAGCAGTGCCGCGGCACTGGCCAGCTCCTCGTTCGCATCGTGTCGGGACGTGATGTCGCGAGCGTTGACGATCAACCCGTTGACGCCCGGTGTGTCGAGGTGGTTCGAGGTGAACGACTCGACCCAGCGCCACGAGCCGTCGCTGTGCCGGACGCGGTACTGGTGGCCGATGCTCTCGCTCGTGCCGACGATGTCGACGAACCGTGCGATCGCGCCATCGAGGTCCTCGGGATGGATCAGGTCGAACGCAGGCGTGCCGATCAGCGCTGCGATCGGGTAGCCGAGCACCCGCTCGATCGCGGGCGTCACGTAGGTGATCGACCCCATCGTGTCGAGCACGAGGATGACGTCCGAGCCCTGTGCCACCAGCGCACGGAACCGCTCCTCCGAGGCGCGCAGATGCGCCTCTGCGGCCTTCAGTGGTGTGATGTCGCGAGCGATCCCGGAGAAGAACGCCGGCTTCCCGTTGGGACCGAGGTGGGCGATCGCCGACTGGGACAGCTTGATGGGCGCGCCACTGGGGTTGACGGGATCGATCGCGTCGACCTCACCGGTCCAGCGACCGCCGTGCCACAGCTGGGGCACCGCGTCGCGCATGAAGTCCTCGCGGCTCTGCTCGGTGAAGAAGCTGAACAGGCTGTAGCTCTCCGACGCGATGCCGTCGATGGTGTGCAGGCCGAACCGCTCACGGAACGCCCTGTTGGCGTAGAGGATCTGGCCGTAGAGATCGGTGGTGGCCACGTAGTCGAGGCTCTCCTCGAGGATCTCGGCGAGGTGGATCAGGCGCGCGTC
>JAOBWO010000475.1 GCA_025463415.1 Acidimicrobiales bacterium | reverse complement strand
GTGGCTCGCCTCTTCCATGCAGCCACGTTGCTGCGCGAGCACCGGGGCGACGGGCACATCGCGGCCCTCGTCGTCGACGGTGTCGGCGGGCTGGAAGCGCATGTGCTCCTGGCGCTCGCGATGGACATGCCCGCTGCGAAGTTCGGGCGCATCCACCACCTTCCCGCCGCGCAGCTCGCCGCCGTGATCGACGGGATGCGCGAGCGCGGCCTGATCGGCGCGGACGGTTGGCTGAGCGAACGGGGCCGGGCCGTCAAACAGCGGGTCGAGTCGCTCACCGACCACCTCGCGGTCAAGCCGTACGAGGGCCTGGAGCCGGGCGAGCTCGACGAGCTGGAGCGAGCACTGGAACCTCTCGCCGAGCTGCTCCGCGCCGCCAGCGACCAGGGCTGATCCGCCGGGGGAGCAGCGTCGGACGCGCCCTTTCCAAAGTTCAGGTGTAGCGGCGGCCCTCGCTGGGGAGGTTCTCACCCGCCTGAAGGTCGTGGGCGCCGGTTGAGCCGACGCAGGTGGGGGTAGCACAGCAGTCATGTCCGACGAACCACGCAACGACCTCGTCGAGCCGGAAGGCGTCAACGCCGGCTCATCGAACGAGCGCGACCGTGCTCCGACCGACGACCATCCAGTTCGTCCGAACCCAGGTCGACCCGTCCGCGACGCACCTCCACCGGCCGAGCTCGTCGGGCCGCCACCTCAGGACGGCTCGTCACCGGGGCAGGAGTTCGCCGAGGGCGAAGGGTGAACGGATCGCGGAGGCGCGGGGGTTGAGAACGGCGTCGGTTCGGGCAGACGAAGGGCCATGACCCGACCGCAGCCGCGCAACCCGAGCCCGCCCAGCGCCACCGGCGCCGAATCGTCGCCGAACGCATCGGACGAGATCCATGATCCGAACCAGACCGGGATCGATCAGCCCGAGAGCACGCTCCGGCGACAGACGCAAGAGGCGATCGAACAGGCAACCATCGTGGAGGAGCACGAGTCGACGTGAGGCTCGCCGCATGGAGCGATCGGGTTGCTACAGCCCCAGCGCTCGTGCCCACTCGAGGTTCAACCGCGCCGATTCGACGTGCGCGCCGTGCACGACATGACCTTCGCCCTGGTTCGGATCTCCGTAGAGCACCGGCCCCTCGCCGGTCTGCTCGGCCTCGTCACCCAAACGGACCAGCTCGCGCCAGTAGGCGACGTCCGACGATGCGGGAGTGAAGACCTCGTGCACGAGGGGGATGTGGGCCGGGTTGCCGAGCATCATCCCGTAGTAGCCGAGGTCGCGCAGCTCGGTGGCGAAGGAGCGCAGACCATCGAGGTCGTCGTTGGCTCCGCCCCACATGCCACTGATCGGGTATCGGATCCCCGTGGCTCGAGCGTCGACGAGCAACTTGGAACGGAGCCAGTGCGTCTCCTGCCCTGCCGCTGTCCAGCGGTATCCCAGCGCTTGGTGGATGTCGCCGAACCGCGACACTGCCCCGCCCATGTACGCAATGCGAGGAGAGGCCATCGCGATCGACCGTGCGTCGAGGATCGCCTCGGCGGTCTCGAAGATCGGGTAGAGCCACGTCGAGCCGAGGGTCCTGCCGGCCTCGACCTCGGCGTTGGTGAGGACGGCATCCGCGGCGACGATGTCGTCAGGCCCGTACGACTTCGGGATCGCCACTCCGGTGAGCGCAGGTCGGAGGCAGGCCTGCAGGTCCTTCCAGAGCCCACCGGTGCGGGACGGCTGCACCCTGCAGAACAGCAGCGGCCGTTCGCTGTCGGTGCCCGCTGCGACGCAGCCGTCGAGGAACTCGGCGACGATGGCGCGGGCACGCGTGCGGACCTGCTCGGTCATCGGGGTCTGCGGCTCCTCGAGATCGACGATCAGCGCATCGGCGCCGGAGTCGTAGGCCTTCACGAGATCGTCGAGGTCGGAGCCGGCGGCGAAGAGCACGCTGCGCAGAGGCGGTGCCGCTGGTCGCTGCGGCCGCCCGTTCACGAGGTCGCCACCCGGGCCAGCTCGGCGTCGACGGCGGCCTCCACCACGGTGCCGCGGAAGAAGTCCGGGTTGGGTCCGGCATGGAGTCGAACGGCGTTCGTGAACGTGAACTCCTTGAAGTCAGCAGGGGTGATGTGTCCGTGCTCCACGAGCTCCCAGGCCTCGGCGACCGGTTCGGTCATGTCGGGGACGTCCCAGTGCGACACATCGCTGCCGAACAGCGCGCCGAGGCGAGCACCCATCGGGTTGGACGAAGCGTTGAAGGCCCATGCGACCAAGGGATCGTCGGCCTCGCAGCCCATGAAGAAGTTGGTCACGAACTTGTTGCGGATGTCCTCCGGTTGTTCCAGCATCGCTGCAGCGAACTCGTCCAGCTCGGCGGGCCGGCTGCCGGGCGCGGAGAACCAGTCCTGGAGCCGATCGACGTTGGCCCGGACTGCGTCGTCGCCATGCGACGCGGCGTATCGCATGAGCTCGGCGACGTCGAGCCGATCAGGATCGAGGCGCATGATGTCTCGCCGGTTCCGCTTCTCCCAATGGCCGATGAGCGACGTGTAGAGCATGCTCGCCCACGCCACTCCCCCTTCGAGGAACCCGACGCGCAAGGCGGGGAATCGATGCGTGACCCCACCGAGGAACAGTGACTTCGCCAGCGCCTCGTGGCACTTGGCGATCCCGTTCACGTGGTTGAACACGTAGCTCGAGCTGGAGCGGGAGAGATCGTGGTACTGCACCGAGGAGTGCACGGAGGGCGAGAACCGCAGATCGACGCATGCCTGCCAGAACGGGTCGTAGTCGAACTCACTGTCGAGTCCGAAGTGGTCGAGGCGGTACACCGAGGGCGACAGCGTGCCGTGTTCCCGTTGGAGCTTGGCGATCGGGCGCTTCGCGTAGGCAGCGATCACTCCCGCTTTCATGCCGAGCTCCTCGACGGCATACCGCAGCTCGGCGACAGCCGATGTCGGTGAGTTCATCGGGATCAACGCCCCAACCGTCATCCGGTCCGCGTACTTCGAGAACACCCTGGCGTGGTGGCGGTTGACGGCCCGGCAGAGCGCCGCAGCGAGCTCGTCGTCGTCGACTTCGAGGAAGGAGAGCGACATCGACGGGTACAGGATCGCGAAGTCGATTCCGATCTCGTCGAGGCGTTCGTACAGCAGGCCCGGTAGGTGCGCGGTCGCGCGGTCACGAACGTTCTCCGTCGGCCAACCCCACCACGACGGCATCGACGACCACGTGTCACGCGCGCCCGTGAGCGTGCGACTGCCCAGGATGACCGATGTGTCCGTCGGGCGCACGCTGCTGGCGAGGTAGCGGTCGCGCAGCTGGACGCCGCCGAGTTCGACGAGCGTGTCGACGATCTCGTCGTGCAGGATCGGCGCCATCTCCACGAAGTGCCCATCCGCGTCGATGATCGGATGATCGAGGCCGGCGCGCACCTCCGCTGACGTGATACCGCTCACGACGTCTCCTCACAGTTGGTGGGCGTGCAAGCTATCTCGCAGGTCGACAGCGGTCCGAGGCGGACCCGGCCCCCGCATCGACCGTCGCCTCCGCGGTGGCCGGTACCTCGTGGCGCTACTGGTAGAAGCCGGTCACATCGATGATGTAGTCACACGTCGACTGGTTGAAGACGTTCAATGCTCCGTGACCGCCAGCGGTCGCCAGCGCCACTGCGAAGCTGTTCGCAACCGCTCCCGTGACCGTCGCAGGTCCGAAGTTGATGTTCGAGACGGTTGGTTGTGCGCCGCCTGGCCAGAGGGTCAGAAACGAGCCGAGCGGAATGCCTGCCGCACCGACGACCGTCAGATTGCCCACGATCGCGGTGGCAGCATCGGGGATCTGCAGGGCCGGATTGCCACTCTGGCCGTTGCGGCCCGTCATCGCGAAGGTCTGCGTGGAGCCGGCGACGACCGGCCCCTGAACACCGCCGAGGGCGATGCGGCTGTCGACGAAACGCTCCGGAGTGGGGAGGAACGTGAGGCTCGGCCCCGCAGCAGCGGTGCAGGCGATGGTGATCGTGTTGCCGGCCTCGCTGAGCGTGACGTTGGACCCGGCAGCGAGCGTGAGGGCACCGGTGGCGGTGCCGCCCGGTGCGGTGATGCTCGTGACACCCGCACCGAGTGCTGTCCACGTGCCGGGTGTACCGCCCACTTTGCAGAGGAAGAGCGCACCCGCGACATCGACGAAGAGCTCCCCCGCTTGGTGGGTGCCGGCGGTCGGCGCGCCGGGAGTCGCCGCGGGAACCAAGCGAAGGGGGGCCAGTCCACCCTGAAACGAAGCCCCGAGCCCGAGAGCCGCGACGCCGCGCACTCCGATGCTGCCCGCGCCCGGTGCCCCGTTGCTCGCGTTGACCGCGATCGTGTTCGTCAGAGTCGAGGAGGCGGGGACGTCTCCCTCGACAGCGCAGCCGTACCCCAGGCCGAGGACCGCAGGCTGCGCATTGAAGGTGGATCCGAGTGTCGTTCCCAGGATCGCGTTCGAGTTGACGCTCGTGCCCGAGACGCCGATGGCGCTTGATTGCCCGTCCCCGCGCACGCCGCTGTGGCCGGAAGTGGACGTGAATCCGTACACACCCGCGTTCATGTTGGCCGGGAAGCCGGACGGTTTACCTCCGGCCGTGTCGGTGCCGAACACCCCTGCGGCAGTCCCCCGACTGGCCCCCGCGACACCCACAGCGTTGGTGTCCCCGCTGGATTGGAACGGGCTGGCGGTGCAGTCGAGGAGCACCGCGCCGCGAAACGTCAGACCGGACACCAGTTGGGTGCGCGACGACGCGTAGTTCGTCGCGTTGTTGATGTCGTTGGAGCCCAGCACGAAGTTCCCGTCTGTCCCGGTTCCAGCGATAGCGAGCACGGGTTGACTCGGCTGCTTCGCAACCATTCCTGCGAACACTGCGACCGCCGCCGCGATCAGTCCCCGTCGTTTGACGCGTGTGTCCGTTACGTGTTCGGTGGTTGTGTCTGCACTTCCGCCAGGCTGCGCATCCATGTGCGACGCTCCCCATGAGTCGAGAGGAAGTGTCTGATCGTAGTGCAAGCAACCGGTGCGGAAAATGGGAGGAGAGCGCCCAAATTGGTCGTTGCTGGTCGGATCGCTGTCACCACGATCGTTCGCTCGCGCAAGCGCGAGACCGGGGACACATCTGGTTGACGTTCCAGCGGAAGTGTCCCCAGTGAGTGCTCGGCTGCGGATGTCTAGCTGGAGGCGACCCCGCACAGGGTTCCGAGGTGCTGCGCAGCCTGGCCGAGGGGAACGGCGTCGTTGCCGATCACACCCGCGTTGGCGGACGCGGCGACGTCTCCGTAGACCTGCAGCTCGACGTCGATGTCTCCGAGCACCTCTGCCGGTGCCGACGGTCGCATCGTGGTGAGACGGTCGACGATCTCCGTCGCCCAGGCGACGACGTCACCCGGCGGGTTGGCCCGGATCCACGTCACGAGGTCGCGATACTGCGAGCAGAAGTCAGCGGGTGTGGTGGTGTCAGGGCTCGACGAATCGGGGGAGACGGTCGATGCCGTCGTGGTGGTCTCGGGTGGTGCGTGATGCGTGACCGGCACAGCGCCCGACCCGGACAACGAGAAGGCGTCCGCAGCTGCGCCCGTGATGCCCTGCTGCAGCTCGTTGAGCGTCGGATCGATGGTCGCGGCGTACAGGGTGTCGGCGGCGGTGCGGAGCGGGCCTGCCGGGACGGCACCCAGGAGTTGGTTGCGAGCACCGTTGACCTGGTCGCGGGCGAGGGTCAGGAACTGCTTCACCTCGTCACGAGGGATCTTCACGGTGACGTGAGCGAAGTCGAGCTCGAACGCGCCCTTGTCCTTCTGTTCCTGGCTTTCGCGCCCGGTCACGAATGCCAAGCGTGCTGCGAGATCGTTGTCGACGAGCACGTGGAGGTCTGCGGGGGCGATGACCCCGACCGGGTCGATCACCGTCCACGTCGCCGGCGCACCGGGCGGGATCAGCTTCGGCAGCGAGGCGCCGGCCACCTTCGCGCAATCGACGAGCGCCGTCGGCCAGTCGGCCGTGAGCTCTTTGCCCTTGGCCACGAACGTGCCCGCAACATCAGCTTCTGCTCCTACCGCGAAGTGGTAGACGTCGCCGGTCGCCTCCGGATCCAGCGTCACGTCGAGCGTCTGGTCCTTGAAGTACGAGAGCACGATCGTGGCCACCCCGAGCGCGCCGACACCCGCCCGGATGGCGAGGAACACGGTGGCCGACAATTTCTCGACGAGACCCTGGACGAGCCCTTGGGCGAGTCCGACCGCCACGTTCCAGATCGTGGCGAAGGCGCTCGTCAGCACATCGAAGAAGCCGGAGCCGCTCGACGGCGTGATGCGCAAGGCATCGAACAGGCCATTGATCACGGTGGCGAGGAAGTTCTGGACCGCGCTGCAGGGGCCGGCGAATCGCGCCGCGCTGCGGGAGATCAATCCGTTGGCGGATGTCTGGACCGTCGCCAGCGTGGCGCTGGCTGCGGTCGTCGCGTCGGTCGAACCGGCCGTCGCTGCGCCCAGGGGAGGCATCTCGGCGTTGACGTCCGCAGCCACCTCGGCGACGAACAACGCAACTGCCGCCACCGGGAACCGCAGCAGCGGGGCATGCGTCCAGTCCTGATCGCCCATCCATTGCCGGGCCTGCTCCGAACCGTGGGAGGTACCCGCCGAGACCCACGCAGCGAGCAGGTAGCTGACCGGCGGGGCGCCGTCGGTCGCCGGAGCCAACCGGTCGAGGTCGCTGCCCAGCAGCCCGGCGCCGGGTCCGACGTCCGCTGACAACCGGCGCGCCTGCACATCGGTGAGCACCAGCCCCGTCGGGTCGGCGGCCGCAGCTGCAGCCTCATCCGCAACGACCACGAGTCCGGCACCCGCCAAGCCACCTTGGGTGGTCACCGAATCGGATGATGCCGATGTCGTCGGCGACGGTGTCGTCTCGGCCGACGTCTCCGCTCCCGCTGTTGCGGGCGCTGCTGTTCCTGACGTCGACGCCGGTGCCGTCGATGGCGACGTCTCCGAGCAGCTGACCAGCGTCAGCACGACAGCCATGCCGAACGCAACCACACCTCGAGCTCGGACTACTGACCTCTGCGCGTTCATGCCCCACGGTAGCGCTCCTGAAATTCGCGCACGGAAGCCGAGCGCGCTCCGTTGCGCATCAACACTTCGGTTCGGCATGCCGTGCAGCGGTAAGATCCCGTCCACCTGATCTGGGCATCAGCCTGTTGTCACTCGAGTCGGACGGAGATGTGCA
The DNA here is from genome assembly GCA_025463415.1 of Acidimicrobiales bacterium. Lineage (GTDB taxonomy): Bacteria > Actinomycetota > Acidimicrobiia > Acidimicrobiales > Ilumatobacteraceae > WLMZ01. Next base: position 12,292 of record JAOBWO010000475.1, on the reverse strand, counting down.
TGAACGGGCAGTCGCTGGTGCTCGTCGAGGACGACGCCGGTGACACCTTCCTGGTCACGGAGATGTTGTCGGAAGTCGCGCCCGATGTGGTGCTGACCTGCTTCACGACGCTGCAGTCCGCATTGAACGCGTGGCCCGCCGACGTCGATTGCGTTCTGTTGGACCTCGGCCTTCCCGACGCGTTGGGACTGTCGGCGCTCACCAAGCTCCGTGCGCAGGTTCCGGATGTGCCCGTCGTCGTGCTGACGGGACGCATCGACGACGGCATCGGACCCGAGGCGCTGGCGGCCGGCGCGCAGGATTTTCTCGTCAAGGCTCAAGTGGACGGCCTGGGCCTGGAGCGATCCGTGCGGTACGCGGTGGAGCGCGGTCGGGCAGCCCTGGATCGGCGCGAGTTCATGGCGGCGGAACTGCGCGCCCAGGAGAACGCGCGGCTGCAACGGGGGCTCCTCCCCAGCCCACTGCTCGACACCGCCAGGCTTGCCGTCGCGCCGTTCTACCGACCGGGGAACGATCGGGCTCTGCTCGGGGGCGACTTCTACGACGTCGTGCAGACTCCGACCGGTGTGCACCTGTTGATCGGCGACGTCTGCGGGCACGGCCCCGACGAGGCGGCGCTCGGAGTAGCGCTCCGCATCGCCTGGCGAACGTTGGTGCTCGCGGGACACACCGGCGCGGAGGTCGTGCTCGGCGTCGAGCAGGTTCTCCTCGCCGAGCGACACGACGCACGCTTCGCCACCATCGCCATGGTCTCGTTGAACCCTGACTTGACCGAAGCGGCCGTGCTGCTCTGCGGTCACCCCGCACCGTTGCTGATCCGTGGCAGCGATGTACGTGAGCTGAACGGTCCTGCGCTGCCCATCCTGACCCTGCTGCAGGGCAGGGCGATCGAGCCATTCACCGTCGACCTGAAGGGCGACTGGGGACTGCTGTTGTTCACCGACGGTCTGGTCGAGGGTCGCGCCGCACCGGGCGCGAAGGCCCGGCTCGGCGTCGAGGAGCTGGCGGATCACCTGCAGTCACTGCTCGCGGCCGGGATGGCTCGAGCCGATCTGGCTCCGACGTTGCTCGCGGAGGCGGAACGGCGCAACGGCGGACCACTGACGGACGATGTCGCCGTGCTGCTCGTGGGCAGCTCGGGCTGGTGGTGCTGAACGTGCCCGCGCGCGGCGGCTGGTCCTCGTGGACCCTGGCACGCCGGCTGCGGGTTGCGCTCGTGGCACTCTCGTGCCTGCTCGTCGTGGCGGGGCTCACGCTGGTCGTCGTGCTGCGTGAGGCTGATCGCGCGCTGTCGGAGCAATCGCAACGAACGTTCACGGCACGCCTGTCCGCGAGCCAACTCCTGACGGCACTCGTCGACCAGGAAACCGGTCTACGCGGTTACGCCCTCACCGGCGACCAACAGTTCCTCGAGCCGTATCGACAGGGTCTGGTCAACGAGCAGACGGCACGCGCGACGCTCGAGCGCGTCGTGCCGCCCAACGATGCTGCCCGACTCTCGCTCCTGACCGTCGACGCTGCGATCACGGCCTGGCGCGATCAGTACGCAACGTTGCGCACCGACGGCGGCAGCAGCACCGGCGCCGACAACTCCATCCAGTTCGGCCGACAGCTCTTCGACAGGGTGCGCCAGACCAACTCCGACCTCGACGCGCAGCTGGCGCTCCAGTTGACGAGCGCTCGGAACGAGGCCGATCGCGACCGACACGTCGTCATCGTGGTGCTCGGCCTGATGGCCGCTGTCGTCTTCGTCGCGGTGGTCGGGTTGCAACGTGCGTTGAAGACGACGGTGCTCCAGCCGTTGGACCGATTGGCGGCACAGGTCAGAGTCGTGTCCGGTGGCGAGCACAGGGCGCCGATCCGTCCTGAGGGGCCGCCCGACATCCGCGAGATGGGCGAGGGTGTCGAGTCGATGCGCGTCGAGCTGGTCGGCGTCCTCGCCGAGGTCGAGAGCCAACGACGTGGAATCGAGCGCAAGGCGGCCGAGCTCGCCCGCTCCAACGCGGACCTCGAGCAGTTCGCGTACGTCGCTTCCCACGACCTCCAAGAACCGCTCCGCAAGGTGGCCAGCTTCTGTCAGCTGCTGGAGCAGCGTTACCACGGCCAGCTCGACGACCGCGCCGACCAGTACATCGCGTTCGCTGTCGATGGCGCGAAGCGCATGCAGCTCCTCATCACCGACCTGCTCACGTTCAGCCGTGTCGGTCGCACGAGTGCCGGATTCGCGTCCGTCGATCTGGCGGTGACCGTTGCCAAGGCCTGGGACGGCCTGGACGACCAAGTTCGTGCCTCGGGGGCGCTGCTCGAAGTGGACCTCGCCGAGGAGGCTCGACATGTCCACGGCGATGCCTCGCTGCTGCAGATGCTGCTCACCAACCTGTTCGGCAACGCGATGAAGTACCGCCGCGACGATCTCGCTCCCGTCGTGCGCGTCACGTCCGCGACGGAGGCGACGACGGAGGACACGACGGATGCGCAGATGGTTCGTGTCGAGGTCGCCGACAACGGGATCGGGATCCCCGACGAATACGCCGAGAAGGTGTTCGTGATCTTCCAGCGCCTCCATGGTCGCGACGAGTACGGCGGAACGGGCATCGGGCTCGCTCTCGCGAAGAAGGTCGTCGAGTTCCACGGTGGCTCCATCCGAGTGCAGCCGTCCGCGCTGGGCGGCACCAGCTTGTCCTTCACCCTCCCGTTGGAAGAGAGTTCTCCGCATGAGTGAGTCATCCCCGTCGCAGCCGATCGAGATCCTCCTCGTCGAGGACGATCCCGGTGACGTGCTCATGACCCAAGAGGCCTTCCACGACTACAAGATCGCCAATCGGCTCAGTGTCGTCACGAACGGCGAAGACGCGATCGCCTACTTGCGCAAGCAGGGTCGCTTCGCCGACGCTCCCACGCCGGACCTCGTGCTCCTGGACCTGAACCTGCCGCGACGCGACGGACGCGAGGTCTTGCACGACATCAAAGGAGATCCGGAGCTCCGTCGGATACCCATCGTCATCCTCACGACGTCTGAAGCGGAAGAGGACGTGATCGCCGCGTACGACCTGCACGCCAACGCGTACGTCCGCAAACCGGTGGACTTCGATCAGTTCGTGATCGCGGTGCGGGCCATCGACGACTTCTTCATCACCGTGGTACGACTCCCCTCCCGTTGAGGTGCCGCAGTCTCGCGGTCGCTACGATCGCCGCGCACCCGGAGGTCGTTGAGTTGTCGATGTTGTCCCGCAGAACCATCCTCCGACTGAGCGCCGTGGGCGCGGCCGGCCTGCTGTCATCCGAGTTGTTGGGCGCGTGCGGCGGAGGCGGTTCTCAGGCGACGGCCCTCGATCCGAACGCGCTGAAGCCGTTCGATTCGACGCGCGCCCAGGGCAGCAGCACCGGTCTGCCGATGAGAGTCGCGTGGGCTTCGACTGCCGACTCCGAGTTCTTCAGAGCGCTCGGGCGCGGCATGCAGCAGGCCGCCGCAGAACGCGGCGCCGAGTACGTCACGGCGACCTCGGGCAACGACCCGTCCAAGCACGTCGACCAGATGAACGCCTTCCTCGAACAAGGCATCGGTTCGCTGGCCATGCAGCCGCTCAACCCCGACGCCGACAGCCTCGTCCTCCAACGCGCCATCGACAAGGGCGTCTGCACACAGGGCATCATCACCGCGCCGAGCACGATGCAGGTCGTCGCCAGCCAGTACCAGATCGGCTACGACCAAGGGAAGGCAGCAGCCGACTACGTCACGGCCGAACTCGGTGGTCACGCAAAGGTGCTGTACTTCAACCTCGACAGTGCATCGCCACAGTTGAAGATCCGCCACCAAGGCGTCCTCGACGGACTCGCCACCGGCGGGGACGGTGTCAAGGTCGTCGGAGACTTGACCGTGGCCGACATCAGCACGACATCGGGGTTCAACACGATGATGAGCGCGCTCCAGACGCACTCCGACATCAAGGTCGTGCTCGGCGGCGACACCATCGTGGTCGGCGCCTACAAGGCGCTGCAGGACAGCGGCAAGCTGACGGACGACATGTTCCTGTCCGGGGTCGACGGTGACAGCGACGCACTCCAGCTGATCAAGGCCGGCGGTGCGTACAAGCTGAGCATTGCCTTCGCTTGGAGCCTGATGGGCTACGGCTTGGGCCAGTTCGGCGCCGATTGGGTGGAGGGCAAGGACGTGCCACAGATCGTCGTCGCACGAGGCGTGAAGCTCGACTCCGCTGCGGCTGTGGAGCAGTTCGAATCTGCCAGCGCCGACCCGGCGAGCGTGTTCACCGACCGCTCGCGGTACGAGCAGTACCTGCCCCTGTACGGCAACGTCAGCTACGCATCTCGCCACGACTACTGGACGTCGCCCGTCGATCCGCCATCGTCGAGCACCGTGACGAGCGCAGGCCACTAGCCCAGAACGCACCTCCGGTGGTCGGCTAGACATGGCGCTGATGGTGATGGAGTTCGTGATCGCCCGCAACCCCGATGGATCGTCATCGCTGCCCTACCTGGTGCGTGTGCCGCTGGGCGGCGAAGGGATCGCGCTGAAGGTGCGCGAGACGTGGCCGCGGACCAGCAAGGTCTACTGCCACCGCGCCGACGACTGGCCGGACGATCTCGAGATCGTCGAACGCGTCGCCGTGCGATCCTGCGTGCGCCGCGGCGCGTCGATCGACCTCGTCCTCGACCGATCCCGGGAGCATCGTTCTCAGTTCGTGTTCACGACTGCTCGAGGGCGAGAGGTCATCTTCTGGCAGAGCGCGCGCACCGCCAAGCAGGCCCGGCCCGGCGTGACGACACCGACCGCTCGCGCCGCCGGCCGCGTGCTCGACATCCTGGTCGACTCACACGAGCGCTACGCCTGGAAGTTCGATCAACAGCAGGCCACGACCCGACGCCAGGCGCTGCCGGCGGGCGACTACGCGGTCACCATCGACGACCGGATCATCGCCGCGGTCGAGCGCAAGAGCTTGCCCGACCTCGTCGCCACCCTGACCTCCGGCAAGCTCCGTTACCTGCTCGCGGATCTCGCCGCACTCCCACGCGCCGCACTCGTCGTCGAGGACAGGTGGTCGTCCGTCTTCAAGCTCGAGCGCGTCCGGCCTTCCGTCGTGGCCGAAGGCCTCGCCGAGGCACAGGTGAGGTTCCCGACGGTTCCCATCGTGTTCTGCGAGACCCGGCTGCTCGCGCAGGAATGGACCTACCGCTACCTCGGCGCCGCCGTCTCCCACCATCACGATCACATGCACGGCGACCGTCGCGTCGAGGAGCTCTCGGTCACCACTGAGCCGCATGGATGAACGCTGCGGCCGGCTGCCCGAGCCATTGCGTGCACCGCATCACGAGGCCCATGTCCGCCTGGCGAGCGGTGCGCAGGTTGGTCAACCGACCCGCCGTGCAGCCGATCGTCGCAGCCAGCTCCATCCACGTGAGCCCCCGCTCCTGACGCTGCCGGTTCAGTGCGGCGTGGAGCTCGGGCAAGTCCCAACGCAACCTGCTGTCGGGACCCGCCTGGGGCAAGCGGGTGGAGCCGACGTCGACAACCGCGCCGGTGAGGAACTCCTCCGGCGCCTGAGAGAGCCAGCGCAGCATGAACATCGCGTATTGGCAGGAGGTCGCGTCACGCGCGCCGAGTCGTGAGACCGCCCCGCCTCAAAGAGGATGATCAGCGCGGTGTGCGTTGAGCTGTGACGACTGCTGCCAGAGCTCGTCGGCGAACTCGTACCAGCTCAACCCTCGCGCACGACGCCGGATGTCGAACGCAGCGAAGAACGCCGCGACGTCGAACACGGGAAGGGGCGTCACTCGGGCAACGCTACGCCAGACTCGGAGGGGTTGCTTCGGCCCGGCGGTCGGGTACACATGGGGCATGAGCTTCTCCCGCGCATCCTGCGGCGTCGTCCGCGCACGGGTGGTGTCATGAGGTGGCTCGGTCTCGCGTCGGTCGCGCTCGGCGCGTTCGTGGCGATGGAGGGCGTCAGCTATGCGACGCACCGGTGGATCATGCACGGACCGGGCATGCGTTGGCATCGCAGCCACCACGTGCCGTCGGACAAGCGGCTCGAGAAGAACGACGTGTTCCCGGTCGTGTTCTCGCTGGTCGGCATCGCCCTGTTCGCGACCGCAGCGGCGCTGGACTCGTCAGCGCTGTTCTTCGCCGCCGTCGGCGTCACCGCCTACGGCGCCGCCTACGTGATCGCCCACGACATCTACACCCATCGGCGGCTGGGCATCCGCCTGCCCGATCGCCGCTACCTGTCGTGGGTGCGGGATTCGCACCGGGTGCATCACACGCTCGGCGGCGAACCGTATGGCATGTTGCTGCCGATCCTGTCGGCACGGTCGAGAGCTGCAGCAGCTCGCCGGGACGAGCGTCGGGAGAGCAACCGCAGCACACGCAGTCGGTTGTAGCGCTGGATCGCTATGAAGGGTGCGTTGACGGCCATCCCGTAGACCACCATCACGCCCGCTATCCACAACGGGTTCCACAACGCGAACAGCGGTGACGCCACCGCTGCCATCCAGTGGCCCATCTCGGCGCGGCGGGTGGACGCCGCGAACGATCGCAGCCCTGCGTCGTCGCGGCCCGGCAGGACGCGCTTGGACACTCCCCCAGCGAACAGGTCCCCTGCTTCGGGCACGCGGTCCTTCCAGCTGTGGACACGAGCCCACTGCCAGATGCGTCCCGAGCGCTCCCACGAGCGGATGGTCGTCAGCCACGTCTCGCGCTCGCACAACGACATCGGCAGCCGATGGGCGATGTAGCCCGTGCCCGCGTGGATCGCGCCCCATGCGGCGACATCCAGGCCGAACATCGCCCAGTTGTCCAAGTGCAGCAGGGGCATCGTCAGTCGACTCCGCCGCTCGACAGCGCGATGCGGCGGCCTCGCCAGCGCACCGGTCGATGGAGGATGGCGAGGGCGGACGACCGGATGAACACACCCACGAAGAACAGCAGCGGGATCGTGAACAGCAACGCCGTTCCCCATCCGAAGGTGCCGACGTGTCGCAGCTTCGTCCGGATCTGGATCGTCGTCACCAGCCATGCCGACGCGGCGAGCAAGGGGGCGGAACCCCCCGACCACCAGCCGGCCAGTCCCACGAGCAACGTGACAGCCGTCGCGGCGACTGCCATCACCCAGATCACCGCCGGCACCACCGCTGACAGCGGGCCGCGTGCTGCGCCCGTCGCGATGTTCTTCGTCCAACCCTCAGCCAGTTGGCGCACACCATCGGGGTACATCCGGAACGAGATCTCGTGGCCGCCGAGCATGCACGTGACGGCGAGTCCGTGCTCGCGGCAGCGAGCGGCGAGGGCGATGTCCTCGACCACGTCTGCGCGAACACCGGCGTGCCCGCCTGCACTCCGGTAGTCGGCCGCGGCGATCACGAGGCATGGTCCGAAGGCCACGCGCGCGGGCGTCCGCGGCCGCACGCCGAACGCGCCCGAACCCATCACGGCGACGAGGTTGAAGGCTGCCGAGAGACGTTCGTACAGGCGCCTCACCCGGTGGTGGGGCTGCACCGAGACCAGCCCGCCGTGACGATCCAGCTCGACGATCAACGCGTCGAGCGCGCCCGGCGAGAGGCAGGTGTCTGCGTCGAGGAAGAGAAGGACATCGCCGCGAGCACGCTGTGCGCCGAGGTGGCACGCCCAGTTCTTGCCGGTCCAGCCCGGGGGCAGCGGAGGAGCCGACACCACCACGGACTCGAAACCCTCGGCCACGGACGCCGTGCCGTCCACCGATCCGTCGTCGACGACGATCACCTCGGTGGGCACGCGACGGCTCGCCGCGAGCGCCCGGAGGAGGGTGCCGATGTGCGCCGCCTCATCTCGCGCCGGCACCACCACGGAGACGGTCGGAGACGAGGCGCTGCCGCCGACCCCGGCGGCCAACGTGCGCGGCCGGTGCAGGGTCCATGTCCCTGCAACGAGGGCGACGGCGGCGACGAGAACTTCGACCACGTCAGCTCCGGCGCATGGCGACCTGCGCAGCGGTCGCCATCTTCTGGATCGTCGAGACGTGCGCACGCTCGTGGAACACGTCGTAGTCCGCGGCCTCGATGCGGTCGAGGATCCGCGAGTACAGCGTGCGAGCCGCACCAACGCACCGCGCACTCGAAGGCGGCAGCATCAGCACACCGGCGTCACCGGATCGGTACAGCGCACGGCACCGATCGATCTCGAAGCGCATCAGCTCGCGCCAGGGCTCGTCGACCATCCGCCGTCGCGGGTCCGCGCCGAAGCGGTCGAGATCCTCCTGCGGTACGTAGACCCGTCCTCGATCGAGATCCTCGGCGACGTCGCGGAGGAAGTTCGTCAGCTGGAACGCCAGGCCGAGGTCACGCGCGTGGCAGAACGCCCGGCGATCCGTCGGCTCGAGGATCGGCAACATCATCTCGCCGATGACCGCCGCCGATCCGTCCATGTAGCCCAGCAGGTCGCTCCACGTGGCGTATCGATCGATCGTCAGATCCATCGCCATCGATGCGAGGAACCGAAGGAACGTCTCGGGGTCGTGGCCGAAGGCGCGCACGGTGTGCACCACTGCCTTGAGCACGAGATCGTCCGAGCAGCCACGCTCGAGGTCGGCGAAGAACCGGTCGCCGAAGGCCGAGAGGGCAGCGCACCGCTCGTCGACCGACGCATCGTTGAACTCGTCGACGATGTCGTCGGCACGCCGGCAGAAGGCGTAGAGGGCCCACACGTGATGGCGCTTGACGGCGGGCAGCGCATACGTGGACCAGTAGTAGGTCGTGCCGTACTGCTTGTTGAGCGTGCGACAGCGTGCGTAGGACAGCTCCAGAGTCGGCGTCACGACGGGTCCATCTCGATGATCCGCTGCGCAGCGAGCTTGCCGGAGATCAGCACCATCGGCACGCCGACGCCCGGCACCGTCGCCGCTCCCGCGAAGACGAGACCCGGTGCTCGCGCTTCGGTGTTGGGCGGCCTGAACGGGCCCGTCTGGAAGAAGCGATGCGACAGCGAGAACGGCGTTCCTCGCTCCAGGCCTTGCGCCTGCCAGTCGAGTGGGTCGACCAGCACCTCGACCTCGATGTTCGTCGGGTAGCCGTGCTGATCGAGCATCCGCATCAGGCGGTCCCGCGCCGGTTGCCGCTCCCTCGTCCAGTCGATCCGCCCATCGAGGTTCGGGACCGGCTCGAGCACGTAGAGGACGTTTCGATCAGGAGGTGCCATCCAGGGCTCCTCGATCGTGGGCACGGTGACGAGCAACGAGGGGTCAGCCATACGCGTCCCGTCGTCGAGCAACTGCTCGAACGACCGGCTCCACTCGCCACCGAAGTGGATGTTGTGGTGAGCCACGCCGGATGGAAGGTCGCCGCGAACGCCGAGGTGCCACACCAGAGCCGACGGCGAGTACGTCCCACGACGCGCGGGGCGCGGTGCACGGATGCCCGGCACCAACGTGCGGTACGCCGTGGGCAGGTCGACCGTGCACACCACACGTCCCGTCTCGATGGTCTCGCCGCCTTCCAGCCGCACCCCGCGAACGGCACCGCGCGAGCCCTCGGCCAGCAACACGCTGTCGATCCGTTGGCCGTAGCGGAACTTCACGCCCGCCGCCGTCGCTGCAGCTTCCAACGCGATCGGCACGGCGTGCATCCCGCCACGGGCGTGGAAGACCCCGTTGACCGAATCCATGTAGGTGATGACCGCATAGATCGCGAGCGCCTGCTGTGGGGCGAGGCCGGCGTACAACGCCTGGAAGCTGAACAGGCGGACCAGTCGCTCGTCCTCGAAGAAGCGCTTGACCATCGGCTCCAGACGCCGGAACGCTCCGGACCGCAGCAACGCCAGCGCGGGGCCGACGGGCCGCAGCAGGCTCAGCGGCGACTCGACGTTGCGATCGATGAAGTTCGGCAGCTCGAGGCGATAGAGCTCTTCGAGCCGGTCCGAGAACATCGCGAAGGCCTGGGCGTCGCGTTCGCCGCACGTGCTCCGGATCTCCTCGGTCATGGCTGCTCGGCCCTGACGGAGGCGGATCTCGGAGCCGTCCGCATAGCAGGCCCGGTACATCGGGTCGAGCCGGCTCAAGGACAACATCGAGTCCATGTCGATGCCGAGCGCGTCGAAGCACTCCCGGATGATCTCGGGCATCGTCAGCACCGTCGGCCCGGTCTCGAACGTGTAGCCGTCGATCGTGGTGACGCCGGCACGACCGCCGGGAGCATCACCCGCCTCGACCACGACGACCGAACGACCTGCGCCACGAAGGTGGCACGCTGCTGACAGTCCGGCCAGACCCGCGCCGATGACCACGACCGTCGAGTCGGTGCTCGTGTCCGTGCGGGTGCCGGTGCGGGTGCCAGTGCGGGTGACGGAGTCCGAGTGGTGCCCGTCAGACATGTCGATGAGCGAGCTGGATGGCGAGCGCGGACAACCGGGCTCGCGACTCGTCGGGCAAGCAGTGCACCGCGTCGAGCGCCTGCTCGACCTTGGCATCGATCAGACGCTCGATCGAGGCGAGCGCGCCCGACGTACTGACGATGTCGCGGCACCGGTCGACGCGAGCCTCGTCGATCGCCTCGTCACCCAGTGACGCGAGCAGCACCTCGCGGTCCGTCCGCTGGGCGAGCTCGATCGCGCGGACCAGGAGCAGGCTGGCCTTGCCCGAGCGGATGTCCTCGGAGCTGCCCTTGCCGGTGACGGTCTCGTCCCCGAAGACGCCCATCACGTCGTCGCGTAGCTGGAACGCCACGCCGGCAGCGTCGCCGTACTCGCGCAGCGCGTGCATCGTCAGCTCGTCGGCACCGCCGAGCACGGCACCGAGCTGCAACGGGCGGGTGACGGTGTACCGGCCCGATTTCAGGAGTGAGACGAGCTGCGCCTGATGATCCGTGGCGTGGGGTCCGGCGAGACGCAGATCGAGGTACTGGCCCACGATCACCTCACGTCGCAACAACGTGAACAGGGCGCGCAGCTCGCGTTGGGTTGCCGCGTCGCAACCGACACGGTCGAGCAGTTCGTCTGCCCAGACGAACGCGAGGTCACCGGCCACGATCGCAGCAGAGATGCCGAACCAGGCTGCACTGCCGCTCGAGCGGGTTCGGTGGTGCAGGTCGTCGAAGCGCTCGTGAGCCGTCGGTCGTCCACGCCGCAGTGCCGACCGATCCATCACGTCGTCGTGGAGCAGCGCGAACGTGTGCAACATCTCCACCGCAGCCGCGACGTGGGCTAGGTCGTGTCCAGCCGCCCGGTCGTTGTGCCCGGCTGCGGCCTCGAAGCCGCAGTACACCAGGCACGGGCGCAATCGCTTGCCGCCGGCCTCGATGAGTGCGCGGATCGGGTCGCACAGCTCCCCGGCATTCGACTCCAGATCGATCGACTCCGCGCTCGCGTGGGCGACGAACTCGCGCATCACGTCGGCGACTTGTGATCCCATCAACGCGAACGGATCCGCGCGGGCCGGTGGAGCGGCATGCATCCAGGCGACCGCCGGCGGTCCAGCGGCGCGCCGCCGCGCCCACTCATGCGGATGATCCATGACCGACGCCAGCCGCTCGATCTGGGTGACCGACCAGGGACTGAGCGAATCGGGACGGCTCGCCGCACGATCGACGAGCTCGGTCCATGTCACCCACTCGTACGAATCAGCCTCATCGGGGTCCAGCTGTGGCTCGTCGTCCGAGACGGCGATGTGAACGGGGCAGATCTCGTGCTCGCTGATGCCGTTCGGCATGACCGCGCGGTAGGTGAAGTCGGGCAACGCGAGCGCGATCGATTCGGCGCGCATGCCGAGCTCGTCGAACATGTGCCTCCGCACGGCCGCCTCGATCGGCTCCCCCGGGCGCGGATGTCCGCAGCATGCGTTCGACCACACGCCCGGCCAGGTCCGCTTGGTGCTCGAGCGCCGGGTGAGGAGCACTCGGCCATCCGGTCGCACGACGTAGCAGGAGATCGCGAGGTGCAACGGTGTGTGCGTCCCGTGGACATCGGACTTGCGAGCCGTGCCGATCCGTTCACCACGGATGCCCAAGAGGACGACCTCGTCGTCCAGCGAGGTGCGCCGCCGATCGTCGACTCGATCGTTCCTGTCGTCGACGACCAGTCCCGGTTCGGTTCGCATGCACCGACCACTACCCCGCAGATCGCCCACGCACACCAACTTAGTGCTAATTGTCGCTCATCACCTCATCGCCATCGCTTCAACGGCGCGCTGTGAAGCGCAGGCGGAGGTACCGCGCGGCGCGCCACGTCCGGTACGCGATCGATCCGTACCGCTGGCGAAATCGTTCCCGGGTGAGCTGGTGCAAGGACCGCGCGATCTCGGTGTGGGACCACAGC
>JAOBWO010000467.1 GCA_025463415.1 Acidimicrobiales bacterium | reverse complement strand
GGCGGCGATCTCGGTCGTGGCTCGCTGCCGGCGATGAAGGACCCCGACGGGCGCAACATCGGCGCGACCTTCATGCGCAACAACCTGTCCAAGCGCTCGATCTGCGTCGACCTCAAGCACCCCGACGGCCGCGACCTGATCCTGCGCCTCGCGCCGAAGTTCGACATCGTCGCCGAGAACTTCAAGGGCGGCGCGCTGGCGCGGATGGGCCTGGGCTACGAGGACATCCGCACCGTGGCGCCGGCGGCGATCTACCTGTCGATCAGCGGCTTCGGCAACACCACGCCAACCCCCTACGACGGATGGCCCGCGTATGCCGGCGTCGCCGAGGCGATGAGCGGACTGTACGACTGGAAGCGCCAGCCCGGTCAACCGCCGGCGATCAGCCCGGTCGGCGCGCTGGGCGACATCGGCACCTCGCTGTTCGGCGTGATCGGCGTGCTCGCTGCGCTGCGCCAGCGTGATGCCACCGGACTCGGCCAGTACGTCGACGTCGCGATGTTCGACGCGATGGTCTCGTTCGCCGACGTGGTCGTGAACTACTGGTCGATGGGCGAGCGACCGGAGCCGGGCAAGGGGATGAGCATGATCCTCGACGGCTTCGAGGCCGGCACGGGATGGTTCATGATCCAGGTCGGCCGTGAGCACGAGTTCGCGCGCCTCGCAGAACTGATCGGCAAGCCGGACTGGACCAGCGATCCGCGCTTCGCAACTCGACCGCTGTGGCGCGAGAACATGGAGGTCATCCGCGACGGCGTGCGCGAGTGGGCGGCCGGGATGACGAACATCGAAGCCTGCCAGGCGCTGGCCGGCGCCGGAGTCGCTGCGGGGCCCTGCCTCAGTGCGCAGCAGGTCATCGACGATCCACACGTCGCCGCGCACAACATGTTGGTCGAGATGCCCCGCGTCGACGGCGTCGACGAGCCGGTCATCTCCCCCGGCAACCCGATCAAGATGAGCGGCATGGCCGAAGGCCCCGAGACCCGCGTGCCCTGGCTCGGCGAGCACACCGACGAGGTCCTCTCGACCGAGCTCGACCTCACCGCCGACGACCTCGCCGACCTCCGCGCCGCCGGCGCCATCGCCTGATCACCCTCTCGCCCCCAGCCCCTCCCCCGCACCCGCCCCCCAGTTCCGCGCAAACGTCGGCCCCTCCGGCAGCACGTTGACGCGCAAACTTCTGCAAGCGCGGTCCGATGAGGGGCGCGCTCGCAGAAGTTTGCAGCGGAACGTGCGCTCTGGGGGGACGGCGTTTGCGCGGAACTGGGGGCGGGCCGGAACTGGGGGTTGGGTCAGGTGGGGGTGCGGTCGGCGCGGAGGGCGCTGCGGCGGACCTTGCCGTCGTCGCCGCGCACGACATCGGTGACGAACTCGAACGTGCGCGGGATCTTGTAGCGCACCAGGCGCTCGGCGAGGAAGGTGCGCAGCTCGTCGACGTCGATCGGTTCGCTGATCTGGACGACCGCGTGGACGGTGCTGCCGAGGTCGTCATCGGGAAGGCCGATGGCCGCGCACGAGACCACGGACGGATGCTCGTCGATGGCCGCCTCGATCTCGGCCGGGTAGATGTTCGCGCCGCCGGACAGGATCATGTCGCTGCGTCGATCGGCGAGGTAGAGGTAGCCGTCGGCGTCCATGGAGCCCATGTCGCCGAGGCTCTCCCACCCGTCCGGGCTCACCCGCGCCTCGGCACCGATGTACTCGTAGGTCCGCAACCCGCCACCGGTGCGCATGAACACCTCACCGACCTCGCCGGCGGGCAGAACGGCGTACGTCTCCGGATCCTGGATCCGCATCTCGCCGAAGACCGGGCGGCCGACCGTGCCGCGGTGGGTCATCCACTCGTCGCCTCGCACCGCTGTGCCGGACTGGGCCTCGGTACCCGCGTACAGCTCGAAGATCTTCTCCCCACCGAGCCAGTCGATCCACATCTCCTTCAGCCACGGTGGACACGGCGATGCCATGTGCCAGACGGTCTGCAGCGAGGACACGTCGTACCGGTCTCGCACCTCATCGGGCAGCCGGGTGATCCGCTGCATCATCGTCGGAACCAGCAGCATCCAGTCCGGGCGATGCGTGTCGATGGCCGCCAGCGTCGCCTCGGCGTCGAACTTCGGCAGGATCACCACATGGTTGCCATACGTCAATGCGCCCGTCGCGAAGCTGAACGGGGCGTTGTGGTAGAGCGGTCCGGGAAGGAGGACGACGCCGTCGTAGCGCTGCCCGAGACTGGGCGTCTCCGGTCGCAGGCTCGGCATCGTGGCGACGATCAGCTTCGGCCGGCCGGTGGATCCGCCCGACGTCGGTGCCTTGAGGTGCGGGGCCACGGCATCCGGGAGCTGCGAGTCGTCGATCGACGGATCGGGCTGCCAGCCGACCGGGATCACGGTCCTACCCGGATGGGCGGCAGGGTCGGCGCCGACGATGAGCGCGGAGTCGGCGAGCTCGACGATCGCAGTTCGCTCGCGGTCGGGCAGGCGGTAGCTGATCGGCTGCGGTGTGGCGCCCAGCTTCCACGCCGCGAAGCACGCCTCGAGGAACGCGACCGAGTTCGGGAGGCCGACGGTCACGAACGAACCGCTCGTAACTCCCAACGCCGCGTAGGCGCGGGCCAGGCGGTTGGTCCTGGACTCGAGTTCGGCGCGGGTGATCGACTCACCGGCACACGTGACCGCGATCCGATCCGGGTCGCGCTCTGCGGCGTCGGCGATCGCCCGGCCGTACGACAGCAGCGCCATCAGCGTTCCGAGTCCACGGGTGCCATGGTGATCGACACGGCGACGTCATCGGTCGGCGCCGCGATGGCGTCTCGCCAGGCCGCGTGCCAGTGCTGCAACATCGGCTCGATGGCTCCGAACACGAACTGCTGCAGCCCGGACTCGGCCCCGCGCTGGCATTGCTGGGCGACCGGGAAGTCCTCGCCACCGAGGATCTTGCCGGTGAAGCCAGCACCGAGGCCCCGGGCAGCGCGCTCTTCCTCGGACTGCACCGGGCGGATGCTGGCCTCGGTGAGCTCGACGGTGCACTCGCCCACGCGGTCGCCGGGGTAGATCCGCAGCATCTGGCTGCTGACCGGCGTCTCCAGGATCACGCAGCTGGGGAAGAACATGTGCACGAGGGTCAGCGGCGCGGGTTCAGGCCACTCCTCCTCGGGCAGATCGACGATGCTCGCGTCGGCGAAGGTGGGGAACACCCACCGCGCGTGCCGGCCGAAGATGTCGTGCACCGCGTGGTTCATCACGAAGGCGTTGAGCGACTCGCGGTGCAGGAACTTCACGTGGTACGCCTCGAGGTTGACGTCGACGATGATCTTCCAGTTCGCCCGCAGCGAAAACGTCTCGGTGCAGATCACCTCGTGCTGGTCGTAGCCGAAGCTGTCCAGCTGATCGGCAATCGCTGCGAACTCCGCCTGAGGGTCGACGTCATCGGAGAGCCCCACGACGAGCAGCCCGTGAATGCTTGCAAGTGGAAGTTGTCGGAGACCCAGCGTCGATCGGTCGATGTCGGCGAAGGCCCACGCCTCGGGCTGGCCGACGACGTCGCCGATGGGATCGAAGACCCAGGCGTGGTACGGGCACGTGAACCGGCGAGCCTCGCCGCAGCCCTGGGCGACCTGAGCGCCCCTGTGCGTGCACGCGTTCAGGAACGCATGCAGCTCACCGTGGCCGTCGCGGGTGATCAGCACGGGTACGCCCGCGACCTCCTTGGTCACGAACGTGTTTGGACCGGGCAACTCCCCGGCCCAGCCGACGACGTGTGCGCCGTGACGGAACAGCACGTCGCGCTCGCGCTCGAAGCGGACCGGATCGGTGAACGCCGATGTCGGCTCGGCGACCGCATGCGGAAAGGTGTCGAGCGAGCCGTCGCGCATGCGGTCGACCATCCGGCGGGTCAGCTCCGGCGGGAACCGGGTGGCCGAACGCTGTGGGGCCTCGTCGAGAGCGGTCATCGCTCGTCCACGATGCTGGGACGACCGGGCGCCGCGTACTGGTCCATCGCCGGACAATACGTGGGATGATGCTCGGATGAGCGAGCCGAAGTGGTCCGAGACCGACATCCCCGACCAGACGGGACGGGTCGCCCTCGTGACCGGCGCGAACAGTGGAATCGGGTACGAAGCCGCACGCGCCCTGGCTCAGCACGGCGCGAAGGTGCTGCTCGGCTGTCGCAACCCGACCAAAGCCGCAACCGCCCTCGAGCAGATCCGCAGCGCTGCCCCGGGCGCCGATGTGGAGATCCTCCAGATGGATCTCTCCGATCTCGCTTCGGTCCGTGCCGCCGCGGCGACCATCACGGACAGCGGACAGCGACTCGACCTGCTGCTCAACAACGCCGGCGTGATGGCGGTCCCTCTGCAGCACACCGCCGACGGATTCGAGATGCAGTTCGGCACCAATCACCTCGGCCACTTCGCGCTGACGGGGCTCTTGCTGGACACGTTGAACGCCCAACCCGGTTCACGGGTCGTCAGCGTCAGCAGCACCGGTCACAAGATGGGTCGGATCTCGTTCGACGACCTCGATGCACGCGACGGCTACCACCGCTGGCTGCGCTACGGCCAGAGCAAGGTGGCCAACCTCTTGTTCACCTACGAGCTGCAGCGCCGCCTCGAAGCGAGCGGTTCCACCACCGTCGCGCTGGCGTGCCATCCGGGCGGCTCGCAGACCAACCTCGGCCACGATGCCGGCTTCTTGATGAAGACGTTCCAACCCCTCGCCAACATCGTCATGCAGTCGGCGACGATGGGAGCGCTCCCGACGCTGCGCGCCGCCACGGATCCTGCGGCCAAGGGCGCCGAGTACTACGGACCGGACGGGCTCAGCCAGATGCGCGGCTTCCCGGTCAAGGCCCACTCGACGGCGTACAGCCACAAGAAGGACGTCGCTGCGCAGTTGTGGACCGTGTCGGAGGAACTGACCGGCGTCAGCTACCTGGACTGAGACTCGCGGGAGCCTGCACGGAGACTCGGCCGAGGCGCTCGGGCCGGGTCGAGGTGATGTATCTCCGCCAGCGAGTGCCGGAGCACCTCGGCGTCCGCGATCATCTCCGGCGTCGCATCGAGGTCTCGCCAGAGACCGGTAGCGAGCATCACGACGACGACGGTGAGCAGGGCTCCGGCGTCCAGCAACAACGTCGTGTGGAAACCGATCGCGTCGCCAAGAGAGCCGAGCAGCTGCGATCCGATCGGCAGGCCGGCCAGCAGACAGAACAGGTAGAAGCTCATCGCCCGCCCGCGGTACTCGTCGGGCACCGTGCCCTGGATGAGCGTGTTCAGCGACACCGCGACGCTGAGGTGCCCGAGCCCGGCGACGAAGAACCCGATCTGGCCGACGAAGTAGATGTGCGTCATCGGGATCAGCCCCACTCCGATGACGTACATCATGAAGCCGATGATCATCTGCCGAGAGCGGGGCAACCGGTCGCCGAGCCGGATCGTGACGATCGACGCGGTCACCGCGCCGACGCCGTACGCGGCGAGCAGACCTGCGTTCGATTCGCTCGAGTGGTGGAAGATCCGCTCGCTCAACGCGGACGCGATGTACTGCACCGACTGGCCGAGCGTGGCCACGATCAGCGCGAGGACGACGGCCAGCCGCAGCGGCCGCCGGTGCCAGAGATAGGCCGCGCCCTGGCGCAGCCCTTCCCACACCTTCTGCTCGCGAGCAGCCACCATGTTCGTCCGCGGTCGGATCAGCAGCAACGTGCCGATCACGAGCAGGTAGGAAACAGCGTCGAACAGGATGCACGCGCCGATGCCCCAGACCTGCACGATCAGGCCGCCGAACGCAGGACCGATCGCTCGCGCCATCGTGTACTGCGTGCTGTTCAGCCGTACCGCCGGCATCATGTCCTCGGGCGGCACCAGCAGTGGCACGAACGACTGCCACGTCGCCGCTTGGAACCCTGCGGTGACCCCATTGACGAAGCCGATGCCGACGATCCACCCCGGCGACACCACGTGACCCACGTACACACCCCACAGCACGAAGCCCGTCGCCATCTGGACCGTCTGGGTGATCCGGAGGATGTTCTGCCGGGACACCCGGTCGGCCAGCACGCCCGCATATGGCGTCAGCAAGAGCGCAGGCACCAGGGTGACGACGGTGGACAGACCGAGCCACGTGCCGCTGTTGGTCAGGTTGTAGAGCAGCGCCTGCACGGCAACGAGCTGCATCCAGCTACCGCCGTTGCTGATCGAGGCAGCGGTGAAGAAGATCGCGAAGTCGCGATGGCGGAAGACTCGCAGCGACGACTCAGCGCTCGCCGGCGGCAGTGCCGACTCAGCGAGATCGGTCCCGATCTCCGGCGCTTCGGACATCAGCGGGTCACCCTCGACTCACAGGTCCGGGAGGCCCATATCGAAGTTCGGCACGCGCAGGCCACCGTCGACGTGCAGCGACTGGCCGGTCATGTACGCCGAGGCCGGGCTGCACAGGTACAGGACCGCAGCGGCGATGTCGTCGCTCACCCCGAGGCGACGCAGCGGCGTGGCGTCCTCGATCGCCTGGCGGATCGCCGGGTCGCGCATGATCACCTCGAGCGAATCGGTATGGATCGACCCTGGTGCAACGGAGTTCACGCGGATGCGCGGGGCGAGGTCGGCAGCGAGCAGCTTCGTGCCGTGCTCCAGCGCCGACTTGACCATGCCGTACGTGCTGAAGCCACGGGCCACGAGGTGGGCCATCGTGGTGGTGATGTTGACGATCGAGCCGTGTCCCGAAGCGAGCATGTGCGGCACGGCGGCACGGCACATCCGGATCGGGCCGGTGACGTTGAAGTCGAACGCTTCGTTGAGCTTCTTGTCGTTGCCCTTCATGAACGGCGCGGGCATCGCGCCACCGACGACGTTCACCAGCGCGTGGAGGCCGCCAAGCTCTGTGACGGCACGATCGAGCGCAGCGGTGTCGTCGCCGTCCTCCTCGACCGCCTGCAGCACCAACGCGCGCCGGCCGAACGCGCGGATGCCCGCGGCCGTCTCCTCGAGCTGGCTCAGCGTGCGCGCCCGGATGGCCACATCGGCACCGGCCTCGGCGAGCGCGAGCGCGCTGGCGGCGCCGATTCCGCGGCCGGCGCCGTTGACGAACGCCACCTGCCCATCCATCCGGAACATCTGCATCACGGTCATCTCGACATCCTCATCTCGTTCTCAGGGGTTCATCCA
>JAOBWO010000070.1 GCA_025463415.1 Acidimicrobiales bacterium | reverse complement strand
GGTGACCACGACGGCGCCGGGCAGGTCGGCGGCGAGCTCGGCCGCCACTGCGGCGAGGCGGGCCAGCAGCTCCTGCGAGAGCGCGTTGACCTTCGGGTTGTTGAGCGTGATCACGGCAACGCCGTCCACGCGCCGTTCGAGCAGCACCAGCTCTTCGTTCGCATCAGCCATGGAAGCGACGCTACCGGCGCGCGCCGATCAGCCCGGCAACGGCTGCAGCCCGCCCGCGATGGCGATCAACTGGGTGATGCTCAGGCCTGTCGCGTTGAGCGTGACGATCACGTCGTCGGCTCGGATGTAGGCCAGGTGGGATCCGTCGGGACCGGTGCTCGCCCGTCCGGGTCGTCCGTCGATGGAGACCGCCGATCCGTTGACCACGCCGTAGTGCTGGGCGTCGAGGACGATCTGGGCGTCGTCGTCGCTGAGCTTCCACGAGCCGGACAACACCTCGGCGTTGATGTACATCGACATCGTCGGACCGCTGACGAGGCTGATCGAGCCGGGAACCGGCAGCGCGTCGAGCGGCAGCGGCGGCACCGAAGGGTTGGTCGGACCGCCCTGCATCGTGTTCATCACCGTGTAGCCGGGCGGGATGTCGAGCACCTGCAACGCGGATGTCGGGACCGGGTTGGTGGGATCCGTCGTGTTGCAACCCTGTCCGAAGCTGATGGCCAGCACGCACAACGACCTGCCGCTGATCCGCCACGTGCCGTTCTGGAAGACCGCCGTGCCGGGCAGCGGGTACGGGAAGATCGGCGACGGGCCGTCGTGCCACTGGACCTGGAACACGACCTCGGCGTGGGTGGTGTCGTCGAAGACGATGCTCTGGACGGCGAACCCGGCGAACGCGATCTGGTCCCGGAGTCCGTGCAGCCGGTTGTCGAGGTTGTCGGCATTCTGCTCGCCGTTCTCGACGAGCGTGCCACGCAGGGTCTTGTCGAGGTCGACGAGGATCCAGTGGCTGTAGGCGTAGCGGATCGCCACCTCGGCTGCGGCGGGATCGGTGGCGTCCACCTCGGGCGGCAACGGATCGTCGATCGTGACCCCGGCGGGTGCTTCCGCTGCCGGCACGGTGTCGATCATCGGCGCGGACACTGCCGGGTCGTACGAGACGGCCGTCGTGCCGCCGGTGACGTCTTCGGTGGTCGGCACGGGCACGTTGGTAGCCGTGGTCTGCACGACGGTGACCTCCGCGCTGACCTCCACGGTGGTCGCGGCGTCGGTGGGGGCAACACCAGAGTCGGGGACGGCGTTCGTCGGCGGAGGCACGGCGCCGGGTGACTGGAGTGCCTCGGTGGCTTCGTTCCGGTTGCCGCACCCGACGAGGCCGATCAGCACCATTCCAATGCAGGCAACACGTGTCCGGTAGAGCATGCGCCGAAATCTAGCGCCTAGGAGTGAAGCGTTGTGACTAAGCGCGTACGGTCTCGAGCAGCTGGTCCGCAGCGGCCCACGGATCGAGCCGACCACCGAGCACATCGGCCTGCAAGTCGTCCCACTGCGCGCCGCCACAGATGTCGCGCGCCCTCTGTTCGAGACGGCGCGCCACGATGGTGCGCAACTCGTCGCGCAGTCGCGCCTCGCGGCGCGCCTCCAACCCGCCGTTACCGGTGATCGCCGCACGGTGGGCCAGCACGACCTCCCACAGATCGGGCACGCCATCGCCGGTCGTCGCAACGGTGGAGACGATCTGCGGCCGCCACGACTCGTCGGCGAGCTCGGACAGGTGGAGCATCTGCTCGAGGTCGGTGCGGGTCTGCGCAGCGCCGGCGCGATCGGCCTTGTTGATCACGAAGATGTCGGCGATCTCCATCAGGCCCGCCTTGTTGGCCTGCACCGCGTCGCCCCAGCCCGGGTTGACGACGACCACGGTGGTGTCGGCCTTGCCGGCGATCTCGACCTCGACCTGGCCGACGCCGACCGTCTCGATCAGCACCCACTCCCGGCCGACCGCGTCGAGCAGGCGGATCGCCTCCGGAGCGGTCAACGACAGCCCACCGAGGTGGCCGCGTGTGGCCATCGAGCGGATGAACACCCCGGGATCGGTGGCGTGATCCTGCATCCGCACCCGGTCGCCGAGGATCGCCCCACCGGTGTACGGCGACGACGGATCGATCGCGAGCACGGCGACCTCCAACCCTTGCGCGCGGAGGTGCCCGATCGTCGCCGACGTCAGCGTGCTCTTGCCGGCACCCGGGGAACCGGTGACGCCGACCGTGTACGCGTTCCCGGCGAGCGGTGATGCCAGTCGCCCGACGGCGCGCGCATCCTCGCCACCACGCTCGACCAACGACAGCAACCGCGCCAACGCGGTCCGGTCGCCGGCCCGCGCGTGCTCGAACAGTTCCGCGACCGGCTGGCTGCGCCGACCCAAGGTCAGACCGCCACGACCTCGGTCACGCCGTCGACCCGGTCGCGCATGATCCGCTCGATCCCGGCCTTCAAGGTCTGGGTGCTCGCGGGACAGGTGCCGCAGGCGCCCACCAGGGAGACCTGGATGATGCCCGTCAGTTCGTCGACGTCCTTGAGCTCGATGTCACCGCCGTCGGCCTGGAGGGCCGGGCGGATGACTTCGATGCATTCTTCGACTTGGGCGCGCATGGTGACCTTCTCGCTGGCTCGTCGACCATTGAAGCAGGCCGATCAGTACAATCCCGACGTATGGGAACAAATCGCCGTGGGCTGTTCATTCCCACTGTGACACTGGCCATGGCCGGCCTCCTGGCGGCCACTGGGTGTAGCAACGAGGTGCCCAGCGACGCCACGGCGTCAGACGCGACCGCGGTCATCACGGCTCCGATCGACGTCGCCCATGCGGTGCCGATCACCGTCGGCGTGGGCATCGATTCGGCCGCCGACCGGGTCGAGCACGTGGCACTCGGGTCGACGGTGAAGCTCACCCTGCTCGATCCCGAGCAGGCCGAGCAGTACTTCGTCGACGGCTACGCGCTCGGCAAGGACGTGCAGGTCGCGAAGGGGATCCCCGAGATCTTCCAGTTCGTCGCCGACAAGCCCGGCACGTTCGCGCTGCGCAGCCAGACGACGCAGACCGTGCTGCTCACCCTGCAGGTCGGCTGATGCACGTCGTCCTGGTCGGCCACCAGGGTGGTTGGGACGAAGCCCTCTTCGTGATCGGTCCGCTGGTGTTCATCGTCTGGCTGCTCCGGCTGGCGAAGGCCCGCGCGGCGCGGGCGCAGCAGCCGCCGACTGCGACGGACGAGTTCGAACCGTTCCGCGAGCCCTAGTCCAGCACTGGTCCGGCGTCGTTCAGCCCTGGTCGGCGGGACGGCGCTCGATGTCGGCGCCGAGCGAGCGCAGCCGCCCGACGAGATCGTCGTAGCCGCGGTCGATGTGATGGACGCCGCTGATGATGGTCTCACCCTCTGCAGCGAGGCCGGCGACGACCAGCGCAGCCCCGGCGCGGATGTCGGGGGCGCGCACGGGCGCGCCACTGAGGTGCGGAACCCCGCGCACAACGGCGTGGTGCCCGTCGGTGCTGATGTCCGCGCCGAGGCGCTGGAGCTCCTCGACGTAGCGGAACCGTCCCGGGTACAGGTTCTCGGTGACGATGCCGACCCCGTCGGCGACGGTCAACATCGTGACGACCAGTGGCTTGTAGTCCGTGGCGATCCCGGGGTACGGCAAGGTCGCCACGTCGGTGGCGCGCATCCGCGCCGGCGCCCAGACGCCGATGCCGTCTTCCTGCGCGGTGATGCCGAGGCCCATGTCGCCGAACCGGCGGAGCAGCATCTCCATGTGCTCGGAGTGGGCGTTGCGAAGCCGGATCTCGCCCCCGGTCACGCCCGCCGCGGCCATGTACGTGGCCGCTTGGATGCGGTCGGGCACGACCTCGTGGACGACGGGGCGCAGGCTGCCACGGTCCACACCGTGCACCACGAGCCTCGACGAACCGATGCCTTCGATGTCGGCACCCATCTCGAGCAGGAAGTGGCAGAGATCGCCGATCTCGGGCTCGCGCGCCGCGTTGTCGATCACCGTTGTCCCCTTGGCGAACACGGCGGCCGTGAGGATGTTCTCCGTCGCGCCGACGCTGGGGAAGTCGAAGGTGACGTGCGCGCCACGCAGCCGATCACAGGTGGCTTCGACGTAGCCGTGGCGGATCTCGAACGTGGCGCCCATCGCCTCGAGCCCGCTCATGTGCATGTCGATCGGGCGGCTGCCGAAGTCGTCGCCGCCCGGCAGCGACAGGCGGACCGTCCCACAGCGGGTCAGCAGCGGGCCGAGGACGTTGATCGAGGCGCGGATCCGCTCCACCAACTCGTAGGGGGCGACCGGGGTCAGCTCGCCGTGGTTGGTGAGACAGAGCACACGATCCGCGGTCGACTGCCACTCGGCGGTGACACCGATCGCGGCAAGGAGGTCGCCCATGATCGCGACGTCGGCGATGTCGGGAACGTTGGTGAGGGTCGTCACGCCATCGGTGAGCAGCGACGCGGCCATCAACTTCAAGACGGAGTTCTTCGCCCCCGGCACCGTGATCTCACCGAGCAACGGACCGCTCCGGCGCACGACGATGTGCTCTGCGGCTGGTTCCATGGCGAACAGTATGGACCCGGGCGACGTGCGTGAGGGCGGACCGCCCCGAACCGGCTCGGACGGGTCGCGAAGGACGCTCAGTATGCTCCGACGATGGCTCGGACCCGGCGGATCGTGCGCGAGCTGCCGTCGTCGCCGGAGAACCTCGCTGCCGCACTGGTGCCGCGCAACGACTTCGTCGGAGAGGTCGCCGGCGACGAGCCGAACACGTTCGTGCAGGGCGACGGGCCGTTCTCCACCTACCATCGCACCGTCGTCGCCGACGGCGAGCTGATCCGCGACACGACCAGCTACCGGTTGATCATCCCGTGGTTCGCGTGGTTGTTCGCGTGGCCTGTCCGGCGCACCCTGCGTCGTCGCGAGATGAACCCGCAGACCGGGGTGCAGCCCTGGTGGGCACCACCGGACCGCCTGGATCCGCACCAGTCGTTGCTGCTCGGGCTGCTGGCAGCAGGGTCGCTCGTCGCCGCGTACACGAACACGCTGTTCACCCAGACCGCGAACTATGCGGCCAAGGACTTCGACGTCGGCAAGTTCGGGCAGGGCATGGGCGGCGTCGCGGTCCGCATCGGTGTCGTGTTCGCGCTGCCGATCGCCTTCATGGCCGACCGGCTCGGGCGACGCAAGATGATCCTCCTGGCCGCCTGGCTGGCGCCGATCATCTCCGCGTCGGGCGCGCTCGCCCCCACCTTCCCGGTGCTCGTGGCGACGCAGTCCGTGGGACGTCCGATGGGGCTCGCGCTCGACCTGTTGATCGCTGTCGCCGCCACGGAGGAGATGCCGAAG
Organism: Acidimicrobiales bacterium; assembly: GCA_025463415.1. Classification (GTDB taxonomy): domain Bacteria; phylum Actinomycetota; class Acidimicrobiia; order Acidimicrobiales; family Ilumatobacteraceae; genus WLMZ01. The sequence goes on along the minus strand of JAOBWO010000070.1, from coordinate 8,685 downwards.
AACAGCCGCGCCTATGCGGTCAGCGTGCTGGCGATGGCCAGCGGGCTCGGCGCAGGCGTCGCCGTGATGGGTCTGCCCCTGGTGCGCCACGGTGACTCCGGTTGGCGGCTGGTGTACCTGCTGACCCTGATCTGGATCCTCGTCGCGGTCGATCTCGGGCGCCGGCTTCCCGAAACCAAGCGGTTCGAGCGACCACATGTGACCGCGCCCCCGCTGCAGCGGATGCGCTTCGCGCAGATCGCTGCGGTGTCGTTCTTCGCCAACCTGTTCGTCGCGCCGGCGTCGTTCTTCCAGAACCGATACCTGGACGAGGTCCGCGGCCTGTCCCCCTCCCAGGTCGCGATCTTCACGTTCAGCACGGCCACGCCGGCTGCGCTCGGCTTCGTCGTCGGCGGCAAGGTCGCCGACGTCCGCGGCCGTCGTCGTCTGCTGGTCGTCGCCCTGCCGGCCAGCACGGCGCTCCTGTTGTGGTCGTTCAGCGTCGGCGGCCCAGGCCTCTGGTTCGGTGCGTTCGGCGCAGGGTTCATCGGCGGCATCGCATACCCGGCCTTTGCCGTCTACCGCACCGAGCTGTTCCCCACCGGCAACCGCGGGCGGGCCGCCGGTCTGGTGACGGCGTCGGCCTTGATCGGCGGCTCCCTCGGGCTGCTCCTCGTCGGCCGCCTGCTCGACAGCGGCTGGTCGTACGGACGCGCGCTGAGCCTGGTCGCGATCGGTGAGCTGATCGCCGTGATCATCGTCGGCACCCGCTACCCCGAGACGGCGCACAAGGACCTCGACGAGCTCAACCCGGAACCGGCCGTCCTCACCGACTGACGTCGAGCTCCTCCCCGTTCTTTGCACCCCTCGGACCGGCTGCAGGCCCGCCAACCGAAAAGAACGGGGGTTCAGACGACGGTGGGCAACCAATCCGTGACCGCCCCGGAGATGGCGTGCTCGGCACCCTTGAGGTCGTGGCCCTTGCCGGCGAGCCACACGTGCGTCACCGGACCGGGGATCGTCGCGGTCCACCGTTCCAGCTCGTCGGGGGTGCCGAACGCATCGCGGGTTCCGCTGATGAACAGGCACGGCATCGTGAGGCGCGGGAGGTGCTCCACGCGGAGGGTCTCCGGCTTGCCCGGCGGATGGAGCGGATAGCAGATCGCCACCAGTGCGGCCACCGGCAGCGGTGCATCACCGGGGTCGCCGGGGGTTCCGCCCGCCGCCGCCATGGTGCACATCCGGCCGCCCATCGATCGACCACCGAGGACCAAGGTCGACGTCCGCACCTTCAGGGTTGCCGCGAAGTCGGCCGCCTCGGTGCGCACCGCGTCGAGCAGCACGGGCGGGCGATCCGGAGCGCGCCTGCCGGCTTTGCGATACGGGAAGTCCGCACGCCTGACGGGCAGCGGCGCCAGCGAGGTCTCCAGGTGGACGAGCGACGGCTGATCCCGGCCGGTACCGGCCCCGGGGAACAGGAGCAGGCCCTTCACGGCGCGGGTGCTTTTCATTGTTCGCACGTCATGGCAGCAGGATCTTCCGTGCTTCACCGAGGTCGCCGATGGCCTTGCTCGCCTCCACCTCGTCGCCGCCATGGTCGGGGTGCACGAGCCGGAGCTGGTCGCGATAGCGGGCCATGACCTCCTTCTTGGTGACCTTGCCCGTGCCCACGGGAAAGCCGAGGAGGTCCAACGACCACGCCCGCGGATCGGCCATCGCCGCCAGTGAGCTGGCCGAACTTCCCGCCAGGTGGGCGATGAACGACGGACCGATCGGGCCCCGCCAGCGCATCGCCTTCTTGATCACCGGCACGAGGAGGTGTCGAGCCGAGGCCTCGAGGCGCTCCAGCGCGTAGATCGCACCGAGCACCTGGACCAGCCCGCTGCCGTTGCTGTCGAAGCTGAAGTGGACGCTCTCGCCCTCGCCCTCCAACCGGTGACGGCTCACGCCGAGACCGTGACGATCCACCTGGAACCGGTGGCGCAACCGGGGTTGGACGATCCGCTCGCCGTGATCGACCTGGGCCAGCAGACGGTGCACGTCGGCCACGAGGTCATCGTCGACGTCGTCGAGGTGGGCCGCGACGACCGCTCCCAGCAGCAGCCCACCGAAGCCCGGGACAGGGTCCACGGGAAGGATCAGGTTGCCGAGCGACACCCGCCGGGTCGGGGTGACCGGTCGGGAGTGCCACACCTCCAGCTCCGCCAACAACATGAGGGCAACGCTACGGCTAGATCAGCGGGCGCAGGAGATCGTGCAGCGCTTCGGCGATCGCCTGCACGTCTTCGGGCTCTGAGTCGTCGGCCAACGCGTCGGCGAGGCTCTCGGCCAGCTCGCACGTGCGGCGCCAGACGCGCAGTTCGACCCCGCGCGGAGGCCGGTTCGGGTCGGCGATCTCGAGCGCTTCGAGCAAGCGCTCCAGACCATCGGCATCGCGTGCGTCCTTGCGCAACCGCTCACCTGCCAGGAAGAAGCTGTTCAAGCTCTCGAACGGGACGACGTCGCCGTCGGGACCGTCGTGGATGACGGGGATGATGTCGCCCGACTCGATCTCGTCGAGGATGTCGTCGACCCGGCTCTCGTCACTCGTCGGCACCGACAGGACGCCGACGTCGAACCGGAACGGGATGTTGGCCACGCCCAACGACTCGATGACCAACGAGCGCTCGAGATCGGCCCACTCGGTCAGGTCGTAGTCGGTGATCGGCGTGTCATCAGTGAGCTCGCGCGCGACTACATCGCCCGCGTCGTCACCGGTGTCGGTGTCGGTGTCGTCGGTGGAGGCGATCTGCAAGCGCTGCTCCAGATCGGCGAAGATCGCGTCGGTCTCGTCCTCGGCGTCGGGCGGGATGACGAGCTCGGTGCCCTCCCACGAATGCTGGATCTCTGCGTCGGCCAATGCGGAGGCAAGCTCGGCCTGCTGGTCGAAGTCCCAACTCGTCAGGTCGTAGAACACCTTGGCGGCCTCTGGATCGGTCGGGTTCCATTCGCTCACGGGCGCCAACCTATCCGAGCGGCCCTACACGAAGTGGTCCGCGAGGAAACTCATCGTGCGCCGGTACTCGTCCAGTTGATGGTCGCGTTGGCGGAACCCGTGACCCTCGTCAGGGTACGTGACCAGGGCGACGATGCCGTTCGCTTCGGCGATGCGTGTGGCCATCACCCGGCTCTGCTCGACCGGCACGACCGGGTCGACCTCCCCGTGGAACATCAGCAGCGGCGTGGTGATCCGGGCGGCGAAGGACACCGGAGATCGATCGACGTAGGGCCCGTCGGCGGGCGCTACCTCGGGAACGGGGCCGACCAGATGGTGCGTGTAGTGCCGCTCGAAGCGGTGGCTGCGTTCGGAGAGATCGAACAGATCCGTGACGGGATAGGACACGACCCCGGCGGCCGCGAGTCGGGGGTCTGCGGCCAATGCCCCGAGCACCGTGAACCCGCCGGCCGAGCCACCGACGAGCACCGTCCGCGCCGGGATGCCCCAACCGTTCCGGTGCGCGTGGCGTACGGCATCGACGAGATCGGCGACGTCGACCTCGCCCCACCGCCCGTTCATCGCCTGCTGGTACTCACGACCGTGACCCGTCGAGCCACGGTGATCCACGACGAGGACGTCGTAGCCCTGCGATCGCCAAAACGCAACCCGCGGCATGAACGTGACCTGCCACTGATCCGTCGGGCCACCGTGCACGAAGCACATCAACCGATCGGAGTCCGAACCCGCCGGAGCCTCGTCGACGTCGTCGGCTTGGGCGTCGTCTTGGTCGCGGCGGTAGAGACGGGCGTGGACGATCGCACCGTCGCGGGTCGGCACCTCGATCAGCTCCGGTTCGACCAGCTCGGTGGCGGACCACGCGTCGTGTGGCCCGACGGCGACGACGTCGCGCGCCCAGGTCGTGGTGTCGTAGACGACGATCTGCGTCGGCGTGCGTGCGCCCGAGCGCAACGCCGCGAGACGCGACCCACTCCACGACAGCTGACCGTGCACACCGCGCGCCACCTCGCTCACCTGTCGCGTGGCGACGTCGACCACGCACAGTCGGCCGAAGCCCCGCTCGTTGCGCGTGAACGCGATCGCAGTGCCGTCGTCGTTGGCGGCGAAGCTGCGCTGCCCGAGGCCCCACGTCGGGCCGCCGTGCTCGAAGGCTTCATCGACCAACGGCTCGTCGCCGAGCCAGAGGTTGTTCCATCCGGAATCATCGCGAACGCAGAGCATCGGCCCGCCTGCGATCGGCCGCGGCTGCTGCACGGCACCGGTGGGCAGCACCAGATCGGTGACACGGCCGCCGACCAGCGGCGCCGACTGCACCCGTGACGCATCCCACGCCATGTCGGGCACGTTCCACGCCTGCCACACGGCGCCGGTTCCATCTGCATCCATCGCCGCGTCGAAGCAGAAGTCGGCGCTGCTGTCGTCGAGTCGCAGAGGCGGGCCGCTGGGCAGTGGCTGGAACCAGACCTCGCGCTGGTCGACGACGAACACCACACCGTCACCCGTCGGTGTCACGGTCGGCGCCTGCGCGGCGCGACCCGGACCGAGGTCGGCGTCGTCGCACGTGACCACGATCGGCTCGCCCCCGTCGATCGGCTGCTGCCAGAGGTTGCCGTCCGTCGCGGCGTAGATCACCGCCGACGAGTCCGGCAGCCAGCAGAAGCATCCGCCGCCGAGCCCTCGGCCGGTGCGTGGTACGGGCGACGAGGTGAGCACGCTCCTGACGCCGAGGTGGCCCTCGACATCATCATCGCCGTCCAGCCGGGCGAGCACGAGCGCCGATTCGCCGCCGATCGAACGTCCGTAGATCAGAGCGCGACCGTCGGGAGACAGTCGCGGTTCGGTCAGGTCTGCACCACCGACGCACTGCTCGACGGGGATCGGCGACATGTGCACGAATGTAAAGGCGCGCGCGAAGAAATCGCTTGCATCTCAGCGAGGCTCGATGGCACACTCGTCACGGCCTCGTGTGAGGCCCACGTACGCCGGAGGAGGTGCCCCCATGTTGATGACCCGTGACAAAATCGTCCGTGGCGGCGCGCCGGCGAACGTTCCCTGCTTCGGTTGAGTCCTCGCTGACTCCTCCCGCCGGGCGCTGACCTCCACGGCTCCCGCCGCACCTGCTTCGGCATCCTCGAAGCCCCACAACCGGTCACGTCCGCCCGAGCAGGGCGCGCCGATCGGCCACGCGCCACCCGCCGCACGTCTCGCATCGATCCGAGACCTGGTTCAGCGCGCCAGCACCACCACCTCGACGCGTCGCGTCCGTTCCACCGTCCACAACCCGACACCACACCACACCACACCCAGATCACGAAAGGACCGTCATCACCATGAACGGTTACCACCACCCTCACGCCGCCCTGCAGTTCGCCCGAGACCGCCACGATCGCCTCCAGCGCGACGCCGGCAGGTCACGGCTGTACCGCGAGGCGAAACGATTGCGTGCGTACCGACGCACGCCGTAGTCCAACCGACCACCACCCGACCACCGCCGCCGCCGACCATGGCTGACGGTGCTGCCGAGACCAGGCTCATCGATGCCGGGGCAGCACCGACAGCTATGGTTGCGGCCATGTCGATCGTGCAACAGCCTGACCGCAACCTCGCTCTCGAGCTCGTCCGCGTCACCGAGTCGGCCGCGTTGGCCGCGTCACGGTGGGTCGGGCGAGGCGACAAGAACGGCGCCGACGGGGCAGCTGTCGAGGCGATGCGCACCGTGCTCTCCACCGTGCAGATGGACGGCATCGTCGTCATCGGCGAGGGTGAGAAGGACGAGGCCCCGATGCTGTTCAACGGCGAGCGGATCGGTGACGGCACCCCGCCGAAGACCGACATCGCGGTGGATCCGATCGACGGCACAACGCTCGCGTCGCTCGGCAAGGACAACGCGATCGCCGTGATCGCCGTGAGCGAGCGCGGCACGATGTTCAACCCGGGTCCGTGCTTCTACATGGAGAAGATCGCCGTCGGCCCCGAAGCCGCCGGAGCGATCGACGTGACCGCCACCGCGACACAGAACCTGCGCTGGATCGCCAAGGCCAAGCGCACCACGGTGCGCGACCTCACGGTGATGATCCTCGACCGTCCCCGTCATGCCCCGTTGATCGAGGAAGTGCGCGCCACCGGGGCGCGCATCCAGCTGATCAGTGACGGCGACATCTTCGGGGCCATCGCAACCTGTTGGCCGGATGCCGGCGTCGACGTGTTGATCGGCATCGGCGGCACTCCCGAAGGCGTGACGGCCGCCGCCGCGTTGAAGTGCATGGGCGGCGAGATCCAGGGCCGGCTGTACCCACGCAACGACCAAGAGCGCGACGCCGCGATCGCGGCCGGCTACGACCTGTCCCGGGTGCTCACCACCAACGATCTCGTGCAGGGCGACAACTCGTTCTTCGCCGCGACGGGCATCACCAACGGTGCACTGTTGCGCGGTGTCCGCTACGACTCGCTCGGTGCCCACACCCAGTCGCTGGTGATGCGTTCGCAGTCGGGCACCGTCCGCCTGATCGACGCCCACCACAAGATCGACAAGCTGAAGACGTTCGCCTCCGTCGACTACGAGTGATCAGTCGCTGCCGCGCTGCACGAGTGAGCTGAGCCGACGGACCAGAGACCTCGGCACCAGGTCCGTCGCGGCGGCCATGCCCTTGTAGAGCACACCTGGCACCGACAGTGCGCGGCCCCTGGCAACATCGGCAAGACCGGCTGCGGCAACGGCTTGGATCGGGAGCCACGCGAACGACGGGTACTTGGACGCGTACGACCGGCTGTTGCTCACCGACTGGAACTCCGTCTTGGTCAGCCCGGGGCACAGCGCTGTGACGTGCACACCGGTGCCGCGGACCTCCTCGTGCAGGCTCTCGCTGAGGTTGGTCACGTACGCCTTCGTGGCTGCGTACACCGCCAGCTTCGGAGCCGACTGGAAGCCGGCCATGCTGCTGACGTTGAGCAGGTACCCGCGGCCGCGTGGCAGCATCGCACCGAGGGCAGCGTGCGAGAGCCGGGTCAACGCCTGCACGTTCAACCCGATCTCGTCGTGCAACCGGTCGGGGTCGAGATCGGCGAACGCTCCACTCGTGCCGAAACCGGCGTTGTTGACGACGAGATCCACCGGCTGCTTGGTGCTTCGCACCCGGGCCGCGACGGCAGCGAGACCGTCCGCATCGTTGAGGTCGGCGGTCAGCACCTCGAACCCGTCATAGCGCGCCGCCAGCGCATCCAACCGCTCCGTGCGCCGGGCGACGAGCACGGTTGGCACACCGGAGCCACCGAGCTGATGGGCGATGGCCTCGCCGATGCCGCTCGACGCGCCGGTGACCAAGGCCGATCGGAAGGGCGATGCGGTGGTCATCCGGCCAATCTACGGAGTCAGCGGATCGGGACCTTCGCGGTGAACTGCACTTCGTCGAACGTGTTGTAGCGCGCCGTGATCAGCAGCGTCCACGTCGCCGCGTACGGGAACGTCGCGGTGGGGGTCGTGTAGTGGCTCGCTCCACTGCGCGTGACGGGGACCTCGATCGCCGCGACAGCTCGTGACGGATCGCTGATCTCGACGTGCACCTCGTCGGGCTCGATGAGGCTGCTCTCGGCGCTCGACAGGTAGATGTGCAGCTCGTTGGCTCCGATGTGGCCGGGCTCGATCGTGACCGCGGCGAGGTAGGTGCCATCGAGGAGCTGGATCGAGAACGGCCGCGAGGCTGCGACCTCGGACGGGTTCGCAGCCATCAGCATCGAGGTCGCGACGACGATCGCGATCGCGAGGATGCACTCGGTCACGAGGGCACGACGCAGGCGCGGCCGGTCGACGAGGTCCTCAGTGCCCTCCACCCGCTCCAGCCCGCGCCGCCGACGCACGACGCGACGACTCACGTTCGCGACGAGCAGCAGCACGACAACGAGGACGACCTTCCAGATCAGCACCGTGCCGTAGTGCGTCGTGCGCAACGCGTCGATCGAGCCGAGCTGGCGGATGGACTGGATCGTGCCGCTCGCCACCACCGCCGCGATCGCACCGAGGGCCATGGCCGAGAACCGACGCGCACCGGCCGGCGTCACGTCGGAGAAGCCGAGGACGAGTGCGACGAGGCCGCCGAGCCACAGCGCCATCACCCCGACGTGCACCGTCGTCGCGAGCACCCCGACGGCGATCCATCGCCCCGTCGCACCGTGCCCGCCGTACGCAGACACGACTCCGGTGGCCAGCAGTCCGGCGGCTGCAGTCGCCCGCCACCACCACGCCTTCCGGTCGGCGATGGTGATCAACAGTGCAGCGCCCAACACGGCGACGATCGCGGCGCGGATCACCCAGGCTGTGCCGATCCGCGAGTCGAAGGCCGCACTCCATGCGTCCCGATCGCTCAGGACCGACAGCGAGCGCCCCGTCGTGTAGGCGACCTCGAGCGGCAGCTGCAGCAGCCCCGCCAGCGCCCCAGCGCCCGTCATCGCCGCGACCACCCGACGCAAGCGGCGGCTGTCGTCGACGATCGCACTCGCCATCGCGATCAGCCCGCCGAACACGACCGCGATCGCGGCGATGATCACCCCGCGAGTGATCGCCAGCCCGACGGACGCGGCGCGGCTGGTGTGATCGCGACCGATGATCTGGTTGAGGACGCCCGCCTGCAGGCTGGAGATCTTCCCGATCTGGAACGTGAACGCGCCCTGCACGGGATGCGAGTCGGCCGACACGACCTGCCAGTCGACGACGTACG